>DATLZI010000216.1:0-3528 GCA_035574075.1 bacterium | reverse complement strand
GCAGTACGGCCTCGCGGCCGAGCGGGGTGCGGATGTCGATGGCCACGCTGCGCTTGTTGCGGTTGAGGCTCCAGAACACCGCGCTCTCGCCGCTGGGGTGCTTCAGGTGCTCTCGCGCCAGGTCGCCGACCTGCGGCCGCTCGATCTTGATGACGTCGGCGCCGAAATCGCCCAGCACCTGCGTGGCGCACGGGCCGAGCTCGACCTGGCTGAAGTCCAGCACGACCACGCCGGCCAGCGGCCCCGGTCCGGGGGCCGGAGCGTGCCGGTGGCCTACCGTCCCTTCCACTGCGGCGGCCTCCTCTCGCGAAACGCCTGCACGCCTTCGTGTTGATCTTCGGAGTCCAGCGCCCGGGCCGCGGCCGGGGTGAGCAGGGCCATCGCCTCGCGCAGCGGCAGGTTGAGCCCGGAATGCACCATCTCCTTGGTCGCCCGCACCGAGAGGGGGGCGCAGGCCGCGATGGCCTCCGCCCAGGCGATCGCCGTCTCTTGGAGCGAGGCCAGGGGGACCACCTCGTTGGCCAGCCCCAGGCGGTGGGCTTCGGCGGCTGAGATCCGCCGGCCGGTCAGCAGCATGCCCATGGCCGCCTTGAGGGGGATGTGCCGGACCAGGCGGTGCATGCCCCCGTCCATCGCCATGCGGCCCACCAGCGGCTCGGGGAAGCCGAACTCCGCGTGCTCTGCGGCGACGACGATGTCCGCGGCCAGGACCAGCTCGAAGCCGCCGCCGAGGGCCGCGCCGTTCACGGCGGCGATCACCGGCTTGATCATTCCGAAACGGTGGGTGAGCGCGCCGAAGCCGCGCGGGTGGCGGTGGGCGAGGAAGGCGGCGCCCTCCCGCTCGGCGGGATCCTTCAAATCGTAGCCGGCGCAGAACGCCCGGTCGCCGGCGCCGGTGAGGATGGCCACCCACAGCTCCGGATCGGCCTCGAAGGCCGACCAGACCTCGTCGAGCTCGTCGGAGGCGGCCCGGTGCAGGGCGTTCCGCACCTCGGGCCGGTTCAGGGTCACGAGGAGGATGCGGCCGCGGCGCTCGACCGCGCAGAACCGGGTGCTCATGAGGCCTGCACCGGGGCGGACATGCCCAGGTTGACGCCCTGCGCGAGCAGCCGCCGCTGCAGCGCGGCCACGTCGAGGCGCCGCGGCGGCACATTGGCGCTCAGGCTGAGGACGGCGGCGGTGCCGGCCGCTTCGCCCATGACCATGAGCGGGGGGATCTCGCGGCTGATGCGCTGGGCCTCCGGGGTCGCCGAGTAGCACCGGCCGGCCACGAGCAGGCCGTCCACCCCGCGGGGCAGCAGGCTGCGGTAGGGCGTGTAGTAGTCGCGGCCGCGGGCGATGACGTCCGGGAAGCGCCGGCCCTCTAAGATGTCCTCCTTCGTCACGACGTACTCGCCGGCGAGCAGCCGCGTCTGCCGGACGCCGATCTGCGGGGCGGCGTCGAGGATGTAGGCGTGTTGGAACCCTGGATAGTGCGTGCGGATGTACTCCAGCAGCCGCATGAACCGACGCCGGCCCTCGATCTCGGCGCGCGTGAGGTCCTCGACGCTGAGCCCCGACAGACCCGGCAGGTGCGGGCAGTTGCACCAGACGACGCCCGGGCGCGGGGTGAGGAGCCACCAGAGGTCCCACGCGCCCCCCAGGATCTGCTTCACCTGGGCGTCCACGGCGCGGGCGGCGGCGGGCTCGGCCTCCTCGAACCGCAACGCGGCCTCGGTGTCCACCCCGGCCAGACGGTGCACCAGGGTGATGATGTAGGACCCTTCCACCGCGGGCGCGCCCGCCGAGGCGAAGACGTCGCCGTCTCCGGTGGCGTCGATCGTCACCCCGGCGCGCACCGCCTGGCGACCGGCTTTGGTCTCCAGGATGGCGCCGCGCACCGCGCCGTCCTCGACGATGGCCCGGGAGAACCAGGAATGGAAGCGCAGCGACACCCCGGCCTCGAGGGCCATCTCCTGGGACACCTGCTTCCAGCCCTCGGGATCGAAGGAAGCGGCGTAGACGATCGGTTTGGGCCGCTGCCGGGAGTAGATGTGCTCGAAGCCCCAGCGCACCCAGCGCGATCGGATGGCGGCGTCGTTGCGGAAGCAGTCCTCCGGCGGCGGGGTGACCGCGGCGCCGTGCACCCGCAGCCGGTCGATGATCTCGAGGGCCAGCCCGCCCACGGAGATCTCCGTCTCCGTGCACATGTCGTCCAGCACGAGGACCATCCCGCCGGAAGCCAGCCCGCCGAGGTAGCCGTACCGCTCCGCCAGCACCACGTCGGCCCCCGCCCGCGCGGCGGCCACGGCCGCCGCCTGGCCGGCCGGCCCGCCCCCCACGACCAGGACGTCGCACTCCCGGATCACCGGGACCCGGCCGCCGGGGTCGAGGACGCTCGAGCGCGGGCCTACCGTTCCCATCGCACCACCGCCCACTCCAGGATGCTGATCAAGAGGAAGAACCCAAGCGCGATCGCCGAGGCCACGAGCATCGCGGCGTACAGCAGGGACGTGCGGAAGTCGAAGGTGGTGAGCACGATGAGATAGCCGAGCCCCTTGTTGCTGCCGATCCACTCCGCGACGATCGCCCCGAGCACGCTGGAGGTGGAGGCCACGCGCAGGGCGGCGAAGAGGTAGGGCAGCGACGACGGCCAGCGCACGTAGCGGAAGGTCTCGCCCTTGGTGGCCGAGAGGACGTGCATCAGCTCGAGGGCCTGCGCGTCGGCGGCCTGCAGCCCCTGCACCATGTTCACGAGCGTCGGGAAGAAGGTGATCAGCGCGGCGATGGCCACCTTCGGCGCGTAGCCGTTGCCCAGGAGCAGCACCAGGATCGGGCTGATGGCCACGATCGGCACGGTGCGGATGGCCACGGCCAGCGGGTAGAACGTCCGCTCCAGCGTCTTGTTGTGGACGAACGCCACCGCCGCGGCGACGGCCACGACGTTGCCCAGCAGGAAACCGCCCAGGCTCTCGAAGATCGTCGGCACGGCGTTGATCCACAGCATGCCCCGCTGCGCGACCAGGGTGCGGGCCACCGACGACGGCGTCGGGATGATGTAGGGCGGCACGTGGAAGAGGCTGATGATCGCCTGCCACAGCACGACGATGGCCAGCAGCGCCGCCGGCGGCAGGAGGAACCGCCGCACGAGCTGGGCGCCGGCTGCGGTGGCGGCGGGAGTCCGGGCCGGCTCGACGGCGGCGGCCTCAGCGGGCGGGGGGGAGGTCATCGCGCGCACGACTAGCTCCCGCCGCGGGCCAGCGCCCGCCGCACCGCGGCCGTGTGGCGCAGGAACTCCGGCGTATCTTTGACGCTCTGGTGCCGGGGGTAGGGCAGATCGACGACGACCTCTTCGGCCACCCGGCCGGGCCGCGGCGAGAAGACCAGCACCCGCCCGGAGAGGTAGACCGCCTCGGGGATGCTGTGCGTCACGAAGACGATCGTGGTGCCCGTGGCCTTCCAGATCCGCAGGAGCTCCTGGTTGAGGTGGTCGCGCGTGATCTCGTCCAGCGCGCCGAAGGGCTCGTCCATGAGCAGGATCGGCGGGCC
>DATLZI010000215.1:0-11809 GCA_035574075.1 bacterium | reverse complement strand
GAGCCACTAAGCGCCACGCAGCATCCTTTCCGGCCTCTCCGGACCGGCTTAAAGGAGTTCGGCGCTACTCTAGCACAGAGCGCGCCGCATCGTCAACGGCGAGCCTTACAGGCGGACGACGGACCGCGCCGCAGCTGCCAGCGCCTGGTAGGCGGCGATGTACAGCGACCCGTAGCCGTCGCCCGCGGCCTGGCCGCCGAAGCGGCCCTCGAAGAGCGTTCGCCTCGTTCCCGCGTCCAGGACGCGCACGGTCACGTCGGCCACGGCCAGCACGTCCCGCGCCGGCGGAATCGGCTCCAGGCGATCCACCGGATCCGGCAGCGCGACCAGCCGCAGCTGGCTCCACCGTCCGGTGATGATCCAGTCCGCGCCCACCAGACGGGCGACCTCCGCCGCCCGGGCCGGCGAGACCAGGTCCGCCGGCGTGTAGCCCAGGGCGCGCATCGCCTGGGCCGCGGCCGCCGCGCCGACGACCCGGAGCGGCGCGCCGCCCTGCTGCTGCAGCAGCTGCCCGAGCAGGGCGCTGAACTGCCCGGCGTGCCAGGCGATGCTGTCCACGCTGGCGTTTTCGAACTCCGCGACGACGACGGTGCGCACGGCGGGCTGCGCCGCAGCCGGCGGCAGCAGTCCGAAGGTGAGGAGCAACGCGACGAGGACGCCGGGGCGCATCAGGTGCCCTTCTTGCGGACGATCGTCCAGATGCCGTTCTCCCGCTTCACCAGGTCCCCCACCTCGACCTCGTCGTAGAACGCGTCGGGCACGTTGTACTCGACGTTGTTGATCACGATGACGTACGACTGCCGGCGGCCGTGCCAGTACTTCGCCTCCACCCAGCCGGTGATCGTTCGCTCCTCGCCGCCGCAGGAGGGCAGGACCTGCGCCACGGCGATGGCCAGGATCGCGACGAGCAGGATCCCCTTCGTCACCCGATCACCCCCGTCGAAGAGGCAGAAGCCGGAAACGCAGATGGAAAAGCAGAAGTCCCCGGGGCCATCTTACCCCGGGGACTCTGCCGATAGCAACCCGTCCTGCGCTTACCAGGACGTGCTGAGCTGGAGCCGATAGCGGTTCGTGGCCACGGTCCCCGCCGGGAACTCACGGCGCTGATAGCGGAACTGCGCCGTCACACCCTGGGTGACCTGGCTGAAGAACCCGAGCTCAAGCTCGGTGTTCGTGCTTCCGCTGGAGATGACCCGGCCCGACTCGAAGTTCACGTACGGCCGGAACTGGGGGCTGATCGTCAGGCTCAGCCGCGCGTTCCAGGCGGTGTAGTCAGAGGTGAAGCCCAGCCCGAACATGTCGCCGCTCCCGCGGTAGATCGGGGCGCTGGTCGTCCAGGCCAGGTTCTTGTACTGGAGCCGCAGGGACGGGCTGAACGTCGTCATACCCGTGAGCTGGGCCAGGTTGAGCGTGGCGTTCACCTGATAGGCGTTCTGCGCCGTGCCGCCGGAGGCGGTGAACGACGCGTACTCGGCCTGCAGCGTCACGCCCGCGATGACCGCGCCGCTGACGTCCACAGACCAGCCGCTGTTCGTGGTGTTCGCCGGGGTGCCGAGCTGGTTGGTGCGCTCGGTGACGTAGTTCACGCCGACCGTCCAGCCGGGCAGCAGCCCGGTCGAGCCGCGGACCATCAGGATGGACTGCGCCGCGGCGAGGGACGCCGGATCGTACTGGTAGGTGAATCCGGCCGCCTCGAAGTTGAGCGGACCGAAGCCGCCCGTGACCTTGAGGCCGTCGATGCCGACCGAGTTGCCGGCGTAGACGGCCAGCGAGCCCTCGCTGAACAGCAGGCCGATCGGACCCAGCATGTAGGTCTGCCGGCCGAGCCGCCAGTTCAGGCCGTAGGCCGCGACGTCGACGTAGGCGCGGTCGAACGTCACGCCGGGCGTGCAGTAGCCGCTACCGCCACTGCAGGTCGAGCTGGTGCCGCTGCCGAAGCCGAAGACACCGCCGTCGCCGCTGTCAAGCAGCGTGTTGATTGTCGCGGACGCGGTCGAGCTGATGCGCCCGTTGAAGGTCAGGTTGAAGAGCCCGTAGGTGTACGGCGCTCCGCTGCCCGTCAGAGGCGCCTGATAGCGGAAGAACGCGAAGCCCTCCACCCGGGTGTTGTCCAGGCGGCCGCGCAGAGCGGCCAGCTCCTCCTCCACCGCGGTGACCCGCACGCCCAGGGCGGCCAACTCCGCCCGGAACTCGTTGATCAGCCGCTGCAGGGTGGTGATGTCCGCCCGGGTGACGTCGATCTTCGGCGGGGCCGGCGGCGCGGGGATCTTGATCGCTTCGATCCGCGCGAGGAGCCGGGCCACCACCATGGCGATCTCGTAGCGCGTCATCGCCCGATCGCCCTTGAAGGTCCCATCAGGATAGCCCTCGATGAGGCCCTTCGCCGCCAGTTCCGCGATCGCGTCGAACGCCCAGTGATCGGTGGGCACGTCCGCGAACGGCTGGCTGAAGGCGGGGGAGACGATCGCGAGCACGAGCGCTGCTGCGATGGCAAGAGTGACCTTCCTCATGTGTGCTCGTTACCCCCTTGTGGGTTCTCCGAGCAGCGACCCGTCGGATGCGGCAAGTGGTCGTGTTTCCTCTCCGCGCCCGCTGGCCGTCTGCCCGCTGTCCCCGTGATCGGCTCCTCAGGACCGGTTCACGGCGGCGGAGTCGGCGTGCGTTGCTCCACCCTCACCTCCCCCTCGCCGCAGCACCGTCCGCGAACCATCCTTAGGTCCTGATCGCGGGTGACATCTTGCAACAGAGCCTGCGTACGCCGTTCCATGGGCCCCGGGAGGACCCGGCGAACCAAGGCGAACCATGAAGAAGAGCCAAGTAGAATTGTACGGGCGGACCGACGCGACTGTCAACGAACCCTCTCGCCTGCCGCCCCGTGGCCCCGGGTTCGTATACAACGGCCGCCCGGCATTTCCTGCCCCTTCCATGGAACTTTCGGGGATGTGCCGCGATCACTGGCGCGCGCCCTCCCGCCGGCCTGAGAGGAACCGGCGCCCCAGGGCCACGGCGGCATAGTCGTCGTACGGTTCGGGAGGCACCTGAAGGGACAGGGGCACGAACCGCCGCCACCCCCGGGGAGGATGGTCGGCGAAGTACAGCCGCCGCGCCTCCAGCGTCGTGCCGGCTTCCGGAACGACCTCGGCGGGGAGATCGGGCAGCCCCTGGGCCAGCGCCCGTCGCACGCTCGCGGAAGCCGTACGGTCTCCGACGACGATGGCCTGGGGCGCGTACCGACCGGCGAGATCCTTCGCCGCTACGATCAGCTCCATCGCGGCGACCACGCGCCTGGCAAGCACCGTTCCGTCAGCGGCCAGGACGGCCAGGCCGCACTTCTCGCGTCCGGGATCGATCGCCAGGACCACCGCCGGACCCGTCACGGGATGAGGAACCGCACCGGGATGAGGACCCAGGCCTCGATCGGCTGGCCGTCGCGGGCGGCCGGCTCGAAACGCCATCCGTACGCGGCGCGGAGCGCGGCGTCGTCCAACGCCGCATGACCCGACGACATCTCGATGTGGACCTCCGCCACGGTGCCGTCGGTCCGCACCAGCACTTTGAGCACGACCCGGCCCTGCGCGGCTGACAGTCGGATCTCCGGGGTCAGGCGGGACCGGTCCACGAAGACGGTCTGCGCCTCTCCCGGGTAGCGCGCCTGCGGGGTCAGCAGTACAGGCGGCCTGAGTACCGGCGCAGGGGGCGGCGCGTCGGCGGAGGCGGGCGGTGACCCCTCGCTCGGCGCCGGTGCGGTCGAGGGAGATCTCTCCGGTCCAGCCACGCTCATGCCATCGCTCGAGCGGGCATCCCCCCTCCGGCCCGCGGGAGGGGCCTCAAGCGGGCCGACGGCGGAGGCCAGGGCGGCGGGGTCCGGCTCCGGCGCGGGGGCCGCCGGCGCCGCGGATCGCGGGCGGAGGGCTCCGGTGGACCGAGGCGGAGTGGCCCGACGCGGACGGAAGGGCGGCTCGAGGGGCCCGGCGACCTCCCCGCCCTCCTCCAGGGCTGAGGGACCCATCACATGGGAGGTCTCGCCCGACCCGCGGCCATCACGCGCCGGGCGGATCGGCTCGATCTGCTCGACGACAACCACCGCGGCCACGATCGCGACGACGACTCCGATGGTCGACTTCAGAGCCGGGCGCATCTCAGAACCTCCGCGAGGCAGCCAGGAAGAACGTCCGGCCGGGAACGGGGTACCCTTTGACCACCTCGTAGCGGACGTCAAGGAGGTTGTCCGCGCCCGCCACGATGGTCCATCCCGAAGCCATCGCACGCTCGTAGCGCACGGCGACGTCGGTGTAGCCGGGAAGGGTCACCGCCGCGGCGGGGAAGACGGAGAAGTCCAGGTCGCGCCGCGGCCCGACGTGGCCGGCCAGCAGCGTGAGCGATCCCGGGCCCAGGACCCGTGTCACGGCAGCCTGCGCGGAGAAGGCGGGCACCCGCGGCAGGTCCGTCCCGGTCGTGCGGTCCACCGCTTCCTGCAGCGTGGCATGCACGAGGACAGACCACGGTCCCCAGGCGGCGCGCGCTTCCACCGAGGCGCCTCGGACGAAGGCGGCGCCGATGTTCTGCGGCGGGCATCCTCCGGAGATGAGGTTCACGGCGTCGGTCTGGAAGACCGTGAACACGGCGCGCCCCCACCGGGCCGCCCGCTCGATCGAGGCCTCCGCGGTCCAGGCGGATTCGGGCCGCAGCGCCGGATCGCTGCAGCCGGGGTAGTACAGGTGGAGAAAGGTCGGCCCGCGGAAGGTGCGGCCCGCCCCGACGCGAAGCAGCGTGGCTTCGTCCAGCGTCACGACGACCCCCGCCCGCGGGTTCACCGCCGCGCCGTAGGAGGAGTGGGCGTCCACCCGCACCGCGGTGGAGAGCAGCGCGCGGGGGGAGAGCGCCGCATCGAGCTGCGCAAAGCCTGCGGCCACCGTCGCGTCCCGGACGATCGGCGAGCCGAACACCGTCGCGTCGAGCGCCTGCCGCTGCGCCTCAAACCCGACCACGAGCAGGCGCGCCGGGGTGAGCCGCCACTGCCGCTGGACCGTCCCGGCGACCTGCGTGGAGTTGAAGGTGCTGCCGCCGAAGGGGGAGGCGAAGGTGAGCGACTCCGTCCCGCCGGAGAGGCGGACGCGCCACGGATCGTCGGCGCCGCCCCATTCGAACTGGCCCAGCGAGCGGATCAGGGCCTGCCGATCCTGCGGAGTGGGGAAGGCGACGTCGCCGGGGGTGCCGACATACAGGCGGGTGTGGTGGACGGAGACCCGGCCTCCGCCGAGAGGCCATGCCCCTCTGGCGGTGAAGCCTGCCGCGTCGCTGTTCGGGCGGGCGCCGGCCGTAGAGGCGGATTCGAGGGTCAGGGAGCCCGCCGGTCCTCCGAGATCAACGCGCAGCAGATGCTCGCCGTAGCTGCCATTCCGCGCGCGCACGGTGGAGCCGCCGCCGCCGGTGACGATGTTGATGACGCCCCCGAGCGCGCCGCTCCCGGAGATCGCGCCGAAGGCGCCGCGCAGCACCTCGATGCGCTCCACCCCGGCGGTGGAGATCGTGCTGAGATCCGCCTGGCCGAGGGCGACGTTGTTCACCGGGATGCCGTCGATGAGGACCAGCACCTGGCCGGGGCCGAACCCCCGGATGCTGGCCTCGGCCAGGCTGCCGAAGCCGCCGTACGCGCGTACCGTCGTCTCGGGGACCAGGCGCAACGCCTCGGCCACGGTGCGCGCGCCGATCCGCTCCAGATCGGCGCGCGTGATCACGGTCACCGACGCCGGCGTGGTCCGCAGCGGCTGCGGCCGCGGCCCGGGCACCAGGACTTCCGGAAGCTCGAAGACCGGAGGAGGATCCGCCACCGCGGGTCCAACAAGGACGCACACGAGCACGACCGGGAGCCACCAGCGCATGCCGCCCACCTCCTCTGCCTCGAAGGCGTGTGGCGAGTGGTGCAGGCAGGTCTTCTGGCTCCCGGTTCATCGAACGCCCCACGCCTTCCCAGGCTGATCCCAGTGGCCGTCAGGGGGCGTCCTCGCCGGTCACAGCGGCGGGACCGCGCCGGATTCGCACCGGACTTCCCTCTTCGGGCTCCGCCCGCGGCGGAGCCAACCATGCACCCTTGTGGTGGGGAGGTTCGCCCCGGCTGGGGCCGTTCCTCCGGCTCAGCGGCCGACGATGAACGAGACGACGAGCGGGCCGACGGTGTAGATGTCTTGCGCGGCGATGAGGCGCACCGTCACGGGGCGGCCCAGCTGCGCCACGCGCGCCACGGCCTCCCGGTGGTTGTCCACGTCGATCACGGCGTTGGGCGGCGCCGTGACCAGTGTGCCCGGCGGCGGCAGGATCCGTCCCCGGTTCTGGCGCGAGACCCGATCGGCCAGCTGCAGGAGGGTTTGCCCGATCTGCTCGGGGGTGCGGCTGCCGTCCACCGTCTCGGTGGCGAGCACGGCTCCGGCCTGGTAGACCCGGCGGTTGTCGAAGAGCTGCACGAACACGGGGAGCGGTTCCCCGCGCAATGTGTTCTGGCTGGCGACCAGCCGGATCACGGTCTCGGTATCGCGCTGGTCGACGAGCGTGACGATGGTCTCCCAGGAGAGGTTGGGCGGGGTCAGGATGAGCACCTGGCCGGAGGCGTCGGCGCCGATGCCGTTCTGCCGGGCCAGGTCGGCGCCCCGCTGCACGACCGCCAGGACGTGCTGGCGGACGCTGCGGCTGGGCAGGGCCCCGTTGATCACCTCCCGCACCACCTCCTGGTTCGTCAGGTAGGCGATGTCGCCGAGGGCCAGCTCCTTGAGGCGCGCCTCCTGCTTGCGGATCTCCTCCTCCAGGCGCTGTGTCTCGCGCAGCACCTCGTTCAGCCGGAACAGCGCGACGCGCGCCTCCTGGGAGAGGGCGAGGACGACGAGGAGCGTGGTGATGGTGATGAGCATCCCGGTGGCCACCGTGATCACCTGGGCGGTGTACCGGGGCCGCAGGCCCAGCAGCGTCAGGCGCCGGCGGCCGATGTTCCGGCCGACGGCGTTGCCCACCAGGGCGATCGCGCCGCTGAGGATGATGAGCACCGGGATCAGAAGCGCGCCGAGTTCCATCGTCGTCCCTTTCGCCGTAACGCCGCGAGCAGCCGCAGGTAGTCCACGATCTCGCCGCCGGTGAGCTTGCTGCGGCCCCGGACGCGGTCGGCGAAGCGGTAGGGAATCTCAACGACGCGCGCCTCGGGATGGCGGGCGAGCACCTCGACGAGGAGCTTGTAGCCGGCGCCGAGGTAGTCGCCCTCGCGCAGCAGCGCGCCGCGGACCGCGAAGAACCCGGAGAGCGGATCCCGCACGCGCAGCCCGAGGACGGCGCGAGCGAGCAGCGTGGCCGCCCGGCTGACCAGCCGGCGGCGCAGCGGCCAGTGCGCGATGCCGCCGCCCGGCACGTAGCGTGAGGCGATCGCCACGTCGGCGCCGGCGCGCACCGCGGCGGCGAGATCCACGAGCAGCTCTGGTGGATGCGAGAGATCGGCGTCCATCACCGTGACGATCTCGCCCCGCGCCACGGCGGCGCCGGCGAGCACCGCCGAGGCCAGGCCGGCCTTGCGCGCGCGGTGGATGACGGCCAGCGGCACGGTCCCCTCCCGCGCCAGGCGCTCCGCCACCGTGCCCGTGCCGTCAGGCGAAGCGTCATCCACGACGACGATCTCGATCGGCAGCCGGCGGTGCACCTCCCGCAGGCGAGCGACCAGGAGGGGCAGCGACTCGCGCTCGTCGTAGGTCGGGACGATCACGCTGAGGTGCGTCACGGCTGCCCGCACGTCCCCGCGCGCTGCGCCTCGATCGCGGCCAGCTCCGCGCGCGTGATGATCGGCCGAACCTGCGCCGCGCCCCCCGCCTCCAGGTCGCCCCGCAAGCGGGCCAGCTCGGCGGGCCGCCCGACGATGACCGCGCGCGGATGCCGGCAGACCAGTTCGCGCACCGCGGCGGGATCGTCCAGCCATTCCACCGCCCAGTCGGTGTAGAAGAGCAGCGTCTGGTGGTCGCTGATGCGGTAGCCCACCAGCTTCTCGCCGGGCCCGAGGCGCTCCCGCACCGCCGCCGCCACGGGCTTGATCGGCCGCGCGGCGTCGATGCGCGGCAGCGTGCCGAAGACGAGGAAGGCGGCCAGCACCCACATCGTCCCCGCCGTCATGGCGAAGCTGGCGCGGCGCAGCGCCACGGCGTACAGCGCGGCGGCGGCGGCCAGCCACACCGCCAGGATGAAAGCGACCAGGACGAGGTGCGGCTGCAGGCCATCCAGCGCGCCCGGGTACTTCAGCCGTGCGAAGAGGGCGATCTCGGCGGCGAAGAGGACCAGGGCCGCGGCAGTGCCGGCGAAGGCCGCGCCCAGACCGCGCCGGGCCTCCCGCTCCCCCGCCAGGGCGGCGTCCCACATCGCCCCGATCCCCAGGGCGGCGAAGGGATAGAGGGGCAGGATGTAGTTCGGGAGCTTCGTCCCGGCGGCGCTGTAGAACGCCACCGTCACCGCCACCCAGAGCAGGACGTGCAGGCTCCCGTCGGCGGCGCGGCGGCGGAGGTGGTACGGCAGCATCGCGGCGAGGAAGGCCGTCCAGGGGAAGGCGCCGAGGATCAGCACGGGCCCATAGTACCACCATGGTCCGGACTGCCCTTCCACGACGCCGACGAAGCGGTGGAGGGTGTAGTAGCCGAGGACGGTGCGCAGGAAGGGCATCCCGTGGCGCACCCACTCCGCGGCGTACCAGGGCACCGCCACCAGCGCGTACACCGCCGCCGCCCCCGCGACGGCGCGGACCGGCAGGCCGGGGCGCTGCCGACGGAGGAGCAGGAACGCCGCGACGGCGAGGAGAGGCAGGAGAAGGGCGATCGGCCCCTTGGTCAGCGTGCCGCATCCCGCCCACAGCGCGGCCGCGTACAGCCGGCGCGGGCGGCCAGCCCGGGCGAGCAGCAACGCATGGAAGGCCAGGAGCATGAAGGCGACCAGCAGGCCGTCGAAGACGGCGAGCCGGGCGTGGGCGAAGTACTGGAAGGTGGAGGCCAGGACGACCACCGCGAGCAGGGCGGCGCGCGGCGTGAACCACAGCCGGCCGAGCAGGTATGTGGCGTAGAGCCCGACCAGCGCGGCCACCGCCGACCACAGGCGGGCCGTGAATTCCGTGAAGCCCAGCACCCGGCCGGTCGCGGCGACGAGCCAGATGTACAGCGGCGGGTGCACGAACCACGGCCGCCCGTTGACGTGGAGGGTGATCGGATCGCCGGTGCGCAGGATCTCCCGCGCCACCTGCGTGTACTTCGCCTCGTCCTGATCGAACAGCGTGGCGCGCCCGAGCCCGGCGAAGAACAGCAGGGCGGCCGCCAGCAGCACGGCGGGAAGCGCGCCTCTCATCGGTCCGCCCGCCGGAGGAGGGCGATGGCGACGGCGAGGAGGACGGCGTCGGGCAACCAGGCGGCGACGATCGGGTGCAGCCGGCCGTTCTGCCCCAGGGTGAGGGTGATCGAGATCATGATGTAGTAGCCGATGAGGACGACGATCGTCAGGCCGAGGCCCACCGACGGAGCAGAGCGGTGCGGGCGCAGGCCGAGGGGCACGGCCAGGAGGGCGAAGAGCGCCGCCGAGGCCGGGACGGCGAGCTTGGACTGCACCTCGACGACGTAGCGCGCCGCGCTCTCCCCCGAACGCCGCAGCAGCCGGATGAAGGCGCGCAGCTCGCGGATGCTCATCTCGGACGGCTCCCGGCGCGGCAGGGCGATCTCGCGCGGCGTGCGGCGCAAGGCCAGGGTCAGGCGCTCGAAGCGGGTGGCGACCGTCGTCGGGCCCGTGAAGAGGTACATCGTCCCCTCCTGGAAGACCCACTCCTGGGCCAGATAGGCGGCGCGGGGCGCCTCGATGACCCGCACCAGGCGGCCTCCTTCGAACTGGTTGACGACCACCCCCTCCATCACCCCGGACTCGACCAGGAACCGGCGCGCGTAATAGACGGATTCGATGCCCTCCTGCTGGTCGCGGAAGAGCACCTGCTCCTGCACCGGCGCGGCGGGGGCGTTGAGCGCCCGGTGGAAGGCCTGGCGGTAGCGATCTTCCGCGCCGGGGACCAGCACCTCGTTGAAAACGAAGGTCAGGACGCTGACCAGCAGCCCGGCGGTGCAGACCGAGGCGGCGATGCGGGCCAGGCTGATGCCGCTGGTACGCATCGCCGTGATCTCCTGGCCATCGCTCAGCCGCGCGATCGCCATCAGGCTGGCCGTGAGCATGGCCATCGGGAAGCTGAAGGCCAGGAAGTACGGCAGGCGATAGACCAGCAGTTCGAGGGCGGCGGTGAAGGGCGCGCCCTGCTGCAGGACCAGCCGCGCCAGCAGGAAGAGGTGATTGATCAGGAGCAGCAGGGTGAAGATGGCCACGCCGAACAGGAAGAAGTCGCGCAGGTGGCGCCAGAGGTAGCGGTCCAGGATCGGCAGAGCCATCGCGCTCACATCTCGAAGCGCTGCCCGAGGAACACCCGCCGGACCTCGGGATCGGCGAGGATCGCCTCCCGGCTGCCCTCGAGCAGGACACGGCCTTCATTGATCACGGTCGCGCGGTCGGTGATCGCCAGGGTGTCCCGCACGTTGTGGTCGGTGATGACCACCCCGATGCCGCGGGTGCGCAGGTAGCGAACGACATCCTGGATCTCCGCGACGGCCAGAGGGTCCACGCCGGTGAAGGGCTCGTCCAGCAGGACGTAGGACGGACGCATCGCCAGGACGCGGGCGATCTCCACCCGCCGGCGCTCGCCCCCGGAGAGGACGCGGCCCCGCTGCGCGCGCAGGTGTGTCAGGCCGAACTCCTCCAGCAAGCGGTCGAGGATGCGCCGGCGCTCCGCGGGGGGCGTGCCGTTGGCTTCGAGCACCATGAGGATGTTCTCCTCGACGGTCAGTCCGCGGAAGACCGAGGGGTCCTGCGCCAGGTAGCCGATGCCGCGCCGGGCGCGGGCGTGCACCGGCTGGTCGGTGAGCAGCTGGCCGTCGAGGGAGACCTCCCCGTCGTCGGGCCGCACCAACCCCACGATCAGGTAGAAGGTCGTCGTCTTCCCCGCGCCGTTGGGGCCGAGGAGACCGACGATCTCGCCCCGCCGCACACGGATCGAGACGCCGTTCACCACGGTGCGCGCGCCGTAGCGCTTGACCAGCCCCTCGGCGGCCAGCATCCCGTCGGTCACCGCTCCGGCACCACCGTGACCACGGCGCCGCCGCTGGCCGTGATCCGGCGCCGCCGTAGATCGACGACGATCGTCGCCGCGCGGGTCTCGCTGGCGCCCCGCCGCAGCGTGGCGCCGCCGGAGAGCGTGGCCAGGCCAACACGGCGCTGCAGGACGATCCGCCCCGCCCGCCCTTCCAGGTCCTCGTGGACCAGACGCGCATCCTGCTCGGCGATGAGCTCCTCCCGGGAGGCCACGAGCTCCACCCGGCCCGCGGCGAGACGGCCTTCCGGCGCGCGCGCCGTCACCCCGCCCTCGGCGAGCAGCCGCTCCTCTTCCAGCCAGGCGGTGAGGCGGGCCGCGGTCACCTCGAGCGCGGCGTCGCGATAGGTGACCGTCCCGGCGGCGCGCACGATCCGAGGCCCGGTCTCGTAGACCACGGTTTGCGCCTCGATCTGGACCTCGCCGCGGCGCACGACCACCGGAGCGCCCCGCAGCGTCCAGATCCCGGCGCGCTCGTCCAGCTCGGCGAACGCCGCGCCGGTGACCTCGATCGGGGGAGCGGTCCCCGGAGCTGCGGGAGATGGCGTCGCCGCGGCGGTGGCGGCGGCGAGCAGCAGCCCGCAGGCAGCACCGATCGCGCGTCGGATCACGGCGGCTCGCTCACCC
>DATLZI010000214.1:0-2072 GCA_035574075.1 bacterium | reverse complement strand
CAGGAGCGCGCCGCCGCGCCAGGAAAGTGCAGCACAGCTCTGACACGGAGAGTGACCGGGATGCCTCAACGTCCGATGACCATCGACGATCTGCTGGCCCTGACGTGGGTCGACGATCCCCAGGTCTCCCCCGACGGCCGCCGCGTCGTCTGGGTGCAGAAGACCGTGGACCGGGAGGCCGACACCTACCGCTCGCATCTGTGGATGATGGATCTCGATAGCGGCGGGATGCGCCAGTTCACCTGGGGGGCGCACCAGGACTCTCTGCCGCGCTGGTCTCCAGACGGGCGGGCCCTGGCCTTCCTCTCCGACCGGGGCAGCGCGGGCGCGGCGCCCGGCGCGAAGCGGCCCAAGCAGATCTACGTCATCGCCGCGGACGGCGGGGAAGCCCGCGCCCTGACCTCGGGGATGTACGCTGTGACGGATCTGGCCTGGTCGCCGGACGGCCGGACCATCGCCTTCATCGGCAAGCCGCCCCAGGACACACCGCTCCAGGGAGAGGCAGCCACCGATGTCAAGGTCATCACGCGCGTGCGGTACAAGTTCGACGGCGAGGGGTTCTGGGACGGGCGCTACAAGCACCTCTTCACCGTGCCCGCCGAGGGCGGCGAGATCCGGCAGGTGACAGCGGGCGACTTCGACCACGTCGATCCCGCCTGGTCGCCCGACGGTCGCTGGATCGCCGTCGTCGCCAACCGGTCGGACGACGCCGATTACACGAACGTCACCGACGTTTGGCTCGTCCCCGCCGAGGGCGGGCCGATGCGCCGGCTCACCGCGTCGCTGGGTCCCTGCGGCCAGCCCGCCTGGTCGCCCGACGGCCGGCGGATCGCCTACCTCGGTCACGACAACGCGGCGATGAGCGCCACCAACACCGGCCTGTGGGTGGTGGGCATCGACGGCGGCGCGGCGGTGCGTCTGGCGCCGGAGTTCGACCGCAGTCTCACGCACCACATCATCACCGACATGCGCGCCCATCCGAAAGTCGGCGCCCCGCGGTGGGCCCCGGATGGCCGCACCGTGCTGGTCCTCGTGGCCGAGGGCGCGACCACCCAGCTGGCGGCGATCGACGTCGGCACGGGGACGGTGACGACCTTGACGACCGGCCGGCGCGAGATCTACGGCGCGAGCTTCGATCGGAACCTGCGGCGCGGGGTGATCGCCGTCTCCGACCCGCTGACCCCGGGCGATCTCTGGGCCCTGGAGTTCGAGGGTGGCGCGCTGCGCGAGCGGCGTCTCACCGCGGTCAACGCCGCCCGGCTGGAGGCCGTCGAGCTCAGCGTGCCGGAGCGCTTCACCTACGAGGGCGCCGACGGGTGGCCCGTGGAAGGGTGGGTGATGCGGCCGGTCGGCTGGCGGCCCGGGGAGCGGTACCCCACCGTGCTGCAGATCCACGGGGGCCCGCACGGCGCGTACGGCGAGGCGTTCTTCCACGAGTTCCAGGTGCTGGCCGGGGCCGGCTTCGCCGTCGTCTACACCAACCCGCGCGGCAGCCAGGGGTATGGCCAGCGCTTCACGGCGGCCACCCACCACGACTGGGGCGGTAAGGACTACGAGGATATCATGCGGGGCGTGGACGCCGCCCTGGAGCGCTTCGCTTTCCTGGATCCCGACCGCCTCGGCGTGGCCGGCGGCAGCTACGGCGGGTTCATGACGAACTGGGTCATCGGCCACACCGATCGCTTCAAGGCCGCGGTGACGATGCGCTCGATCAGCAACCACCTCAGCCAGTGGGGCACGAGCGACCTCGCCTTCATGAAAGGCTTCTGGGAGTTTCCCGGGGACCCGTGGGAGTCGCCGATGTGGTACTGGGAGCGCTCGCCCCTGGCTTATGTGGCAAACATCAAGACGCCCTTGCTGATCCTGCACAGCGAGATGGATCTGCGCTGCCCCATCCCCGAGGCGGAGCAGCTGTTCGCCGCGCTGAAGAAGCTGCGCCGCGAGGTGGTCTTCGTGCGCTTCCCCAACGAGAGCCATGACCTCTCGCGGATCGGCAAGCCCGCCCACCGCCTGGAGCGGCTGCGCCACATCGTCCGCTGGTTCGCCGACCACCTCCGCCAGGACGTCCCCTC
>DATLZI010000213.1:0-5866 GCA_035574075.1 bacterium | reverse complement strand
GTGCGAATGACCTCCGTAACGCGCGCCCCGGGGGCCAGCCGCCGCTCGAAAACGGTGCGCATGCCCTGCTCGTCGATGACGACGATGCGCACGACCTGCTCCATCTCCCCGGCGGGGACGATGAGCTGCACCCGGGTCGCTTTCTCGTCCTCGCCCGACGGCGCCTGGGGTTGCGCGGTGACGACCGGCGTCGGCGGAGGCGTCCCCTCCTCCCCCGGCCGCACCGTGACGACGACGGTCACCCGGTCGGTCGGCCGGACCCGCCGGCCGGCCGGGGGGGATTGGTCTACGACGATCCCCGGCTCCAGATCAGTCGTCGGCGAGGTGCGCACGTCGCTCAGGGTGATCCCCAGCTCCTCGAGCATCCGCCGGGCGTCCCGCAGCGGCCGGCCCACCAGGGGCGGCATCTCCACGCGCTGCGGCCCCTTGCTGATGACGAGGTTGATCGGCCTTCCGCGCTCCACACGCGCGCCGGGCTGGGGATCCTGCGTCACGACGAACCCGCCCCGCACCTCCTCATCGGACTGCTCGCGCAGCTCCCCGACGACCAGTCGGGCCTGTTCGATGAGCAGCCGCGCCTCGATCAGGGAGCGGCGCTGCACGTCCGGCACGATGACGATCTCCGGGCCCAGGCTGACGACCACGCTGATCACCCGCCCGCGCTTGACGCGCTTGCCGGGGGGCTGGTCCTGGGAGAGGATCGCCTCCGCGGGCGCGGTCGTGCTGTAGACGCGCTCGCGCACGGTCAGGCTGACGCCGCTGGTCTCGGCCAGCCGCTGGGCCAGGGGGAGGGGCCGGCCGACGAGGCTCGGCACCTCCACCTCGGGAACGAAGAGGTAGCTGCTGAACGCCCGCCAGCCGCCCCACACCCCGCCGAGGAGCACGACGGTCGCCAGGACCACCGTCACCGCGGGGGGGACGCGCGGCCGGGCGGGCCGGGGCGCGGCCGGCAGCACGATCGTCGGCGAGGTCTGCTCCAGGAAGGTGTGCGGCGGGACGCGGCTCCACAGCTCGGTCTCCCCGCGCAGATCGCCGCGCATCTCGCCCGGGCTGCGGTAGCGGCGCGCGGGGGACTTGGCCAGGGCAAAGAGGATGATCCCCTCCACCCGCACCGGCAGTGTGGGGACGAGCGTGCGCGGGGACGGCGGCGGCTGGTTGACGTGCGCCAGGGCGGTGGCGATCGGCGTATCGCCCTCGAAGGGCAGCGTCCCGGTGACCATCTCGTAGAGGACGACCCCCAGCGAGTAGATGTCCGTGGACGGCCCCACCGCCGCGCCGCGCGCCTGCTCGGGCGACAGGTACTGCACCGATCCCAGCACGGTGCCGGTGTGCGTGATCGTCGCCGAGCTCATCGCCCGGGCGATGCCGAAGTCGGTGACCTTGACGCGCCCGTCGCGGGTGAGCAGGATGTTCTGCGGCTTGATGTCCCGATGCACGATGCCGTGGCCGTGCGCGTACTCCAGGGCGTCGCAGACCTGCGCGGCGATCTCCAGGGCGCGCTCGGGCGCCAGGCGGCCGTGGCGGCGGATGTACTCCTTGAGGTTCTCGCCCTCCACGTACTCCATGGCGATGAAGCGCACCGCGCCGTCCGCGCCGCTGTCGTAGACGCGCACCATGTGCGGGTGGATCAGCTCGCTGACCGCCTTGGCCTCCCGCTCGAAGCGGGCGACGAACTCGACGTCTCCGGCGTACTGCTCACGGAGGATCTTCAGGGCAACGATCTCGCCGTCGGCGATCCGGCGGGCGCGGAAGACCGTGGCCATCCCGCCCTCGCTGATCCGGTCCAGGATCTCGTACCGCCCCGCGACCACCGAGCCCGCGGCGATCATGCGCGCGTCCTGCCTCCCACCGCCGCGCCGCCCTCCAGGCCGTGCGTCCGTCGCAGCTGCCCGCAGGCCGCGTCGATCTCCACCCCCCGCTCCAGCCGCACGGTGGCCGGGACGCCGCAGCGCTGCAGGGCGGCGCGGAAGGCGGCCACCCGGCGGCGGGCGGGGCGGCGGTACTGCATCCCGAAAACCGGGTTCCAGGGGATGAGGTTCACGTGCCAGGCCGCGGCGGGCGTCTGGGCGATCGCCCGGGCATGCTCGGCCAGGAGCCGCCCCAGCCGTTCGGCCTGCTCGGGCGCGTCGTTGACCCCCTCCAGGAGCACGTACTCGAAGGACACGCGCCGGCCGGTGACGCGGACGTACTCCGCGGCGGCCTCCAGCAGCTCGGCGATCGGCCAGCGACGGGTGATCGGCACCAGGGTGCGGCGCAGCGCATCGTCGGGGGCGTGCAGGGAGACGGCGAGCGTCAGCGCCAGGCGTTCCCGGGCCAGGGCGCGGATCTGCGGGACGAGGCCGACGGTGGAGACGGTGAGGTGCCGCATGCCGATGTTCAGACCGCGGGGGTCGTTCAGCAGGCGCAGGGCGCGCAGCGTGGCGGCGTAGTTGGCCAGCGGCTCGCCCATGCCCATGAAGACCACGTTCGTCACCCGCTCGCCCTGCTCGCGCTGCACGAGCAGCACCTGGTCCACGATCTCCGCGGCGCTGAGGTTGCGCGTCAGCCCGGCCAGGCCCGTGGCGCAGAAGGTGCACCCCATGGCGCAGCCCACCTGGGTGGAGAGACACACGCTGCGCCGGCCGTCGGCATAGCGCATGAACACGGTCTCCACGGTCGCGCCGTCGTCGAGGCGCACGAGGTACTTCACGGTGTCGCCGCCGTCGGCCCGCACGGCGGCCAGCGGACGGAGCACGGTGAGCCGCGCGACCTCGGCCAGCCGCGCGCGCAGCCCCTCCGGCAGATCGGTCATCTCCGCGAAGGAGCGCGCGCCGGCCTGGTAGAGCCAGCGGGCCAGCTGGCGGCCGCGGTAGTCGGGTTCGCCGAGGCGGCGGGCCAACGCCTCCAGCTCCTCGACGGTCAGCCCCTTGAGGTCGATCGGCGCGTTGGTGCTGATCGCCATCTCACGCCCCATCCCGGCGGCGGAAGCGCGCGATGACGAACCCATCGGTGCCGTGCCGATGCGGCCAGAGCACGGCCAGGCCCGGCGTCCGCTGCGCCTCGGCGAACCGGCCGGGCAGGGGCATCGCCTCGAGGGTGAAGCCGGGGTGCTCCCGCAGGAACGCCTCCACGATGCGCGGGCCTTCTTCCTCTTCCGTCGTACACACACTGTACACCAGGACGCCGCCCGGACGCACGGCCTCCGCGGCCCCCCACAGCAGCTCGCGCTGCAGATGGGCGAGCGCGGGAAGATCCTCCTCGCGCAGCCGCCACTTGATGTCCGGGCGGCGGCGGAGCACCCCCAGGCCGCTGCAGGGAGCGTCGAGGAGCAGCCGGTCCGCCTGGTGGCGGAAGGCCTCGCCGAGGGCCCGGGCATCCTGGTGGTGCGCCTCGATGGAAGCGAGGCCCATCGCGGCGGCGCGCGCGGCGAGGCGCGCCAGCTTCCCCGGGTGGATGTCGCAGGCGATGACCCGCCCGCGGTCGCGCATCCGTTCGGCGATGTGCGTCGTCTTCCCTCCGGGCGCCGCCGCGGCATCGATAATCGTCTCCCCCGCCTGGGGGTCGAGGGCGTGGGTGACGAGCATCGCGCCGAGATCCTGCATCGTCAGCCAGCCGGCGTCCACCGCTGCCCGCCGGGCGCGGTAGGGCCCTGCCAGCTCGATGCCCTCGGGCAGCTCGGTGGCCGAGACCTGCAGGCCGGCGGCGGCCAGGCGCTCCCGCGCCGCTTCCGTCGTTACGGCGAGCGTGTTCACCCGGCCGTAGGCCGGCGCCGGCGCGTTGTTCGCCCGGCAGAGGGCCACGGTCTCCGCCTCGCCGAACCGGCGCAGCCAGCGCTGCACGAGCCAGCGCGGATGGGATTCCTCCACGGCGAGCTGCTCGTCGACCGGCCCGCTCGGCAGCGGCCGCTCGCCCACGGCAGCGATCCGCCGCAGCACCGCGTTCGTCAGCGCGGCGGTGCCCCGGTGGCCGTGCCGGCGAGCCAAGGTCACCGCCTCGTCAACGGCGGCGTGGGCGGGGATGCGCGGCAAGAAGAGGAGCTGGTACGCCCCGCAGCGCAGCACGGCGCGAAGGCGAGGCGGCAGGGTGTCCAGCGGATGGCGGAGGACGCCGGCGAGCGTCCAGTCCAGCCGGGCGCGCCGCCGCAAGACGCCGAGGACCAGCTCCGTGGCCAGCGCCGCGTCGGCCTCGGAGAGCGCGGCCCGCGCGAGCGCGGCCCGGAGCAGGACGTTGCTGAAGGCCGCCCCCTGGTCGACGCGCGCCAGGACCAGCGCCGCAATCTCGCGCGCGCTGGCCCCAGACACGCGCCGGGCGGCTGTCGCAGCCGCCCGGCGAGAGGGCGTCATCGGACCCCGCTCCGTCAGTCGCGCGAGTTGCGCAGCGCGATCAAACGGATCAGCTGCAGGACGGCCATCGCCGCCGCGGCGACGTAGGTCAGGGCCGCGGCGTTCAGCACCGCCCGCACGCCCTGCGCCTCTTGCGGCAGTACGAACCCGTGCGACTGCAGCAGCTGCACGGCGCGGGCGCTGGCGTTGAACTCGACGGGCAGCGTGACCATCGCGAACAGCACGTAGCCCAGGAAGAGCAGGATGCCCAGGTCCATCAGGCGGGGCGCGCTCAGGATCAGGCCGAGGAGGAAGAGGATCCACGCCGCGCTCGTCCCGAAGGTGGCCAGGGGCACGATCGCTGAGCGCAGGCCGAGGGGCGCGTAGCGCACCTGGTGCTGCACGGCGTGGCCGGCCTCGTGCGCCGCCACCCCGATCGCCGCGATGGAGTCGCTGCCGTAGACGTCAGGGGACAGCCGCAGCGTCTTCGTCCGCGGATCGTAATGGTCGGCGAGCATCCCCGCCACCGGCTCGATCTTCACGTCGGTGATCCCCTGGCGGCGCAGCAACTCCGCGGCGACCTGGGCCCCCGTGTAGCCCGTCCCCGTCCGGACCTGCGCGTACCGCCGGAACGTGGACTGGACCTTGAACTGCGCGTACAGCGCGAGGAGGATCCCCGGCACCAGCAGCACATAGGTTGGATCCCAGTAGAACATGCAGCCCCTCACCTCCGCTGGGCACCATTATACAGGGTGCGCCGCCTCGCCGTCGCCCAATCGCTCGCCGGCTTTCAGATGGGCCCCGCGCGCGAACTCGTCGGCGGTCATGCGCCGGCCGCCCTCCAGCTGCACCTCCAGCAACTGCAGCGCCCCTTCCCCGGTGGCCACGACGATCCCCTCCCCCGGGCGGACAACGAGGATCGTGCCGGGCGGCGCGGCGGGCGCGGGGACGGCGCGCGCCCGCCAGATCTTCAGCAGCCGGCCGCGGTGGAAGGTGTACGCGGACGGCCAGGGATCCATCGCCCGCACGAGGAGGGCGATCCGTTCCGCGGGCAGCGCCCAGTCGATGCGCCCGTGCTCCTTGGTCAGCCGGCCGGCGTAGGTGCTCTGCGCGGCGTCCTGGGCGATGCGGGGAGCGACACCCCGCGCCACAAGGTCGAGGGCCTCGATCAGCGCTTGCGCGCCGACGTGCGCCAGCTTTTCCTCCAGGGTGCGCGCGGTGTCCTGGGGATCGATCGGCACACGGCGCTGCAGGATGATGTCGCCGGCGTCGAGCTCCATCGTCTGATACATCACGGTCACGCCGGTCTCCGTGTCGCCGGCGAGGAGGGCGGCGGCGATCGGCGAGGCGCCGCGGTGCCGCGGCAGCAGGGAGGGGTGCAGGTTGATCGCGCCCAGACGCGGGAGCTCGAGCAGCTCGGGGGGGATGATGCGGCCGTAGGCCACGGTGACCAGGACGTCGGGCGCCAGCGCGCGCAGCTGCGCCAGGACCTCCGGCGCACGCAGGCGCGGGGGCTGGAACAGCGGCAGGCCGCGCTCCAGGGCCAGCCGGGCGACGGGCGGCTG
>DATLZI010000212.1:0-3844 GCA_035574075.1 bacterium | reverse complement strand
CGGTCGCCGCCCCGGCCGCCCCGTTCCCCGCCGTCGCCGCCGCCCCGGGCGCGCCCGGCGGGCCGCCGCGCAGCTCCTCCTCGATCAGGTGGGCCAGCACCTCCGTGTCGGTGTCGGAGCGGAAGGTATGGCCGCGCGCTTGCAGCGCCTCCTTCAGCGGCAGGAAGTTCTCGATGATGCCGTTGTGGATGACGACCACCGAGCCGGTGCAGTCGCTGTGGGGATGGGCGTTCTCATCGGTGGGCAGGCCGTGCGTCGCCCACCGGGTGTGGCCGATGCCGACGGTCCCGAGCAATCCCGCGGCCTGGGCCACCTCGGCCAGGCGGGCCAGCTTGCCCGCCGTCTTGCGCACCTCGATGTGGCCGTTGCCGAGCACCGCCACGCCCGCGGAGTCATAGCCGCGGTACTCCAGCCGGCGCAGCCCATCGAGGAGGATGGGCAGCGCCTCCCGCTGCCCGATGTACCCCATGATGCCGCACATCGTCCGCCTCCACCGCTCCGCCCGGGCGCGCGCGCAGCGCCTGCCACCCGGCGGCGGAGCCGTCGTTGTCGTCTCACCTGGATCGCGTGCCCGGACGGAGCGAGTCCGCTCCGTCCTGTTCCCGGCGGCCTTCTGGGCCGGAGTTGCCTCCGGGGTTTGTGAGCCGCCTTGACCCCGGCGGGCGCCGGGGCCGGTGCAGGCCCGGAACAGGGCCTAGGGTCACCCGCCGATGCCTCGAGATCCCCTCCCTCGTCACCCCCGAGGAACGGCCTCAGGGGTCAGGCGCTGCGGCACCGATGAACGTTCCGTCCCACCTCCCTCCGGCTCGCCGTCTCAAAGCCTTCCTATCGTATACTATCCCCTTTTCTTGCTCCCTCCCGTCGTCCTCAGCGGGGGATCCCTGCGTCTTCGGCGCCTATGAGCAGCCCGCGCCCGACCGCCCGGATCTCCCCTTCCAGAGCGTCCTGATCAACATCTGCCTGCCAGTCCCTCCACAGACGCGCCGCCGCTCCTGTCCCGGGGTCGGCCAGGTTACGGCCCAGCGCCCGGAGCGGATCACGCACGGTGGGAACGGCCTCGCGGATCGCACGCGCCAGCAGGGCGGCACGCGCTTCGAGGGGATGGTCGACGACCCGCTCGCGCAGGAGTCGGAGGACGTCGTCGTCGCTCCCAAAACGCCTTGCCATGATGAAGAGGTCGTAGGCGTCCTTGTTCGTCCCGCCGCCTCGCTCATGCCAGGCCGCGACCTTGAGCGCCGCCAGGTTCTGCGGCGGAGCGATCCGGATCGCGCCGATCCCCGGGACCTCGGTCCTTTGGGCGGCAGCGACCGCTTCGATCCAACCCGCAGTGGACAACATCCTGTCTGTACCCGGTAGCCGAAGCCGATCGCCCCGGATCTCCCCTGCCAGGTACGGGAGAATATCGATGCGGCATCCTCCGGGAGCCAGCATCCTGTACGGTTCCGGATCGCGCTGCCACCCCCGCGTTTCGAGATCGGCCAGCACGCTGCGCAGCTCCTCCACCCCGTGCGCGAGGACGATCGCGTCTACATCGACGGTGAAACGAGCCTGCACCACTCCCTCCATCAACTGGACCGCCGTTCCTCCGACCAGGGCGTACAGGACCTGCCGGCGGTCAAAGAGGGCCACGAGCGTCCGAAGCGCCATGAGGCAGGCGGGATCAGTGGCCACCGGACACCTCGGGGAACTTGCGGGCCAGCTCGACAGCCAGCTCTTGCGCTCGCGGATCGGGGTCGGCGCGGAGTTCCGCGTAGAGGATCAGCGGAGGGGCCACCGGGCCTTCGGCTGTGGGGATGGCATGCTCCCACATCCTGGGAACGACCGGGGCCAGCAGCGTGATCGGGCCGCGGTCGTCGGGCACGATGCGCAGGGGCTCCATCCAGGCATGGGCGGGCGGGTCGACATGCAGGACGAGTCGGGCGCCTCGATAGAACCGAACGAGCGCATCAGCTCCCCAGGTGCCTCCCAACACGATGCGCCGGTCTGTTTGCCCTCGGTCCCCAAGGCCCCGCACGCGGGCCGCCACATCCGCAACCCCGGTTGCCGCGTCCGCGGCCACCCTGCCCCTTGTCGCATAGCGCTCGGCCGGCTCCTCCAGGGCTGGACGAGTACCCCGCAGCTCGACCGGCGCATATCTCCCCAAGGCCAGCTTGGGCCGCAACGCCACCGGATAGTCGGCGATCCAGCGGGCCAGCAGCCGCTCGCGATCCAACGCGACAACAGGACCCCTCGGGCGGGTTCGCCTCAGCAGTCCCGCGTCCACGAGTGCCTGCACGATGGCATGGGTCCATCCCACGCCATGGCCGGCGGCACGCGCGATCTCCTGGATGCGCCACGCCCGATTCGGCTCTGCGAGGATGAGGTAGATGACACGCAGCGCTCCCGGCGTGACCAGAACGCCCTGGGTCGTGCCCCTCGTCCGCTCGCGAGGGATCTTCCGTCCCGTAACGAGGATGGTCAGGTCCCCCATCTTCAGGTGGACGTTGCCGGCGGCATCCAGAAAGTTGACGTTCTCCGCAGCCAGCCGCTCGGCCGTCGGTGGGGCGCAGTAGCGGGTGACGAGGAGGAATCGTTCGCCGGCCCGCTCGGCGCGCCACTGCGCCTCTCGAACCCACGCGAGCGCTTCCAGGCCTCTGAGGAACCGCCGGACCGTCGTCAGGAAGCGCTGCCGGTGGCCATCTCCGCGTAGGGTGACCTCGGCATCGAAGAGCTGCACCCCCTTCCCGGGGGGCCAGCGTACATCGGTCGGCCCCCACTTCACTCCGGGGAGGCGCTTCAGGGCAAAGAGCGCATCATCGAGGATCTGGCGATTTCCGGCCTCCATGGCACTCGTAGGGACGTGTCCCCCCTCCCCCACTGTTTTCTCAAGTGTAACACTTTTCCGTGAAACGGAAAATATTAATACTTCCGAATGACCCTCGGAGCCCCTGGAAGATGGGGAATCCCCAGTACTCAAGCGGCTACCTGAAGATCGCCCGCTTCCGCAGCCGCTCCTGCACCGCCAGCAGGACGACCCCGGGGATGGTGGCCGCCACCCGCCAGCGGCGGGGCTCCTGCAGGGCCCGGTACGCCCACTCCAGCCCGGCCCGCTGCACCCACCGCGGCGCCCGGCGCACCAGCCCCGCCATCACGTCGAGGGTGCCGCCCACGCCGATGCTGACCGGGACGCCGAGGACGGCCCGCATGCGGGCGATCCACTGCTCCTGCTGCGGGAACCCCATCCCCACCAGCAGCAGGTGCGGCCGCGCGGCCCGGATGCGCTCCACCACCGCCGGCTCCTCGGCCACGCCGAAGAAGCCGTGGTGCGTGCCCGCGATCTGCAGCCCCGGATGGCGGCGCGCCAGCGCCGCCGCCGCCGCCTCCGCCACGCCGGGGCGGGCCCCCAGCAGGAAGACGCGTCGGCCGTCGCGGACGCAGACCCGGCACAGCTCCTCCGCCAGGTCCACCCCCGCGACGCGCTCGGGGAAGGTCACCCCCAGGATGCGGCCGACCAGGAGGATGCCGAAGCCGTCGGGCGTGGCCAGGTCGGCGCTGTTGAGGAGGTCGCGCAGGGCGGGATCGCTTCGGGCCCGGGCCAGCATCGCCGTGTGCGCGGTGAGCACGTGGCGCGGCTCGGCGCCGTCCATCATGGCGCGCACCGCCTCCACCGCCTGGGCCATGGTGAGGAGGTGGATGCGCACGCCGAGCAGGGTGGCGGCGGGGAACGCGGTCCGGCCCGGGGGATCGGCCCCGCCCATCAGTCCGCGCGACCGGCCGCCCGCCCGATGACCTCCGCCAGCAGGGCGGCCAGCGACTCGGCCTCGGCCGCGTCCTCCGCCTCCACCATCACGCGGACCAGCGGCTC
>DATLZI010000211.1:0-3795 GCA_035574075.1 bacterium | reverse complement strand
CGCAGACCGGGCGGCTGCCCCCGCTGCGGCTGCTGGGCCAGCTCCACCGGACCTACATCCTGGCTCAGGGGGAGGAGGGGCTGGTCGTCATCGACCAGCACGCCGCGCACGAGCGAGTCCTCTACGAGCGCCTCCTCCGCGCCCGCGCCGCGGCGGACCCGGCCGCGCAGACGTTGATCACGCCCCTCGCCGTCGAGCTCGACGGCCGGGAGGCGGCGCTGCTCCCGGCCTGCCAGGACACGCTCGCGGCGCTTGGCTTCCACCTCGAGCCCTTCGGGGCGCGCGCCGTGCTGCTGCGGGCCATCCCGCCCACGGCCTCTCCCGCTGGCGCGGAGCGCCTGCTGCGCGAGTTGCTGAGCGAGGCCCTGGAGCGCGACCGCCCGGCTGCCGCGCGGGACCTCCTCGAGCGCCTGACCATCGCCACGGCCTGCCACACCGCCATCCGAGCGGGCGACAGCCTGAGCGGCGACCAGATGGCCGCGCTGCTGCGCGACCTGGCCGCGACGGAGGATCCGTTCACCTGCTTCCACGGCCGGCCGACGATGGTCACGGTGCGACGGGAACAGATCGAGCGATGGTTCCTGCGCCGCTGATCGTGATCTGCGGTCCGACCGCCGTGGGCAAGACGGCCGCGGCGGTGGCCCTCGCCGCGATGCTGAACGGAGAGATCGTCGCCGCCGACTCGCGCACGATCTACCGCTACATGGATATCGGCACCGCCAAGCCCACGCCGGAGCAGCGCGCCGCCGTGCCGCACCACCTCCTCGACATCGCCGATCCCGACGAGGTGGTCACCCTGGCTGTCTACCGCCGTCTCGCCCAGGAGGCGATCCAGGGGATCCGGGCCCGCGGCCGCGTGCCGCTGCTCGTCGGCGGCACGGGGCTGTACATCCGGGCCGTCGTCGACGACTTCCTGATCCCGCCCGTCCCACCCGATCCTGCGCTGCGCCGCGCCCTCGAGGAGGCCGAGGCCCGGGCGCCGGGCACCCTGCACGCGCGGCTCGCCGCCGTCGATCCGATCGCCGCCGGGCGCATCCATCCGCGCAACATCCGGCGGCTGATCCGCGCGCTCGAGGTGCACGCCCGCACCGGCCAGCCCATCTCCGCCCTCCAGCGACGGGCCGAGACCCCGTCCGCCGCGCTGCAGATCGGGCTGACCATGACGCGGGAGGCGCTCTACCGGGCGATTGACGCGCGTGTGGACGCGCAGATCGCCGCGGGGCTCGTGGACGAAGTGCGCGGCCTGCTGGCCCGAGGATACGGTCCCGAGCTGCCCGCGATGCAGGGCCTCGGGTACAAGGAGATCGTCGCCTACCTGCTCGGCCGGGTCTCCCTGGACGAGGCGGTGCGCGTGCTGAAGCGCAACACCCGGCGGTTCGCCAAACGCCAGTGGACCTGGTTCCGGGCCGACCCCCGCGTCCGGTGGCTGGCCGTGGACGGCATGGACGCGGCAGCCGTAGCCCGCGCCGCCGCGGCTGTGCTATCGTCAGGGCTGAACTGCAATTCCCCGCCGAGGAGGGACTGAATGCAGGCGGCACGACGACTGGATCAGATCGGAGCCTATCTCTTCGCCGACCTCGACCGCAAGCAGGAGGAGCTGACTGCCCGGGGCGTGGACGTCATCAACCTGGGGGTGGGCGATCCGGATCTCCCGACGCCCCCGCACATCATCGACGCCCTGATGGAGGGAGCGACCGACACCCGCAGCCATCGGTATCCTCCCTACAGCGGCACGATCGAGTACAAGCGAGCGGTGGCCGACTGGGTCCGGCGGCGGTTCGGGGTGGCCCTCGAGCCGGCGACCGAGGTCCTGGCGCTCATCGGCTCCAAGGAGGGGCTCGCGCATCTGCCCTGGGCCATGCTGAACCCCGGGGACGTGGCGCTGGTCCCCGATCCCGGCTATCCGGTGTACCGCTCCGCGACGATCCTGGCCGAAGGGGTGCCATTCGCCGTGCCGCTGCGGGCGGAGCGGGGCTTCCTGCCCGACCTCGACGCCATCCCCGCGGACGTCGCGGCGCGGGCCAAGCTGCTCTTTTTGAACTACCCGAACAACCCGACCGGGGCCACGGCGACGCTGGAATTCTTCCAGGAGGCGGTCGCCTTCGCGCGGCGGCACAACATCCTCCTGGCCCACGACAACTCCTACTCCGAGATCGCCTACGACGGCTACCGCCCGCCGAGCATCCTGCAGGCCGATGGGGCGAAGGACGTGGCGATCGAGTTCCACTCGCTCTCCAAGACCTACTGCATGACGGGCTGGCGGGTGGGCTTCGTCGTCGGCAACGCGGAGGCCGTGGGGCTGCTCGGGAAGATCAAGACCAACATCGACTCCGGCGTCTTCCGCGCCGTGCAGCACGCGGGGATCGCCGCCCTCAGCGGGCCGCAGGAACCGGTCGCAGAGCGGCTGCGCGTCTTCCAGGCCCGCCGCGACCGCGTCATGGCGGCGATGCGCCGTCTGGGCTGGTCCGTGCCGCCGCTCCGGGCCACCTTCTACGTCTGGATCCCCACGCCGAACGGGCAGTCCGGCGCGGCGTTCGCCGCGCAGGTGCTGGAGCGCACCGGCGTGGTGCTGACGCCCGGCGCCGGCTACGGCCGGGAGGGCGAGCGCTACGTGCGGATGTCCACCACCGTGCCGGACCACCGCCTGGATGAAGCGCTCGACCGGCTGCTGACCGCCTTCGGCCGTTCGTAGGCGATCGTGCGACCGCAGCCCCCCTCGGACGACGGGACGCGGCAGGGGCGGGGGGCCCTCGCCGTGCGCGCCCCCGGACCGGAGCGCGCCGTGCTGGTCGGCGTGCACGGGGTTGATCCCGGGCGCGACCCGGAGATGGAGGAACTGGCGCGCCTGGCGGAGGCGGCCGGGGCCGTGGTGGTCGGGACGCTGGTGCAGCACCGCACGCGCCCGGTGCCGGCGACCTTCCTCGGCCGGGGCAAGGTCGAGGAGCTGCGCGCCCTGTGCCGGCGCGTCGGCGCCGACCTTGTCATCGCCGACCATGAGCTCACCCCGGTGCAGCAGCGCAACCTGGAGGACGCCCTGGGGATCAAAGTCATCGACCGCACCGCGCTGGTGCTCGACATCTTCGCCCGGCGCGCGCAGACGCACGAAGGCCGCCTGCAGGTCGAGCTGGCGCAGATGACCTACCTGCTGCCGCGGCTGACCGGCCGGGGCACGGCGCTGTCCCGCCTGGGGGGCGGCATCGGCACCCGCGGTCCCGGCGAAACCAAACTCGAGGTCGACCGCCGCCGCATCCGGCGGCGCATCACGGACCTGCGTCGGCAGATCGCGGAGATCCGCCGCACCCGCGCCCTGCAGCGCGCGGCGCGCCGGGAGGCGCAGTTCCCCACCGTGGCCCTGGTCGGCTACACCAACGCCGGCAAATCCACCCTGCTCAACGCCCTCACCGACGCCGGCGTCTTCGTCGAGGACAAACTCTTCGCCACGCTCGATCCTACGGTGCGCCGCGTGACGCTGCCCAATGGCCGGCCGGCGCTGGTCGTCGACACCGTGGGCTTCATCAGCCGCCTGCCCACGCAGCTGGTGGCAGCCTTCCACGCCACCCTGGAGGAGGTCACCGAGGCCGATCTGCTCGTGCATGTCGTGGACGGCAGCCATCCCGACCGCCGGGCGCAGATGCGGGCGGTGCGCGAGGTCCTGGGGCAGCTGGGGGCTGCCGACAAACCGACGGTCGTCGCCGTGAACAAGACCGACCTGCTGCCCCCCGCCGCGGTGCGCGCGGTGCTGGCCGAGGTGGAGGAGGAGACGGGCGACCGGGGGGCCGTTGTGGCGATCTCGGC
>DATLZI010000210.1:0-2978 GCA_035574075.1 bacterium | reverse complement strand
CTTCGCCGCCTACGGCCTGTACCGCGAGCAGGTCCAGCCGTTCGGCGACGAGGTCCTGCGGGTGCTCAGCGCCGTCTCCGTCGGCATGATGGCGCTGCTGGCCGGCTCGTTCTTCTACCGCGGCTTCTCCTACTCCCGGCTGTGGATGCTGCTGGCGTGGGCCATCAGCGGCGTGCTCGTGGCGGCGGCGCGCGGCGCGCTGCGTGCGGCGCTGCGGATGGCCCGCGCGCGCGGCATCGACGTGCGGCCGGCGCTGATCGTCGGGGCCGGCCCGGAGGGAGCGGCCCTGGCCCGCACCCTGCGGGAGCATCCCGAGCTGGGCTACCGCCCGGCCGGCTTCCTGGACGAGCGGCGGCAGGGCGGGGTCGAGGGCGTCCCGGTGGTGGGCCGGCCGGAGGAGGTGCTGCGCGCCGTGCGCCGGGTGGGCGCCCAGCGCGTGATCATCGCCCAGCCGCCCGAGCTGCGCGAGCAGACGATGCACGTGGCCGCGCTGTGCCAGGAAGCGGGCGTGCCGTTCGCCGTCGTCCCCGACCTCTACACGCTGGCCGCCACCGGCGCCGCGGTGGAGGTGGTGGGCCGCATCCCGATGCTCACCCTGCAGGGGAGCCCGCTGGCCGGCTGGGGCCACCGGCTGAAGGACGCGCTCGACGTGGTGGGCGCGCTGGTGGGCCTGCTGCTGACGCTGCCCCTGTTCCTCGTAGTCGCGATCGCCATCGTCGCGGACAGCCGCGGTCCGGTCTTCTACCGGCACAAGCGGATCGGCAAGGGCGGGGTGCCCTTCTACGCCTGGAAGTTCCGTACGATGGTGCCGGGGGCGGAGGCGCAACTGGCGGAGGACGAGGCCCTGCGGCGGCGGTTCGTCCGCGCCTACAAGCTGGCGGACGACCCGCGCGTCACGCGCGTGGGGCGGTGGCTGCGCCGGACCAGCCTGGACGAGCTGCCGCAGCTGCTGAACGTGCTGAAGGGCGAGATGAGCCTGGTCGGGCCCCGTCCCATCGTGGAGGAGGAGCTGGCCCGCTACGGCCCCTGGGAGCGCCGGCTGCTCTGCGTCAAGCCCGGACTGACGGGCCTGTGGCAGGTCCTCCGCCGCGACGAGCCCGACTACGCCCAGCGCGTGCGCCTGGACATGTACTACATCGACCACTGGTCGCTGGGGCTGGACCTGCAGATCCTGGCCCGCACGCTGCCGTCGGTCATCGCCGGCCGGGGAGCGTATTGATGCCGCCGGCCCACGGCGTCTCTTCCCGCCGACGCTCCATCACCGCCGCGGGGCCGGCCCCGGTGCCGGCCGCGCCCGAGGTCCCGGCCGTGCGTGGGGTCTCGGATGCGCAGGATCGCGCGGATGTTGCTGTTCGCCCCGCTCTCGCGGTGCCTGCGCCGCCGCAGCCGGACCTGACCGGCACCCGGGCGGCGTTCGTCCACGACTGGCTCGTCACCCTGGGCGGGGCGGACCGCGTCCTGCTCGTGCTGCACGAGCTGCTGCCGCAGGCGCCGGTATACACTGCGCTGTACGACGAGCGGCGGATGCCGGCCGCGTTCCGCCAGCTGGACGTGCGGCCCTCCTGGCTGCAGCGGATCCCCAGCGCCGTGGCCCGCCACCGCTGGCTCGTGCCGCTGATGGCGGCGAGCGCCGAGGGAGTGGACCTGCGGGGCTACGACCTGGTGATCAGCAGCAGCCACGCCTGGGCCAAGGGCGTGCGCGTGCCCCGCGGGACGCGGCACATCTGCTACTGCTATACGCCCATGCGGTACGCGTGGGACCTGCAGGAAGCCTACCTGGGCCATCTGCATCTGCCCGCCCGCCTGGTGATGAGGGCGGCGCTGGGCTGGATGCGTCGGTGGGACGCGGCCGCAGCCGGCGGCGTTCATCACTTCATCGCGATCTCTCACTTCGTCGCCTCCCGCATCCGCCGCCACTACCGCCGGGAGGCCGCGGTCATCCATCCGCCGGTGGACACGGCGTTCTTCACGCCGGGCCCCCCGGGCGCGGCCGGGGAGTTCTACCTGGCCGCCGGGCGGCTCGTGCCCTACAAGCGGATGGACCTGGCGGTGGCGGCGTTCACGCGGCTGGGCCTGCCGCTGGTGGTGGTGGGGGGCGGCCCGGAGCTGCCCCGCCTGCGCGCGCTGGCCGGTCCCACGGTGCGGTTCGCCGGCGAGGTGAGCGACGAGGCGCTGCGCGAGTACTACCGCCGGTGCCGCGCGCTCGTCTTCCCGGGCGTGGAGGATTTCGGTCTCGTCCCGGTGGAGGCGCAGGCCTGCGGGCGGCCGGTGATCGCCTTCGGCGCGGGCGGGGCGCTGGAGAGCGTACAGGAGGGCGTCACCGGGCTGTTCTTCCGCGCCCCCACCGCAGACGCCCTGGCGCAGGCCGTGCGCGACCTGGAGCGGCATCGGTTCAATCCGGCGGCGATCCGGGCGCACGCGCTGCGCTTCTCCCGCGAGGCGTTCCTCGCCGCCATGAGGGCGTTCATCGCCCATCACCTGGCCTGAGGTCGGTCATGCATCCGGAGCGCGAGCTGGCCCCCCTGATCGAGAACATCGAGCGCGTCATCGTCGGCAAGCGCGACGCCGTCGAGCTGACCCTGGCGGCGCTGCTGGCCGGCGGGCACGTCTTGCTGCAGGACGTCCCCGGCGTGGGCAAGACGATGCTCGGCCGGGCGCTGGCCCGCTCGATCGGCGGGACCTTCCGCCGCATCCAGGCCACGCCGGACCTGCTGCCGGCGGACATCACCGGTGGCATGGTCTACGACGGCTCGCGCGGGGAGTTCCGCTTCGTGCCAGGGCCGCTGTTCGGCCACGTCGTGCTGGCGGACGAGCTGAACCGGGCCACACCGCGCACGCAGGCCGCCTTCCTGGAGGCGATGGACGAGGGCGCGGTCACGATCGAGGGCACGGCGCATCCGCTGCCGCGGCCGTTCTTCCTCATCGCCACGCTCAACCCCCTTGAGCACCACGGCACCTACCCGCTGCCCGAGGGCCAG
>DATLZI010000209.1:0-7502 GCA_035574075.1 bacterium | reverse complement strand
AGGCGGGCCAGCTCGGCCCGCAGGCGTCCGCGCACCGCGGCGACGGTCGCGCCGGCCCGCTCCAGGACGCGGGGCACCACCCCGCCCTCCTGCTCCACGAGGGCCAGCAGCAGGTGCTCGGGGTCGAGCTGCGCGTGCCCGCTGGACCGGACCAGCTCCTGGGCGCGCAGCAGCGCCTCCTGCGCCTTCTCCGTGAACCGGTCGAATCGCATCGCCATCGTCAGGTCCTCACCCGCTCTCCGCGCAGTCTGCCGAGCTCCTCGACCAGCTCCCGCTCCCGCGGGCTGAGCTGGCGCGGCAGCTCCACCTTCACGCGCACGAGCAGATCTCCCCGCCCGCCGTCGCGGCGGGGCATGCCCAGGCCGCGCAGCCGCAGCAGCTGCCCGGGCTGCGTGCCCGGGGGGATGGTGACGTCCACCGTCCCCTCCATCGTCGGCACCTCCACCGTCGCGCCCAGCAGCGCCTGGGTCAGGCCGACCCGGACCTCCGTGATCAGGTCATCGTCCTGCCGCTCGAAGCGCGGGTGCGGTGCCACCTGGACGGTGAGGTAGAGGTCGCCTCCGTTCAGCGCTCCCGGCAGCCGGATGCGCTGCCCGCTGCGCACGCCGCGGGGAATCGCCACGTCCAGCCGGCGGGTTCCCCCGTTCAGCCGCACGCTGATCGTCTTCTGGGCCCCGCGGAACGCCTCGTCCAGCGTGACCTCCAGCGTCGCCGACGCCTCGGCGGTTGCGGCGGCGGGCTGGCCGGTGGCCCGTGCCGCGCCTCGCCCGGCCGCGCGGCGGCGCCCGCCCAACAGATCGGCGCCGAAGAACTGGCGGAAGAACTCGCTGAAACCACCCAACCCGCCCAGGAGGTCTTCGATCTCCTCGGGTGAACCGCCGAAGGTCACGGTCCAGCCCTCCGGGCTCTGCCAGGTGCCCACGCCCTGGCGGCCGAAGAGGCTCTGCCAGTCCACGCCCCCGCGCTGGTAGGCGTCGTACATCTGGTCGTAGCGCGCGCGCTTCTGCGGATCGCCGAGGACCTGGTACGCCTCGTTGATCTCCTTGAAGCGGTCCTCAGCCTCCCGGGTCTTGTTGACGTCGGGGTGGTACTGACGCGCCAGCCGCCGGTAGGCGGCGCTGACCGCCTTCTGGTCGGCGCCCCGCTCGACCCCCAGGATCTTGTAGTAGTCTTTGAACTCCATCTACCTGGCCACGCGCACGCGGGCCGGCCGCAGCACTTCGCCGTTCAGCAGGTACCCGCGCTGCACCTCGTCCACAACGGTATCCGGCGCCACGCCGAGCGCCTCGGCCGAGGCCACGTCCACGGCCTCGTGGACGCGCGGATCGAACGGCTTGCCCCGGGCCTCGATGGGTTGCACGCCCGCCGCCTGCAGGCGTTCCACGATCTGGCGGTGGGCGATGCGGATGCCCTCCAGCACCGCCGCCGGCTCGGCGGTCTCGCCGTGTCCCAGCGCGCGCTCGAGCGTGTCCACGACCTCAAGCACAAGCGCCAGCAGCGCGGCGCGGGTGCGCTGCACCGCATCCTCCCGCTGCCGGGCGGCCTGCTTCTTGTAGTTCTCAAGGTCAGCCGCGGTATGCAGGAACTGCTGCCAGTGGCGCTCGGCCTCCGCCCGAGCGCGCTCCAGCTCGCTGCGCAGGACGGCCGGATCCGTGACCTCCGACGTCTGTTCCGGAGCGACGGCCTCGGTGCGAGGCTCCTCAGCCGGTCGATCGGCGCGGTCTTCCATCAACTCTTCTCATCCTTCCGCTTGTAGTCGACGTCGATCACCTCGTCGCCACCTTTGCCCTCCCCGGAGGCGCCGGCGCCCGAGGGCGCGCCGGTCGGCGCGCCCGCCGCGGCTTTGGCGTACATCGCCTCGGCGAGCTTGTGGCTGGCCTGCTGCAGCTCGCCGATGGCCCGCGCCATGCGCGCGGCGTCGCCCTGGCTGATCGCCTCCTTCAAGGCGGCCAGCTTTGCCTCGACCTGGGCGCGCTCGTCGGCGCTGATCTTGTCGCCGACGTCGCGGAGCATGCGCTCCGTCTGGTAGACCAAGCTGTCTGCGCGGTTCCGCGTCTCCGCCTCCTCCCGCTTGCGGCGGTCCTCCTCCGCGAAGCGCTCGGCCTCCTTGACCATGCGCTCCACCTCCTCCTTGGAGAGGGTGGAGGAGCCGGTGATCTTGATGGACTGCTCCCGGCCGGTCGCCATGTCGCGCGCCTTGACGTCCAGGATGCCGTTGGCGTCGATGTCGAAGGTGACCTCGATCTTCGGCACGCCGCGCGGCGCGGGCGGGATGCCGTCCAGGATGAAGCGGCCCAGCGTGCGGTTGTCGCGGGCCATCGGCCGCTCTCCCTGCAGGACGTGGATCTCCACCTGCGTCTGGCCGTCCGCGGCGGTGCTGAAGATCTCGCTCTTGCGCGTCGGGATCGTCGTGTTCCGCGGGATCAGCACGGTCATCACGCCGCCCAGCGTCTCGACACCCAGGGAGAGGGGCGTGACGTCGAGCAGGACGACCTCGCGCACCGTCCCGGCCAGGACGCCGGCCTGGATCGCCGCCCCCACGGCCACAACCTCGTCCGGATGGACCTCCTTGTTCGGCTCCTTGCCGGTCAGCCGCCGCACCAGCTCCTGGATCATCGGCATGCGCGTCGCGCCGCCGACAAGGATCACCTCATCGAGGTCCTTCTCGGTCATCTTCGCGTCGGCCAGCGCCTGCTTGAACGGCCCGATGCAGCGCTCCACGAGGTCGGCGGTCATCTCCTCGAACTTCGCCCGGGTCAGGACGTAGTCCAGGTGCTTGGGCCCGCTGGCGTCCGCGGTGATGAAGGGGAGGTTGATCGTCGTCTGGGTCACCGTGCTGAGCTCGACCTTGGCCCGCTCCGCGGCCTCGCGCAGCCGCTGCAGCGCCTGGCGATCCTGCCGCAGGTCGATGCCGTTCTCCCGCCGGAACTGATCGGCCAGCCAGTTCACGATGCGCTCGTCCCAGTCGTCGCCGCCGAGGTGCGTGTCGCCGTTCGTGGCCTTCACCTCGAAGACACCCTCGCCGATCTCGAGCACGGTGACGTCGAAGGTGCCGCCGCCGAGGTCGAAGACAAGCACCGTCTCCGACCCCTTCTTGTCCAGGCCGTAGGCCAGGGCCGAGGCCGTGGGCTCGTTGATGATGCGCAGGACCTTCAGGCCGGCGATCTCACCGGCATGCTTGGTCGCCGTGCGCTGGGCGTCGTTGAAGTACGCCGGCACGGTGATCACGGCCTCGGTGACCTTGTCCCCCAGGTAGGCCTCCGCGTCCGCCTTCAGCTTCTGCAGGATCATCGCCGAGATCTCCTCGGGCGTGTAGGTCTTGCCCGTGGCGGGGAGCCGCACCACGGCCATGCCGTTCGGACCCTCCTCGACGCGGTAGGGGACCATCTTCCGCTCCCCCTCGACCTCCGCGTAGCGGCGGCCCATGAAGCGCTTGATCGAGTACACCGTGTTCTCGGGGTTCAGGATGGCCTGTCGCTTGGCCATCTGGCCGACGAGGCGCTCCCCCGTCTTGGTGAAGGCCACCACCGACGGCGTGAGGCGGCTCCCCTCGGCGTTGGGGATGACCTGCGGCTCCCCGCCGATCACCACGGCGATCACGGAGTTGGTCGTGCCCAGATCGATGCCGACGACTTTGGGCATGTCAGCTAGCTCCTCTCAGCGCGGGTCAGCTCGCGACTTCGATCTTCACGGTCTTCGGCTTGGCCCGCTCGCTCTTCGGCACCCGGATCTCCAGGATGCCGTTCTTGAACGTCGCCCTGGCCTGATCGCTCTGCACCCCGGAGGGCAGGGCGATCGAGCGCAGGAAGGAGCCATAGCGCAGCTCGCGCCGGTAGTAGTTGCGGCGCTTGTCCTCGACCTCGCTCTTCGCCTCGCCCTTGATCGTCAGGCTGTCTTCGGTGATCGTGATCTCGACCTGGTTCGGGTCCACGCCGGGCAGCTCGGCGCGCACCACCACGTCGTTGTCCGTCTCGTAGGCCTCGATCGCCGGCTGCCAGACGGTCGGCACGGCCCGGCGGCCGCGCCCCGGCCGGTCGCTGAAGAACTCTTCGAACAGCTTGTCCATCGACTCGCGCAGGGACGCGAGATCGTCGAACGGATCCCAGCGGATCAGGCTCATCGCTCTCGCCTCCTTCGAATCGTGCGTTCAAACACCCACCCCACGGCGTCTCGGGAGCCCTGGATCTCCAGGCGCTCGTACATCTCCAGCAGCACCCGCACCCCGGCCAGGTTCAGGCCGAGGTCCTGGGTCAGGTGGCGGATGAGGCGCACGCGCTCGAGATCGCGGTCGGAGTAGAGCCGGGTGTTGTTGCGGCGAGCCGGCTGCACGAGCCCCTTCTCTTCGTAGATGCGCAGGGTGCGCGGGTGGAGCCCGGCGAGATCGGCCGCAACGCTGATCACGTAGACAGGACGGTCGTCTCGGCGCTGCTTCACGCCACCACCTCCGGCGGCTTCTACGATACCCATTGACACTATGATTGTCAAGAAGGTTGACAATAGCATTGATAGGGATGGCCGGACCGCGGCGCGGCGGAATACAATGGCTCCGGAAGGCCGTTCTGCGACCCGGGGGAGGTGGAGATGCGCAACGTTGTCATCCTGGGCTCGGGCCCGGCCGGCCTGACCGCCGCGATCTACACCAGCCGCGCCGGTCTGGCCCCGCTCGTCGTCGCCGGCGCGGAGGCTGGCGGGCAGCTCATGCTGACCACCGAGGTGGAGAACTACCCGGGCTTCGCCGAGCCGATCATGGGGCCCGACCTCATGGCGGCGATGCGCGCCCAGGCCGAGCGCGTTGGCGCGGAGTTCGTGGCCGAAGATGCGCAGGCCGTCGACCTCAGCCGGCGGCCCTTCGCGGTGACGCTCGCCTCCGGCGATCGCGTCGAGGCGCAGGCCCTGATCATCGCCACCGGCGCCAAGGCCAAGCTGCTCGGGGTGCCCGGGGAGCAGCGCCTGATGGGGCGTGGGGTGAGCACCTGCGCCACCTGCGACGGCTTCTTCTTCCGCAACCGCGACGTGGTCGTCGTGGGCGGGGGCGACACGGCGATGGAGGAGGCGCTCTACCTGGCCAAGCTGGCGAAGTCGGTGACCGTGGTGCACCGCCGCGACCGGCTGCGGGCCAGCAAGATCATGCAGCAGCGGGCCTTCGAGCACCCCCGGATCAGCTTCCTCTGGAACAGCGTCGTCGCGGACATCCTCGGCGACGGCAAGGTGAGCGCGGTGGCGCTGCGCGATGTCGTCAGCGGCCAGGTCACGACGCGGCCCACGGACGGCGTCTTCGTGGCGATCGGCCACAAACCGAACACCGAGCTCTTCCGCGGCCAGCTGCAGATGGATGAGAACGGCTACATCGTGCGCGTGCGTCGCTCGATGACGAGCGTGGAAGGGGTCTTCGCGGCCGGCGACGTGCACGACCACACCTACCGCCAGGCGGTAACCGCCGCGGGCTACGGCTGCGAGGCGGCGATCGACGCCGAACGCTGGCTGACCGCGCAGGGCGCGGTCAGCTGACCTTGCTGCCGACCAGCGGATCGATGCGCTTCTTGAGTTCCTGCTTGGGCATGTAGCCGACCAGGCGCTCGACCATCTGCCCGCCCTTGAAGATCCCCAGGGTGGGGATGCTCATCACCCCGTAGCGGAAGGCCAGGGCGTTGTTCTGATCCACATCGACCTTGACGACCTTCAGCCGGCCCTCGTACTCGGCGGCGAGGTCTTCCACGATCGGGGCGATCATCCGGCACGGCCCGCACCATTCGGCCCAAAAGTCGACGAGGACCGGCACCTCGCTCTTGATGACCTGCGCCTCGAAGTCCCGCTCGGTGACATGCACGGCCTTGCCCATGCCCGATGACCTCCATCTCCCTATTTGCCCGGCAGGCGAGAGAACGCCGCGGCGGCGCCGGGCTATTCCGCTGGTCGTGGACGTCAGAACAGCCAGCGCAGCAGGTAGGCGGCCGCGGCGGCGATGGCCGCGCAGGCCGGGAAGGTCAGCACCCAGGCGGTGATGATCTCCAGGCCGACCCCCCAGCGCACGGCGGAGAACCGCCGCACCGCGCCCACGCCCATGATCGCCGTGTTGATCGTGTGCGTCGTGCTGAGGGGAATGCCCAACCGCGAGGCCAGCTCGATCGCCGACGCCGCCGCCGTCTCGGCGGCGAACCCCTGGTAGGGTTCCAGCCTGGTCAGGCGCAGCCCCATCGTGTGCACGATGCGCCACCCGCCCACCGCCGTGCCCAGGCCCATCGTCAGCGCGCAGAGCAGGATCACCCACAGCGGGATCCGGAACTCCGGGATCACGCCGCCGAGCAGCAGCGCCAGGGTGAAGACGCCGATGAATTTCTGCCCGTCGTTCGTGCCGTGGCTGAAGGCCATGAAAGCAGCGGAGAAGGTCTGCAGCCGGCCGAAGAGCCGGCGGGCCCGCCCCAGCGGCGTCCGCCGGAACAGCCACGAGATCGCCACCATGATCGCAAAGGCGCCGCCGAACCCCAGGACCGTGGAGAAGCCCAGGCCGATGAGGACCTTCCGCCAGCCCTCCCACTGCAGGACGGGCAGCCCGGCGGTCGCCAGCCCGGCACCAGCCAGCGCTGCGACGAGCGCGTGGCTCTCGCTCGTGGGCAGGCCGCGCAGCCAGGCCAGCACGCTCCAGGTGACGATGGCCAGCATCGCCGCGGCGATCGTCACGGTGTCGATCACCGCCGGATCGACGATGCCCTTGCCGATCGTCGCCGCGACCGCCGTGCCGGCCATCGTGCCGACGACGTTCAGCACCGTGGCCATGACCAGCGCCGCGCTGGGGGCGAGGACCCGCGTGCTGACCACGGTGGCGATGGCGTTGGGCGCGTCGGTCCAGCCGTTGACGAACTCCGCGGCGAGGACCAGGAGCAGGACGGGGAGCAGCCCCGCGGGCAAGATGGCCGGCATCAGCAGGGGTCAGAGGTTCTTGGCATGGATGCTCTCCAGCACGTGGGCGACGTGCTCACACTGATCCGTCGCCTCCTCCAGCGTCTCGTAGATCTCCTTCAGCTTGATGACCTCGATGGGGTCACCGTCCTGCGCGAAGAGCTTGGCGATGGCGTCGCGCTGCACATGGTCCGCCAGGTTCTCCAGCCGGTTGATCTCATGCAGCTGCCCGAGGACCCGGTCGAGGCGCTTCAGATTGCCGATCGCCTCGACGACGGCCTGGCAGGCGTGGACGATGATGTGCGCCAGCTCCCTGGCTTCCGGGGTGACCTGCGTCAGGCGATAGACGGCGATGCGCGCGGAGGACGCCTCGATCCAGTCGATGACGTCGTCGAGCTGCTTGGCCAGGCTGAAGATGTCCTCGCGGTCCAGCGGCGCGACGAAGGTGCGGTTCAGGCGGTCGATGATGCGGTGGGTCAGGTCATCCCCGCGGTCCTCGAGCGCCTTGATCTCTTCCGCGCGCCGCTCGACGTCGCGGAAATCGTCGAGCAGGTTCTGCAGCTTCTGGGCCGCGGCCAGGACGTTGGCCGCGGACTCGTTGAAGA
>DATLZI010000208.1:0-3588 GCA_035574075.1 bacterium | reverse complement strand
ATCGAGCCGGTGCCAATCCCGCCGCTGCCCGCCGACCTCAAGGCGGTGCTGGAGGAACAGGGATGAAGAACGGTCAGCAGGTGCGGCTGCGGGTCTGGCGCGGCGACCGCCGCGGCGGCGCGTTCAAAGAGTACACCGTGCCGCGGACCGAGGGGATGGTCGTGCTCGACGCCCTGCGCGCCGCGCAGGCCGCCGAAGCGCCGGACCTGGCCATTCGCTGGAACTGCAAAGCCGGCAAGTGCGGGTCCTGCAGCGCGGAGGTGAACGGCCGGCCGGTGCTGAGCTGCATGACGCGCATCGCCGAGCTGCCCGCGGATGAACCGATCACCGTCGCGCCGCTGAAGACGTTCCCGCTGATCAGGGACCTCGTCACCGACGTCTCCTGGAACTACGAGAAGGCGCGGGAGATCCCGCCGTTCTCGCCGCGGCCCAAGGATCCCGACGGCAAGCGCCGGATGTACCAGGAGGACGTGGACCGCATCCAGGAGTTCCGCAAGTGTATCGAGTGCTTCCTCTGCCAGGACGTCTGTCACGTCATCCGTGATCACCCGGAGAACAAACCGGCCTTCGCCGGCCCGCGCTTCTTCGTGCACCTGGCGGCCCTGGAGATGCACCCCTGGGACACCCTGGACCGCATCGACCTCATCAAGCAGGACGCCGGCATTGGTCTGTGCAACATCACGAAGTGCTGCACCGAGGTCTGCCCGGAGAACATCCGCATCACCGACAACGCGATCATCCCGCTCAAGGAACGCGTCGTCGACCGGCACTACGACCCGGTGCTCTGGCTCTGGCGGAAGCTCACCGGGAGGGCGCCGTAGCCACCGGCCATCTCGCTGGCCGGAGCGACGGTCCGGAAGACCTGCCGCGCCTCGCGGCGTCGAGGAGCGCGGTGCCGCCGGGGACGCGCGCGGGCGGCCGGGCCCGATGGCCACGGCCGTGACAGCCGCGATTACCGGGTGCTCGAGGCCGGCTGCAGCGCCGGTTCCACTTCGGCAGGGACGAGGCGGGGGGCGTAGGTGTCCAGATCGACCATCGGCCGGTGCCGGGAGGCGATGGCCAGGATCGAGATCCCCAGCAGCACGCCGCTCACGGCGATGGTCAGCGGCGCGCCGATGAGGTTGCCGAGCGCGCCGGCGAGCAGGGCGTTGAACGGCCCGCTGCCGATCAGGGCCAAGGTGTAGAGACTCATCACCCGGCCCCGCAGGGCATCCGGCGTATAGGCCTGGATGGTGGAGTTGCAGGTGGCCATGAACGCCATGATCGCCCCCGCGGCGAAGGCTGTGATCGCCATGGACAGCCCGAGCTGACGGGACAGCGACAGCGCCACCAGACCCAGCCCGCCCAGCAGCCCGAAGGTGACGATGACGCGGCCGGGCCGGCGGGGCGTGCCCACGGAGGCCACCCCCAGCGCGCCCAGCGTCGCCCCCACCCCCGCGGCGCCGATCAGGAAGCCGTTCTCCCGCGCGCCGCCGCCCAGCACCTGGCTGGCGACGACCGGCATCAACACGATGTAGGTGAAGGCGAAGGCCCCGTTCAGGGCGACCATCAACAGCAGCCCCCGGATCAGGGGGTTGCGCCAGGCGAAGGCCACGCCGTCGCGCAGGTCGCGCAGAGGACGCGAGCCATCCCGCGGCGCGGCGCGGGATGGGCGGATGCTCCAGAGGGCGATGAGGATGGCCGGATAGGTCACGGCGTTCAGGGCGAAGCACCAGGCCGGCCCGACGGCGGCGTAGATCAGTCCGCCGATCGGCGGGCCGATCACGCGGCTGCCGTTGAACGCCGTGGAGTTGAGGGCGATGGCGTTGGTCAGATCCTGCCGCGCGACGAGCGAAGGGATCAGCGACTGCCGGGCCGGCGCGTCGAACGCCATCACCGTGCCGTTGAGCAACGCCAGCAGGTAGATGTGCCAGACCTGCACCCGCCCGGTGAAGGTCAGCGCGGCAAGGACCGCGGCCTGAACCATGAAGACGCTCTGCGTGACGAGGAGCAGCCGCCGGCGGTCGACGCGATCGGCGGCGACCCCGCCGAGGAGCGCGAGCAGCGTGGACGGCAGGGAAAAGAACAGCGTGGTCAGGCTTGTCGCCAGCGGCGAGCGGGTGAGCTGCCAGACCAGGAAGCTCTGCGCCGTGGACTGGACCCACTGCCCGACCAGCGAGACGACCATCCCCGTCCAGAACCGCCGATAGTCGGGGTGCCGGAGGGCGGCGAAGGTGGTGAGGCGCGGCAGCGTCATCGGCCCCCGGCGGCCGACGTCTTGAGCAGCGCCTCGAGATCCCGGCGGTGGATGCGATACACCTTGCCCAGCCTGGCCGCGGGCAGGAGGCCCGCGCGGATGTATTTGTAGATCGTCACCTTGTTCATCTGCAGGTACGCCGCGGCCTGTTCCACGGTGAGCACCTCGCGCTCGCGCACGACGGCGTCGATCGCGGCATCGCGCGCCGGCTCGATCGTCCTCATCGCGCTCCCACCTGTGCTCCGCCGACCAGCTCGAGCAGCCGTCCGCCCACCTGGGCCACCGCCTCCGGCCGCAGCCGGTAGTACTTCAGCCCGCTCCGCTCGACGGCGCGCACGAGGTGCGCCGCGCGGAGCAGCGCCAGGTGATGGATCGCCGTGACGTGGCTGACCCCGAGCCGGTTGGCGATCTCCTGAAGGTACATCTCCCGCTCCGCCAGCATCTGCAGGATCCGCAGCCGCGTGTCATCGCCGATCGCCTTGAAGACCCGCGCCAGTTCCCGCGCCTGGGCCTGGGGGTCCGCGGCGTCGAGGTCCACCGGGTAGACGAAGAGCCGCACCCCCGGGTATTCGGCGATGAGGTTGTAGGGCCGTGAGAAGAACGAGGGGGCGAGCACGATCCGGCTGATCTCCGGATCGACTCCCACCGCGATCCCGCCCGTAGCCCGTTCCACCAGCTCGTCGGGGGGCAGCGTCCGCGCCTGCGCCTGCTTGGCCTCGACGTCCGCCCGCAGCAGCGGCGCGACGCGCGGCTCCTCCTGGGCATAGACCTTCCCGTAGAACGTCCGCAACAGGCGCAGCAGGCGATGCTGCACCTCGGCCGGCGGCAGGGTGATCATCGTCCGCACGCGGTTGGCGTCGAACTCTTCGGGATACGCGGCGAGGAATGCCTCTACCGCCGGCATCCGACGGGTGCGCAGCGCTTCCCGCAGCAGCGGCCCCGCCGCCCGCGCCGTCCGCGGAGCTGTGAGCAGGCGCTCGATCAGCTCGCGCGGCGGAACGGCGGCGAGCAGCTTGAGGAACTCCGGGACGCCGACCCCGCGGCGGCCGGCCAGGAAGGCGCACAGCCCCAGCAGGAAACCGCGCTCGCGCACGAAGAGGCGCAGGTCGTCGCGGAGCTCGCCGCCCAGGGCAGCGCGGGCCTCCTGCACCCAGCGCCGCTCCACCTCGAATCCCCGCTCCGGGTCCCAGTTCTCGACCACGAAGAGCGCGGCGAGCAGGTCGTAGATCGGCGAAGGGTCGAGCAGGACGGCCCGGTCGGCGGCGTGGCTGGTCAGGTCGATGACCTTCATCGGTGATGTAGACAACCGTCTACATCGATGTTCAATTTACCCTACCCCACGGCGCCCGGTC
>DATLZI010000207.1:0-3512 GCA_035574075.1 bacterium | reverse complement strand
CCTCTACCGACCGGGGGGCGTGGTAGTCGAAGGCGGCCGGGATCACCGCCGATCCCCCCGGCCGGCGGTCTCGGGCAGCGCCGGCTGGCCGGTGTCGCGCAGCTTGCGCGCCGCGTAGCGGATGGCGTTCACGATGTGCTGGTAGCCGGTGCAGCGGCAGAGGTTGCCGTCCAGCCCGTGGCGGATCTCCGCCTCCGAGGGGTCGGGATGACGGTCGAGGATCTGCAGGGCGGCCATCATCATGCCGGGGGTGCAAAACCCGCACTGCAGGCCGTGCTCCTCCCAGAAGCCTTCTTGAATCGGGTGCAGCTGACCGTCGCGGGCCAGTCCTTCGACGGTGAGGACCGTCGCCCCGTCCGCCTGCACGGCGAGGACCGTGCACGACTTCACCGCCAGGCCGTTCATGATCACCGTGCAGGCGCCGCAGCTGGTCGTGTCGCAGCCGATGTGAGTGCCGGTCAACCCCAGCACGTCGCGCAGATAGGAGACCAGCAGCAGCCGCGGTTCCACCTCGTGCTGATGCCTCGTGCCGTTCACCGTGACCGCGATCGCCTTCTTCACCCGGGGCCTCCACAGCGGGGAACGCTGTGGGAGGGTATTCGCCGCTGTCCGCGCCGTCCTCCTTGCCGCGCGGTCCGCGCCGGGAAGCAGATCCGCGTGGCGGGGTCGGGGAGCCGTCGCCGGACCCCCTGGGCTCCCGTCCCCGCGCCCCTCCTGCCCCGGCGACCGGACCGCACGACCGGGATCGACCGGTTCCACGTCGAACGAACCTGGCGTGGGCGCTCCCCCTTCCGATCGCGAGGAAGCCTGGCAGGCCCTCCGGCGCGGCTGTGACGTCCTCGTCATCGGCGGCGGCATCACCGGCGCCGGCGTCGCCCTCGACGCCGCCCTCCGCGGTTACTCCGTCGCCCTCGTCGACCGCGCCGATTTCGCGTCGGGGACCAGCAGCCGCTCCACCAAACTCGTGCACGGTGGTCTGCGCTACCTGCCCCAGTTGCAGGTCGGCCTCGTCCGGGAAGCCCTCGTCGAACGGGAGCGTCTGCGCCGCCTGGCACCGGACCTCGTGCGTCCCCTGTCCTTTCTCGTGCCGCTCTACCGCCGCACCCGTCGCCCGCTCGGTCTTGATCTCCCGGCGCCGCTGCGCCCGCTCGCTCCCCTGGGGGTCGAACTCGGCCTGCGCGCCTACGACTGGCTGAGCGGTACCGATCTCCGCCACCGGCGCCTGAGCGCCGCGGAGGCGCGGTCTCATCTCCCCACCCTTCGCCTCGAAGGCTTGCGCACGGCGTTCCTCTACGGTGATGCGCAGACGGACGACGCCGCGCTGACCTACGCGGTGCTGGAAGCCGCCCGGAGGAGCGGCGCGATCACCCTGAACTACGCTGAGGTCACCGCGATCGCCGCGTCGCCTCCGGAGGCGGTGGTCGTCGACCGGGCGGGGGAGACCGCGGGACCGCCGCGCGCGGTGCGGATGCCCGTCCGTCACATCGTGAACGCCGCAGGGGTCTGGGCCGCGGAGGTGGCCGCGCTCGCCGGACCACCGCCCTTCCGGATTGAGCGCAGCAAGGGAGTGCACCTCGTCCTCGATGCGGGGGAGCTGCTCCGCGACACCGCTCTGGTCATCCCGGAAACCGACGACGGTCGGCTGGCCTTCGCGGTCCCCTGGCGGGGACGGATCCTCCTGGGCACCACGGACGACGTCTGGACCGCCCCGGATGTCCGTCCACAGGCCCGGGAGGCCCGGTACCTGCTCGACCACCTGAACCGCTACCTGGTCCAGCCCATCGGACGCGAGGCCGTCATCGCAGGCTACGCCGGTCTGCGGCCCCTGGTGCGGCGCGGCACCGCACGGACCGCGGCGCTGTCGCGCAGCCACGAAGTCGTCGAGCACCCGGGACCGCTGGTGTCGGTGATCGGCGGCAAACTGACCACCTACCGGCGGATGGCGGAGGATACCGTGGACGTCCTGGTGCGGCGGGATGGCCGGCGGGCGGCGTGCGCCACCGCCTCCCACCCTCTGCCCGTGTCCGCCGCCGCCGATCGCCTGGCGGCGGCCGAGCCGGCGCTGGCCGCCCCCCTCGCCCCGGGAATCACGGCGCGCCCCGCCGACGTGATCGCCGCCGTGCGCGAGGCCCAGTGCCTGCGCCTGGCCGACTTCATGTTCCATCGCAGCGCGATCGGCGTCCTCGACCGCGATCACGGGGCGGGCTGCGTGGAACGCGTGGCCGCCCTGATGGCCCGCGAGTTGGGCTGGACCGAGGAACGGACGGCGCTGGAGATCGAGGCCTACCGCCGCCGCGTCGCCGCGGAGATGGCGTTCTTGGAGGAACTCTGACCGCCGGGGCTACGGCGGCAGCACCTCGCCGATCCCGGCCAGCACGAAGTCCGGTGGCGCGCTGGAGCGGGCCAGCGCGGCCTCATCCGTGGCGCCGCTCAGGACGATCGCGCAGGGCATCCCCGCCGCGCGGGCCAGGGCGAGGTCGGTCTCCAGGCGATCCCCCACCATCAGGCAGTGCGCGGCGGGCAGGCCGAGCCGTTCCAGGATTGTGCCGGCCATGATAGCCGACGGCTTGCCCATCACCTCGTCCACGGGATGCCCGGTGCAGGCCTCGATCGCGGCCACGATCGCTCCGCAGTCGGGCAGCCCCCCGCCCGGGATGGGGCAGTAAGGGTCGCGGTTCGTGGCGATGAACCGGGCGCCTCCCCGGATGGCATCGAACGCCGCCTGCAGCTTGCGGTAATCGAACGTACGATCGAAGCAGGCCACAACGATGTCGGTCTGCCTCGGGTCGTCTGTCAGGACCAGCCCGGCTTCGTGCAGCTCACGCCGCACCGACGCCTCCCCGATGACGAGCAGCCGCGCCTGGGGCGCGGTGGCGCGCAGGTGGCGCACCAGCACGTAGGAGGAGTTGATCACCGCCTCCGGCGGGGTTGGGACGCCCAGCCGGGTCAACTTGGCCGCGTACTCCTCGCGGGTGTGCAGGGGGTTGTTCGAGAGGAAGAGGACGGCGCGGCCCAGCTCGCGCAGCCGGACGATCGTCTCCCGCGCCCCCGGCAGGAGGCGGTCGCCAAGGTAGACCGTGCCATCAAGATCGAAGACGTAGCCGTCGAAGAGGCGGTCCGGACGGATGTGCATACGAGGACTCTTTCGCCGCCGCCGGCCAAAATACAGCCTGCAACCGATGGCCAGGCCCTCGCCGGCCGCATAGGCTTGGGGGGCACCGGCGGCCTCGTTCGGCGCGGCGGGAACTATGCACGGATGGTTCCTGGATCCCCCGGACGGCCGCCGGATTTTCGTTGCCGCTTGCAGGTCTGGCGCCGCGGGAGGTCGTCCCGCGGCGCCGAGGTGTGAAGCGGTCAGGCCGTGCGCTGCAGCGCCCGGGCTCCGCGCGCCCCCGCCGCCGAGGTCAGCGCCACGACGAGCAGCGCCGCGGCCAGCCCGTACAGCAGCACGGATCCGACGGGCAGGCGGGTCCCCAGGTAGGCATCCAGCGAGTAGCCGCCCGGGCCCGCCA
>DATLZI010000206.1:0-2839 GCA_035574075.1 bacterium | reverse complement strand
GACTGGCTGGCGGCCGCGGTGGCCGCCCTCCGCCTGCCTCGCACCGCGGCGCCGGGCCGCGTGCCGCCCCGGGCCAGGGTGAGCGGGCGGATCCACTCGCCCTCCCGCGACCGGACTGCCGTCCGGCATCACTACGACATCGGGAACGACTTCTACGCGCTGTGGCTGGATCGCCGCCTGGTCTACTCCTGCGCCTACTTCCCCACCGGCACAGAGGACCTCGATGCGGCGCAGGAGGCCAAGCTCGAGCTGATCTGCCGCAAGGTGCGCCTCCGCCCGAACGAACGCCTCCTGGACATCGGCTGCGGCTGGGGCGGGTTGGTGGCCTACGCCGCCGAGCGCTACGGCGCGCGCGCTGTCGGCATCACCCTCAGCGAGCCGCAGGCCTCGCTCGGCCGGGAGCGGCTGCGCGCCGCGGGGCTGGAGGACCGGGCCGAGATCCGCGTCTGCGACTACCGCGAGGTCGCTGACGGCCCCTTCGACAAGATCGTCAGCGTCGGGATGGTGGAACATGTCGGCCGGCCGCAGCTGCCGGCGTACTTCCGGCAGGCCTGGAGGCTGCTCCGGCCCGGCGGGCTCTTCCTCAACCACGGGATCACCGTCCGCGGCGGAGCCGTTCCCTGGCGGCGCGCGCGGCGGCAGTCGTTCATCCAGGCGCACATCTTCCCCGACGGCGAACTGCTGCCCATCGCCGACAACCTGGCCCCGGCGCAGCAGGTCGGCTTCGAGGTGCGCGACGTTGAGAACCTCCGGGAGCACTACGCGCGCACCCTGCGGCTGTGGCGGCAGCGCCTGGAAGCGCGCCGCGCGGAGGCGGTCGCCCAGGTCGGCGAGGAACGCTACCGGATGTGGCGGATCTACCTCGCCGCCTGCGCCCAGGGGTTCGCCGTTGGACGGACGCAAGTGTTCCAGACCCTGCTGGCCCGACCGGACGACACCGGCCGCGCCCACCTGCCCTGGTCCCGGGCCGATCTCTACCGAGACGCTCCTCGATAGCCATCCGCCTCAAGTTGACCGCTGCCTGATCTGTTTATCCGCCTGTTTTGCCCCGCCGGCCCTTTAGTTGAAGGAAGGCGGGCTCCGTCCCTCGAACACAAGTTCGCCAATCACCGCCGCGGTCGCAGGAGGGACCGGCATGACGCTCCGCCAGATTCTCGACCGCCTTGCCACCGACCCGCAGCGCCGTGTCGCCGCCTGGAAGGAGATCCCGGCGCAGCCGGCTCGCTACGCGCCGCTTCCTCCAGGACTGGACCCGGCGCTCGCCGCCGCCCTGCGCCGGCGGGGCATCGAGCAGCTCTACACCCACCAGGCCGAAGCGTTTGAGGCCGCCGCGCGGGGGGAGCACCTTGCCGTCGTCACCCCCACGGCCAGCGGCAAGACGCTGTGCTACAACCTGCCCGTCCTCGACCGCATCCTGCGCGACCCCTCGGCGCGGGCGCTGTACCTCTTCCCCACCAAGGCGCTCGCCGCCGACCAGGTGGACGAGCTGCAGCAGCTGATCGCCGCGATCGGCCGGGACATCAAGACCTTCACCTACGACGGCGACACCCCGGCCAGCGCGCGGCGGGCGATCCGCGCCGCGGGGCACATCGTGGTCACCAACCCCGACATGCTGCACACCGCCATATTGCCTCACCACACCAAGTGGCTGCGCCTCTTCGAGAACCTGCGCTACGTCGTGATCGACGAGCTGCACCAGTACCGGGGCGTCTTCGGCAGCCACGTGGCCAACGTGCTGCGCCGCCTGCGGCGGATCTGCGCCTTCTACGGCAGCGACCCGCAGCTGATCTGCGCCAGCGCCACGATCGGCAACCCGCGAGAGCACGCCGAGCGGCTCACCGGCCGGCCGATGACGCTGCTCGACCGCAGCGGCGCGCCGCAGGGCGAGCGGGTCATCGCCTTCGTCAACCCGCCGCTGGTGAACCGCGAGCTCGGCATCCGCCGCGACACCCTCCTGGAGGTGCGCGCGCTGGCCGGCGAGTTCATCCGCGGCGGCGTGCCGACGATCGTCTTCGGCCGCAGCCGCCTGGCCGCGGAGCTCCTCACCACCTACCTCCGCGAGCTGGCCCGCGAGGCCGGGCGCGATCCCGGGACGGTGCAGGGCTACCGCGCCGGCTACCTGCCCGGCGAGCGGCGGGCCGTGGAGCGGGGCCTGCGCGAGGGGACGATCCAGGCCGTGGCCGCCACGAACGCCCTCGAGCTGGGCATCGACATCGGCCAGCTCAGCGCGGCGATCCTCGCCGGCTATCCCGGGACGATCGCCTCGACCTGGCAGCAGATGGGCCGCGCCGGCCGCACCGGCGAGCTGTCGGCGGCGATCCTCGTCGCCACGAGCAGCCCGCTCGACCAGTACATCGTCCACCATCCCGAGTACTTCTTCGGCCACTCCCCCGAGCAGGCCCTGATCAACCCGGACAACCTGCTCGTCCTGACCAGTCACCTCAAGTGCGCGGCCTTCGAGCTGCCGCTGGGCGCCGACGAGCCGTACGGGCCGGGCCTCGTCACCGCGATCCTGGAGGCGCTCGCCGCCCAGGGCATCGTGCACAGCGACGGGCAGCGCTGGCACTACGTCGCCGAGCGCTTCCCCGCCGAGGAGGTCAGCCTGCGCTCGGCCTCCACCGAGAACGTCGTGATCATCGACCAGACCGAGGCCCGACCGGCGGTCATCGGCGAGATCGACCTCGCCGCCGCGCCGGCCTTCGTGCACGACGACGCGATCTACCTCCACCTCGGCCAGCAGTACCACGTCGACCGCCTGGACTGGGAGGCGCGCAAGGCCTACGTGCGGCGGGTGGACGTCGACTACTACACCGACGCCGAGATCGCCGTGGGCATCCAC
>DATLZI010000205.1:0-5829 GCA_035574075.1 bacterium | reverse complement strand
CTTCGCCGCGCTGCTCGCCGCCTTCGCCTGCCGCTACGCGCAGAACTTCATCCTGCAGGTCGTGGGACAGCAGGTGATGTACGACCTGCGCCTGGCGCTCTTCCGCCACCTGCAGGCCCTGTCCGTGGCGTTCTTCACGCGCACCCCCGTGGGGCGGTTGATGACGCGCATCACGAACGACGTGGATACCCTCTACGAGATGGTCACCTCCGGCGTGGTGACAATCATCGGCGATCTGATCATGCTCACGGGCATCGTCGGCGCGATGCTCCTCCTGGAATGGCGTCTGGCGCTCGTCGCCTTCGCCGTCCTGCCCGTCCTCGTCGCGGCGACCTTCTGGTTCCAGGCGAAGATGCGCGACAGCTACCGCGCGGTGCGCGTCCGCATCGCGCGCATCAACGCCTATCTGAACGAGAACATCTCGGGGATGGCCGTGGCCCAGCTGTTCAGCCGGGGGCCCAAGAACTTCCGGCGCTTCGACGAGCTGAACCGCGATCACCTGCAGGCCAACCTGGCCGCGGTGCGCTACATGTCGCTGTTCTTCCCCCTGGCCGGGCTCTTCGGCGCCGTGGCCACGGCGCTGCTGCTGTGGGACGGCGGCGGGGCGGTGGTGCAGGGGGCGGTTACGCTCGGCGTGCTCGTCGCGCAGATCCAGTACACGGAGCGATTCTTCCGGCCGATCCAGGACCTGGCCGAGAAGTACAATATCCTGCAGGGCGCGATGGCTTCCGCGGAGCGCATCTTCCGCTTGCTGGACGAACCGGTCACGGTGCTGGACCCGCCCGATCCCGTGCCCTTGGAGCGGGTGCGCGGGGCGGTGGAGTTCCGCGACGTCTGGTTCGCCTACGACGAGGGCCTCCCGGCCTCGGACGGGGCGCCGGAGTGGGTCCTGAGGGGCGTGTCCTTCCACATCCGTCCCGGGGAGAGCGTGGCGATCGTCGGGCACACCGGCGCCGGCAAGTCCTCGATCATCAACCTGATCACGCGCTTCTACGATCCCCAGCGCGGACAGGTGCTCGTGGACGGCGTGGACGTGCGGCGCTACCGGCAGCGCGACCTGCGCCGGCACATCGGACTGGTGCTGCAGGACGTCTTCCTCTTCTCCGGCACGATCGCCTCGAACATCCGGCTGGGCAACGCCGAGATCAGCGACGCCCGCCTGCGCGAAGCGGCGGCCTTCGTCAACGCCGAGGCCTTCATCGCCCGCCTGCCGCAGGGCTACGCCACGCCGGTCGTGGAGCGCGGGGCTACGCTCTCCGCCGGCCAGCGCCAGCTGATCGCCTTCGCCCGGGCCCTGGCCCACAACCCGGAGATCCTGCTCGTGCTCGACGAGGCGACGAGCGCCGTGGACACGGAGACGGAGCAGCTCGTGCAGGACGCCCTGCGCAAGGTGCTGCGCGGCCGCACCTCGATCATCATCGCCCACCGGCTGTCCACCATCCAGCACGTCGATCGCATCCTCGTCATGCACAAGGGCCGCCTCGTGGAGGAGGGGACGCACCGCGAGCTGCTGGCCCGCGGGGGCATCTACACCAAGCTGTACCAGCTGCAGTACCGTGATCAGGAAGTGAGGACGCGATGAGACGCCGACCGCCGGAACGCCCGCTGCTGGAGCAGGTCCGCGACGCCCTCGCGGAGGGCATGGACAGCCGCCGCGAGCTGGTGGCCTACAGCCGCATGGAGGCGCTGGAGATGGACCGCCGGGCGCGGGACGCCGAGCGCGCGGCGCTGCAGCGGGTGCGCGTTCTGCTGGGGGACCGCCCCGCGCCGGAGGCGCTGCTGGAGCAGGTCCGCGTGCGCCTGGCGCGGATGGACCAGCAACTGGCGGAACTGGCGGCGCGCACGGACATCGCCGACCGATCCCGCGCGCTGGAAGAGGATGACATCACCTGGCGGGCGTTCGAAGATCTCGCCTGGCTGCTCGGGGTAGGGTAGCGCGGGAGGCGGTTACTTGCGGCGCTTGCCGCCGCCCCGCTTGGCCTCGGTGTTGCGCTTCAGGTCGAGGAGGCGCTCTTCGCTCTCCTTCATGAAGGCCTTCAGCTTGTCCTCGAAGGAGACCTTGGCGCGGGAGCGGGCGGCGCGCTCCTCGGGGGAGAGGGCTTGCTTCACCGAGAGATCGAGCTTGCCGCGCTCGTTCAGCCCCAGGACCTTGACCTTGACCTTCTCCTGTTCCTTGAGGTAGTCGTGGACGTCCTTGACGTAGACGTCGGCGATCTCCCGGATGTGGACCAGTCCGCTGCGGCCGTCGGGCAGCTCCACGAATGCGCCGTATGGGGTGATCTTGACGACCGTTCCCTCGACGATGGCGCCGGTCTCAACCACCATAGAAGCCTGAGCATGCCTCCTTCAACGTGGGGATATGCGGTGGCATTATAGGGCGCGCCGCGTCGCAGTGTCAATCAGGGAGAGGGCTGCCGGCCCCGCGATGGGCCCGGCTCCCCTAGCGCAGGCGGCGCCGGAGGGCCTGCCAGAGGCGGGCGGGCAGGGAGCGGCTGTCCCGCTCGATCCGGCCGGGCGGCGGGGGCGGCGCCGGGGCGGGGGTGCGCAGGATGAGGATCGCCACCTCCCCCGGCCGCACCAGGCCCAGCTGCTCGCGGGCCAGCTTCTCGATGTAGGCGGGCGTCTGCAGGAGCCGCATCTCCTCGCGGAGGACGGCGTTCTGCTCCCGGAGGCTGCGCCGCACCGCGGTCAGCCGTGCCACCTCCCGGTTGAGCGCGTACCACTCCAGGAATCCGGCACCGAAGAGATACAGCGCGGCAACCCCCGCGATCAGGAGGACGACGACCCGCCGGGGCGGTCGCGGGTGGGCGCGCGCCCGGGCGCGCGTGGCGGCCAGGCTCATCTCGGCTCCGTTCGCTGCTGCGACGTCAGGTGCGACTGACTTCGCTGACTGCTGTTCGCTAGGAGCCGGACGGCTTCCTGGGCCGCCGGGCGAAGACCGAGGCGCCGGCGAACACCGCCCGTTCGCCCAGGTCCTCCTCGATCCGCAGGAGCTGGTTGTACTTGGCCACGCGTTCGCCGCGGGAGGGCGCGCCGGTCTTGATCTGGCCGGCCCCGGTGGCCACGGCCAGGTCGGCGATCGTCGTGTCCTCCGTCTCCCCCGAACGGTGGGAGATGACGACGCCGTAGTGCGCTTCGGCCGCCAGCGCCACGGCGTCCAGGGTCTCGGTGAGGGTCCCGATCTGGTTCACCTTGATCAGGACGGCGGTGGCGATGCCCCGGTCGATCCCCTGGCGCAGCCGGGTGACGTTGGTCACGAACAGATCGTCTCCCACCAGCTGGAGGCGATCGCCGAGCCGGGCCGTCAGCTCCGCCCATCCCTCCCAGTCATCCTCCGCCATGCCATCCTCGATCGAGACGATCGGGTAGGCGGCGCAGAGGCGCTCGTAGTAGTCCACGAGCTCCGACGGCGTGCGCTCGCGGCCCTCGCCGGCGAACGCATAGCGTCCGCCGCTGTAGAGCGCGGTGGCCGCCGGATCGAGGGCCAGGCCGATGTCCGTCCCCGGCGTGTAGCCGGCATCCTCGATCGCGCGGCTGAGGAGGTCCAGGGCTTCCTCCGTGGTGCGCAGGTCGGGGGCGAACCCGCCCTCGTCGCCCACGGCCGTCGCCATCCGCCGCGCCTTCAGCAGCCCCTTCAGCTTGTGGAAGGTTTCCACGCCCATGCGCAGCGCGTCGGCGAAGCGGCTGGAGCGCAGGGGGGCGATCATGAACTCCTGCACGTCCAGAGGGTTGTCGGCGTGGACGCCGCCGTTGATGACGTTCATCAGCGGCACGGGCAATAGCCGGGCCCGGGCCCCGCCGAGATGGCGGTACAGCGGCACGCCCTGGGAGGCCGCCTCGGCGCGGGCCACGGCCAACGAGACGCCGAGCAGGGCGTTCGCGCCGAGGTGGGATTTGTTCGTCGTGCCGTCGAGCTCGAGGAGCCGACGGTCGATGCCGGCCTGGTCGGCTGCTTCCCGGCCGATCAGCTCCGGGGCGATGCGCTCGTTGACGTTGGCCACGGCGCGCAGCACGCCTTTGCCGCCGTAGCGCGCGGGGTCGCCGTCGCGCAGCTCGAGCGCTTCGTGCGCGCCGGTTGAGGCGCCCGAGGGCACCGCGGCGCGGCCGACGGCGCCATCCTCCAGATGCACGTCGACCTCCACGGTGGGGTTGCCCCGCGAGTCGAGGATCTCCCGGGCCCGCAGGGCCGCGATCCTAGCCATGCCACTCGTCCACGGCGGTGCGCGCCAGGATCTCCACCAGTCCCTGCCCCGGGCCGGAGCGCTCCGGCACGGTCAGCACCTTGGCCACCAGCCGCCGGTCGCCCTGGCTGATCGTGATCACATCGCCCGCCCTCACCGCGGCGGCCGGTTTGGCGGGAGCGCCGTTCAGCCGCACGCGGCCGTGGTCGCAGAGGCGATGGGCCACCTCGCGGCGCTTGATCAACCGACTGACCTGGAGGAACTTGTCCAACCGCACCGCTACTTCGTCGGCCGATCGCTCCGCGTGATCTTTGCCGACGCTTTGACCTGCTTTAGCCAGGCGGCGAAGTCCGCCTCTTGCTTGCGGCTCAACAGCTGGCGCCGGATCTGCTCGCGGACGTCGTCCAGCGCGCTGGGCTGCGCGGCCTGATGCGCCACGCCCTGGATCACGTGGTAGCCGTACTGCGTCTTCACGATCGGGGAGACCTGGCCAGGGGCCAGGGCGAAGGCGGCCTGCTCGAACTCGGGGACGAGCTGGCCGCGGGCCACGAAGCCGAGATCTCCGCCCTGCTCCCGGCTGCCGGGATCTTTGGAGAGCTGGCGGGCGAGATCCTCGAACTTCTCCCCGCGGGCGAGGCGGGCCAGGACGAAGCGGGCCTCCGCTTCCGTCTCCACGAGGATGTGGCGCACCCGCACCTGCTCGGGACGATCGTACTCCCGCCGGTGCTCACGGTAGTAGACGGCGATCTCCGGCTCGCTCACCGTCGCGCGGCTGACCTGCCGCTGCAGGTTCTGCACGGTGAGGTTGGTGCGCAGCCGGTCGCGGAGGTCGCTGAGGGTCAGGCCGCGCTGCGCCAGCGCCAGCTCGAACTCGCCGGCGGACGGGAAGTTCCCCTTGATGTCCGCGAGGGCGGCGTCCACCTGCTGCTCGGTGGCCAGGGCGTTGCGGCGCCGCGCCTCCTGCAGGATGAGGCGCTGCTCGATGAGCTGATCGAGGACGACGCGCTCGATCTCCGCGCGCTGCTGCCGTCCCTGCTCGCTGTTCAGATCGATGCCGTACTGACGCGCGATCGCGGCGATCTCGCGCTGCAGGGCGCTGGCGTAGATGACCTCGCCGTTCACGGTGGCCGCGATCGCCGTGCCGCGCTGCATGCCGGCGGTCAGCGCCACGGCTGCCGCCGTCCCGGCGAGGGCCAGGAGCACGGTGATCAGGGCGACCTTGAGGGATCTGGACATCGACGCTCCTCTTCCCCGGCGATCGTGCCGTTCCATCGTAGCGGGCCCCTCCGGCGGGTGCAAGGGAGGCTAGCCCGCGGCGGCCGGCTCACGGCGGCGGGCCAGGCCGCGCAGGGCCAGGAGCGCGCGGCGGATCCGCGCCACATCGTCGCGGAACGCCCCCCCGCCGGCGCGCAGGCGCAGCGCGCCGCCCTGCACGGTCAGCTGACCGTCGAACTCCAGCAGCAGGCGGCGCTCTTCCTCCGGCGAGGGCATCCAGGCCGCGGCCGGTTTGATCACGATCCGGTCGCGCTCGCGGGCGATGGCGCCGATCCCCGCCGCCCGGGCCAGGGCGCGCAGGCGTACGATCTCAACGAGGTGGCGGGCGGGCTCGGGCATCGCGCCGTAGCGGTCGGTGATCTCCTCCGCGATC
>DATLZI010000204.1:0-7030 GCA_035574075.1 bacterium | reverse complement strand
GGAACCCGGCTCACGCCGACCCAGCTGGCCTACGCCGCGATCCGGGGCATGACGGAGTCGTTCAAGGACTCCCACACCGGCTTCCTCACCCCGCAGCAGAACGCGGAGCGCCGCTCGCGGCAGCGCGGCCAGGCCGGCTTCACCGGCGTGGGGATCATCCTCCTGCCGAAGGACGACAAGTTCTTCGTCTGGGCGGTCATCCCGGGCGGGCCGGCGGAGGCGATGGGCGTGCGGGCGTTCGACCGCATCCTGCGCGTGAACGAGACCAGCACGACGGGGATGACGGTGGATCAGGTCTCCGGGCTGATCCGCGGCGCGCCCGGCACGCCGGTGACGCTCACCCTGCAGCGGCCGGGCTCGCCCCAAACGCTCTCGGTCACGATCACGCGCGCGCCGATCGTCGTGCCCTCCATCTTCCGGGCTGAGCTGCTGGAGAACGGCGTGGGCTACATCAGGCTCTACCAGTTCGTGGAAGGGACGGCCCGGGACTTCCGCCTGGCGGTCAGCCGCCTGGTCGATCAGCGGATGCGCAGCCTGATCCTCGATCTCCGCGGCAACGGCGGCGGCTATCTCCACGAGCTCAATGGCGTGCTGAACGCGATCCTTCCCGCGGGCACCCCGGTCTACACCGAGATGCGCCAGGGCGGCCAGACGCGCCGGGTGACGACCACGGGGACGCCGATCCTGCCGCAGGTGCCTGTGGTCCAGGCCGGGGCGGCGGAGCGCACGGTGCGGATCGCCGCCGCGCCCGGCACCACCGTGGTGCGCGACGGCCATCTGCTGGCGCGGCTCTCCGTCTTCGAGCAGGTGGGCGCCAGCGTGCGGTGGGATCCCCGCACGCCGCTGGTCTCCATCCAGTTCAATGGCACCACGGTGGAGCTGCTGGTGGGCGTTCGCTCGGCCCGCGTGAACGGCCGCGCCGTGGCGCTCCCCGTGCCGGCGCTGCGCGTCGCGCACGACCTCTTCGTGCCGGTGCGATTCGTGGCCGAGGCCATCGGCGCGAGGGTCTACTTCGAGGCCCGGACGCGGACGGCGTTCATCCGATGGCGTTCATCGCCGCCCACGACGACGATCCCGTTGCCGCTGTACGTGCTCATCGACGAGGGCAGCGCCTCGGCGGCGGAGCTGCTCTCCGCGGCGCTGGGGGAGAACCGGCGGGCGCAGCTGATCGGAGGAAAGACCGCCGGCGCGGTCGAGGCCAGCATCATGGTCGACCTCTCGGACGGCTCGGCGCTGAGCGTGACGACCTTCCGGCTGGCCACCGGAGGCGGCGTGCGGCTGGAGGGCGTGGGCGTGGTCCCCGACGTGGAGGCCGGGCTGAGCAGCCAGGATCTGGAGGCGGGCTACGACCGGCCGCTGGCCGTCGCCCTGGAGCTGGCCCGGCAGTCCCTGGCGCAGCACGGCCGGTAGGCCGACAGGACATTGCCCCCCGCGGCAGGAAGAGGGCTTCCGCTTCCGTATGAATCACGCGATCGTTGAGCAGATCGAGCGCCGCCGGGCCTCGATCATCGGCTTCCTGGCCGGGCTGGTGCGGGCGGCGTCCCCGAACCCGCCGGGAGACACGCGCCGGGTGGCCGATCTCATCGCCGGCCGGCTGCGGGCGACGAGCGTGGACTTCCAGGTCCTGAGCGACGAGCCGCGCAAGCCGAACATCGTGGCGCGGCTGGGCGCGGGGCGTCCGGAGCTGCTCTTCACCTCGCACATGGACACCGTGCCCGTCGGCAACCCCAAGGCCTGGCGGCACGACCCCTTCGGCGCCGAACTCGTCGGCTCGCGCCTGCACGGCCGCGGGGCGGCCGACGCGAAGGCCTCTCTGGCGGCGATGGTCGCGGCGATGGAGGCCCTCGGCACGGTCCTGCCGCTGCACGGCACCCTCACCCTGACCGCGGTCAGCGACGAGGAGGTCGGCGGGGTGAAGGGCACGGAGTACCTCGTCGACCGGGGCATCCTGCATCCCGACCACGTCGTCGTCGGCGAGATCACCGCGAACCGCCTGGCCACCGCGGAGAAGGGCGTGCTCTGGCTGCGCATCGTCACCCACGGCCGGGCCGCGCACGGCAGCACGCCCTGGGAGGGCAGCAACGCGATCTCCGCCATGCTGCGCGTTCTGGATGCGATCGAGACGCAGGTGGGCGGGGCGCTGCGCGGGATGACGCATCCCCTCACGCCGCCGCCCTCGCTGTCCATCGGCACGATCCGCGGAGGCGTGGCCACCAACGTCGTCCCGGACTGGTGCGAGGCGACGCTGGACCGCCGCACCCTGCCCAGCGAGACGATCCCCGAGGCCGTGGCGCAGGTCGAGCGCGTCATCGCCGAGCTGCACCGCGCGGATCCCACCCTGCAGGCCGACCTCGAGGTGATCCAGTCCGGACCGCCGATCGAGACGCCCCTGGACGCGCCGATCGTCCAGGCGGCGCAGGCCGTGGCGCGCCGCCTGGAGCTGCCGGATGCGCCGGTCGGCTACCAGCAGGCCAGCGACGGGCGGTTCTTCGCCGAGCGCGGCGTGCCGACGATCCTCTTCGGCCCGGGCCAGCCCGAGCTGGCCCACACCGTGGACGAGTTCGTCGATGTGCACGACGTGATCACGGCCGCGAAGTTCTACGCCCTGCTGGCGCTGCGCATGCTGGGCGGCGCGGACGAGAGGAGCTGACGATGGACTTCACCCTGGACGAGCACCACACCATGACGGCGCGGATGGTCCGCGAGTTCGCGCAGACCGACGTGGCTCCCCGCATCCGCGAGCTGGACCGCGCGCAGACCTTCGACCGCGCGATCCTCGGCGCGATGGCCCGCCTGGGCCTCCTCGGTCTGTGCCTCCCCGAGCGCTACGGCGGGGCGGGCATGGACTACATCAGCCTGGGCCTGGCCTGCGAGGAGCTGGAGTACGTGGACACCTCGCTGCGCGTCATCCTCTCCGTGCACCTCGGGCTGAACAGCCTGACGCTGCTCAGCTGGGGCACGGAGGAGCAGAAGCAGCGCTTCCTCGTGCCGCAGGCGCGCGGCGAGGCCGTGGCCACCTACGGCCTCACCGAACCCTCCGCCGGCAGCGACGCCGTGGGCATCCGGGCCACCGCCGTGCGGGACGGCCGCCACTACGTGCTGAACGGCGAGAAGCTGTGGATCTCCCTGGCCGACGTCGCCGACCACTTCCTGGTCTTCGCCTGGACGGACCTGCAGAAGCAGAAGGCCCGCGACCACAGCGGTCTCAGCGCCTTCCTCATCACCCGTGAGATGCGGGGCGTGCGCACCGGCACGATCCACGGCAAGCTCGGCATCCGCGCCGGGAACACCGGCTCGATCGTCATGGACGAGGTCCGCGTCCCGGCGGAGAACCTGCTCGGCCAGGAGGGCGAGGGCTTCCGCATCGCGATGTTCGCCCTGGACCAGGGCCGCTACACCGTGGCCGCCGGCGCCACGGGCCTCATCCGGGCCTGCCTGGACGCCAGCGTGAAGTACGCTCAGGAGCGCACGACCTTCGGCCGGCCGATCGCCGAGCATCAGCTGGTGAAGGCGATGATCGCGGGCATGGCCCGCGACTACGAGATCAGCCGCCTGCTCTACCTGCGCGCCGGCTGGATGAAGAACCGGGGGCTGCGCAACACCCGCGAGACGTCGCTGGCGAAGTGGTACGCCACGGTGGCCAGCGAGCGCGCCGCCGGCGACGCCGTAGAGGTGCACGGCGCCTACGGCTACTCCGACGACTATCCCGTGGAGCGCTTCTACCGCAACAGCAAGGGCGCGGTGATCTACGAGGGGACCCGCGAGATCCACACCCTGATGCAGGCGGACTACGCGCTCGGGCTGCGCCAGGACCGCCCGACGCGCGTGCAGCTGCCGCCCTGGCCGTTCGCATGACCGCGCCCTTCGAGTGCGAGGTGCGCCTGCGCGTCCCGGACATCGACGCCTTCCACCGCCGCCTGGAGGTCCTGGGCGCCGTCGTGCGCCAGACCTACGCTTTCGTCGACCACTACTGGCAGCCCGCGGCGGGCCCGCGGTGGGATCCCCGGGCTCGCGCCCTGCGCCTCCGCGAGCACCTCGCGCCCGAGGCGGCGTGCGAGGTCCTGCTCACCTCGATCGAACTGCGGCACGACGAGGGGCTGGCGTTCAAGCGGTCGCACCTGCCGGAGGGCAAGGCGCGGTTGTACGCGGGCCCGCTGGCGGACTGCCGGCGCCTCGCCGCCACGCTGGGCTTCGTCCCCTGGATCAGCGTGCGCAAGGACTCCGGGCGCCTCTTCGAGATCCCGCATCTCGGCAGCCTGGTCACCGAGCGCGTCGCGGGCCTGGGCTGGATGGGCGAGATCGAGGAGGAGGGCGCCGACCCCGCCGCGGCCGCCGCCCGCATCCGGGCCAAGCTGGCGCGGCTCGGGGTGGGCCTCGATCAGGTCACCGGCGAGCCGGTCGCCGCCCTGGTTGCGGCGTCGGCGGCCGATGCGGAGGACCGCGCCTTCCGGCTCCGGCCCGGCGACAAGGTCTACTTCTGCGGATCGATCCGCGGGGGGCGGGACCGGCAGCCCACCTACCAGGCGGTGGTCGAGTTCCTGCAGCGCCGCGGCTGCCGCGTGCTCACGGCGCACGTCGCCGCCGCCGACGTCCTCGACCGGGAGCGGCGGGAGGGCACGGCCCGGGACATCTACGCGCGGGACCTGTGCTGGCTGGCGGAGAGCGATGCCGTGATCGCCGAGGTGTCCACGCCCTCGCTGGGGGTGGGCGTGGAGATCGCCGAGGCCACGCGCCTCGGCAAGCCGATCGTGGCCTGCATCGAGGCGGGGGTGGACCTTTCCGCGATGGTCGCGGGCAACCCGGCCGTCCGCGTGCTGCGGTACCGCGCCGTGGAAGAGCTGCTGGCCGCGCTGGCCGCGGTGTTCGACGGGCCCCCCGGTCCCGCCAACGACGGCTGGACCCCTGGGGGCGGCTGAGAGCGAGGGAGGAAGCAGCGATGCCGAACGGGACCGCCAAGGAGCTGGTGCGCCAGTTCTACGACCTCATCAACACCGGCCAGACCGCCCGCGCAGACGCTCTGATCGCGCCGGACTTCACAGACCACCCCGGCGTGCCGGGACTGCCGCCCGGCCGCGACGGCCTGCTGCAGTTCGTCGCCATGGCGCGCGCGGCGTTCCCCGACCTGCACGTGGCGGTGGAGGATCTCATCGCGGAGGGCGACCGCGTCGCGGCGCGCGTGGTGGTGAGCGGAACCCAGCGCGGCGTGTTCTTGGGCGCCATCCCGCCCACGGGGAAGCACGTGACGTGGACCGGGATCGACCTCTTCCGCATCGCGTCGGGGCGGATCGCCGAGCGCTGGAATGAACGCGATCTCCTCGGGTTGATGGAGCAGCTGGGGGCCGTGACCCGGCGGGCGTGAGATGGAGCTGAGCCGGGCCGACGACCGCTTCGCGATGCTGCCCTGGGAGCGGCTGCGCGACAAGGTCTTCACCGTCGAGGGCAAGCCCTTCGCCGCCTACCAGACGCTGGAGGGCGCCTACCGCTTCGAGCGGTTCGTCCTGTTCGTCGATCAGGTGGCCATCGATCCCCCGGGGACGCCGGCGCGCGCGCGGGTGCGCGTGGACCAGGCCGAGGCGCGCTTCTCGCCGGCGCTGTGGTCCTCGCCACTCCGCCGCGCGGCGCTGGAGGATCTCATCGCCCGCCGCTGGCAGGAGGCCAGCCGGCGGCTCGGCCGGAGCCGGGGCGGGCGGGGCGGGGTGACGATCGAGGCGGGCGGCCAGGAGATCCTGCCGCGCACGGCCTGCCGCCTGGCGGAGGAGTTCGTCGAGGTGCGGGTCGATCTCCACCTGCCGGCCGAGGGCCGCAAGGCCGCCGCCCGCGCCGCGCAGGCGCTGCTGGTCGAGGAGCTGCCGCGGATCGTGGAGGGCGCGCTGCTCTTCGCCGCCTACGACCCCGCCTCCGCCGCGCGCCACGTGGACGTCGCCGAGGACCAGCAGGCCCTGCGGGCCCAGCTGGCCGAGCGCGGCCTGGTGGCGTTCATCGCCGACGGCGCCGCGCTCCCGCGGGAGGACGAGTCCGACCGGCCGCTCCCGGCGCGCCTCGTGCCGTTCCAGGCGCCGGCGGAACTGCGCGTCACGCTGCGCGCGCCGCATCGCGGCGAGGTCGTCGGGATGGGCATCCCGCGCGGGGTGACGGTGATCATCGGCCCCGCCTTCTCGGGGCGCAGCACCTTGCTCCGCGCGATCGCCCACGCCGTCTACGCGCACGTCCCGGGCGACGGCCGCGAGTACTGCGCCACGGTCCCGGACGCCGTGCTGGTGCAGGCCGACGAAGGCCGCCGGGTCGAAGGCGTCAACCTCCTGCCGTTCATCACGTCCTTCCCCGGCGGAGAGGATCCGACGCGGATGCGGGCCGAGCGCGTCCCGGCCATCGTCGCCCAGGCCGCCTCGATCAAGGAGGCGCTGGAGGCGGGCACGAGCCTGCTGCTCTTCGACGAGGACACCACCGCGCCGCGCCTGCTCGCCCGCGACGTGCTGTGGCGGCACCTCGCCCCCGAGGCGAAGGAGCACGTCATCCCGCTGGCTGACCTGGTGCGGCCGCTCTTCGCCGAGCACGGCGTCTCGACGATCATCGCCGGCGGCACCGGCAGCAGCCTGCCGGCGGTCGCGGACACGGTCATCGCCCTGGACGGCTTCCGCCCCGCCGTCGTCACCGCGCGGGCCAAGGCGCTGGCCGCGGAGTGGCCGGCGGTGCGCGTCGCCGAGGTCCGCGGCTTCGGCGGTCTGCACCACCGCGTGCCGATCGGGGAGAGCCTGGCCTTCCTGCGCGGGCGCCGGGTGCGGCCCGACGCGCCCGCGCTCCGCACGCTGACGCTGGCCCGCGAGACGGTCGATCTCCGCGCCGTGGCGCAGCTCGTGGATGCGGCGCAGACCCGCGCCGCCGGCGCGGCGCTGATGTACGCTCTGGCGCGCGGCTACCTCGACGGCGCGCGCACCGTGCGCGAGGTGCTCAGCCTCCTCGAGGCCGACGTCGCCGCCAGCGGGCTGGACATCCTGTCGCCGGACGACTTCCCCATCGGCGGGCTGGCTTC
>DATLZI010000203.1:0-5958 GCA_035574075.1 bacterium | reverse complement strand
TCGCCTTGCTCGCCGCGGACCTGCGCGCCGCGGAGGAGGCCGGCTTCCGTCCGCGCGCCGTGCAGCCCGTGGACCTCCTGCCGCAGACGAGCCGTGTCCACGCCGTCGTGTCGCTGGTCCGCGCACCGGGTACGTAGCAGGTGGAACGCTATCCGCCGGGAGGTCGGTTGATGCCGCATGCGCAGATCGTGACGGGCACGCTGCCCGGGCCGAGGTCCCGGGCGCTGCTCAGCCAGAAGGAGCAGGTCGTCAGCGCCGCGATCGGCCTCCACCTGCCAGCGGTGGTGGACCGCGCCGAGGGCGCCCTCCTCCACGACATCGACGGCAACACCTTCATCGACCTCGCCGGCGGCGTGGGCTGCCTCAACGTGGGCCACTCCCATCCCGCTGTCGTGCGGGCGATCCGCGAGCAGGCCGCGCGCTACACGCACACCGACTTCAGCGTCGTGCCGTACGAGCCGTACATCCGCCTGTGCGAGGCGCTCGTCCGCCTGGCCCCGGGGCCGCGGCCGAAGAAGGCGCTGCTCTTCAACTCCGGCACGGAGGCGGTGGAGAACGCGGTGAAGATCGCCCGCGCGGTGAGCGGCCGGCCGGCGGTGATCGCCTTCGAGGGCGCGTTCCACGGCCGGACCTACATGAGCCTCACCCTGACCAGCAAGATCGAGCCCTACAAGCGCAACTTCGGGCCGTTCGTTCCCGAGGTCTACCGCGCGAGCTTTCCCGATCCGTATCGCAGCCCGGAGCCTGATCCGACGGCGTGGGCGATCCGCCGGCTCGAGCACCTCTTCGTCACGCATGTGCAGCCCGATCGCGTCGCGGCGATCGTCGTTGAGCCGGTGCTGGGGGAGGGGGGGTTCGTCGTCCCGCCGCCGGACTTCCTGCCGCGGTTGCGCGCGCTGGCCGACCGCCACGGCATCCTGCTCATCGTCGACGAGATCCAGACCGGCATCGGGCGCACGGGGAAGATGTTCGCCGTCGAGCACGTCGGTGTCGAGCCTGACCTGATGACCGTGGCCAAGTCGATCGCCGTCGGCCTGCCGGTCTCGGCCGTGGTCGGGGCGCGGGATCTGCTCGACGCCCTGCCCGAGGGTGCCCTGGGCGGGACCTACGTCGGCAACCCGCTGGCCTGCGTCGCGGCGCTGGCCGTCCTGGACGTGATGCGCGAGGAGCGGCTGGTGGAACGCGCCGCGGTCCTCGGCGCGCGGATGCTGGAGCGCTTCCGAAAGCTCCAGCAGCGCGCATCCCTGGTCGGTGACGTGCGCGGCCTGGGCGCGATGGTCGCCCTCGAGCTCGTGCGGGACCGCGGCACGAAGGAGCCGGCCGCAGGAGAGACGGCGGAGATCATCCGGCGGGCGATGCACCGCGGGCTGCTCCTGCTGCGGGCCGGGGTCTACAACAACGTCGTGCGGATCCTTACCCCCCTGGTGATCACCGACGAGCAGCTCGACGAGGCGCTGGGGATCCTGGAGCGCTGCGTGCTGGAGGTGGCGGCCGAGGGTCCCGCGGCGGCGGGCGGCCGGCGCGCGGCCGCGGAGTAGCTTTCCGCCCCGCCGGGGGCCTGTTACAATGACCGAGAACCCGGGGAGAGAGGTTCGCGGTCGATGTCCACGCCCTTCGTCCACTGCCACCTGCACACCGAGTACTCCCTGCTGGACGGTCACAGCCGCATCGCCCCGCTGATCGCCCGGGCCCGCGCCCTGGGCATGCCGGCGATCGCCCTCACCGACCACGGCGCGATGTACGGGGCGGTGGAGTTCTACACCCAGGCCGCCGCGGCCGGCCTGACGCCGATCATCGGCGTGGAGGCCTACGTCGCATCGCGCACGATGGCCGACCGCGATCCCCGCCTGGACGCCAACGCCTTCCACCTCGTCCTCCTCGCCGTCAGCGAGGAGGGCTATCGCAACCTCATCCGGCTGACCACCGCCGCGCACCTCGACGGCTTCTACTACAAGCCGCGCATCGACCGCGATCTCCTGGCCCGCCACAGCCGCGGGCTGATCGGCCTCTCCGCCTGCCTGAAGGGCGAGGTGACGCAGGCCATCCTGCGCGGGGACCTCGCCATGGCCCAGGAGGTTGCCGGGCGCTACGCCGAGATCTTCGGACCCGGGAACTTCTACCTCGAGGTGCAGCAGCACGGCCTGCCCGAGCAGCAGCAGAACATCGCCGGGATGCGCGAGCTGGCGAAGCGCCTGGGCCTGCCGCTGGTCGCCACCAACGACGTGCACTACGTCGACCGCGCCGACGCCGACGCCCAGGACGCCCTGATGTGCATCCAGATGAACATCAACCTGGATGTCCCGGACAAGCCGCGGATGGGCGGGACGCCGGAGTTCTACCTGAAGTCGGGCGAGGAGATGGCCCAGCTGTTCGCCGACCTGCCGGAGAGCCTGCGCGCCACGCTGGAGATCGCGGAGCGCGCGCAGTTCCGGATGGACCTGGGGAACCCCAAACTGCCGCACTTCCCCGTACCCGCGGGGGAGACGGCGGAATCCTACCTGCGCCGCCTGTGCGAGGCCGGCCTGGGGCGGCGCTACCCGACCGTCACCCCGGAGATCCGGCAGCGCCTGGAGGACGAGCTGGCGATCATCGAGCGCATGGGGTACGCGGCGTACTTCCTGATCGTCCAGGATTTCGTGAACTTCGCCAAGCGCCGCGGGATCCTGACCACGGTGCGGGGCTCTGCCGCGGGCAGCCTGGTCCTCTACGCCCTGAACGTCACCGACGTGGATCCCCTCGCCTATCGCCTGCCCTTCGAGCGCTTCCTCAACCCGCAGCGGGTGACGATGCCGGACATCGACGTGGACTTCATGGACAGCCGGCGGGATGAGGTGATCCGCTACGTGGTGCAGCGCTACGGCGCCGACCACGTGGCGCAGATCATCACCTTCGGCACGATGGGCGCGCGCCAGGCGGTGCGGGACGTGGGGCGGGTGATGGGGCTGCCGTACGGCGAGGTGGACCGCATCGCCAAGCTGATCCCCTTCGGGGTCACCCTGGACGACGCGCTGCGCGTCGAGCCCGAGCTGCAGCGCGCCGCGGCGGAGAACCCGCAGATCACACGGCTCCTCGAGCTGGCCCGCAAGCTGGAAGGCGTGGCCCGTCACGCCAGCACCCACGCCGCCGGAATCATCATCTCCCGCGATCCGCTCACGGACCACGTCCCCCTGCAGCGGGCGACGAAGAGCGAGGGCGCGGGGCGGCCGGACGGCGATGCCGCCGCGGTCATGCCGATGACCCAGTACGACATGACCGCCGTGGAGAAGATCGGGCTGCTGAAGATGGACTTCCTCGGTCTGGCGAACCTGACCATCCTGGACCGGGCGATGACGATCATCAGCAAGACGCGCGGCGTGCGCATCGACCTTGCGGCCATCCCGCTCGACGACCGCAAGACCTTCGACCTGCTGGCCGCCGGGGAGACGGTGGGCGTCTTCCAGCTGGAAGGCGCGGGGATGACCCGCTACCTGAAGGAGCTGCGGCCGAACAGCATCCAGGACATCATGGCCATGGTGGCGCTGTTCCGCCCCGGCCCAATGGCCAACATTCCCAGCTACATCCGCCGCAAACACGGCCAGGAGCCGATCACCGTGCTCCACCCCGTGCTGGAGCCCGTGCTGCGCGAGACGTACGGGGTGATGGTCTACCAGGAAGACGTCATGGCCGTGGCGCAGGCCGCCGCAGGCTTCTCCTCCGCCGAGGCGGACGTCCTGCGCTACGCCATCGGCAAGAAGATCCGCGACAAGCTGCAGCAGCAGCGGGCGAAGTTCATCGCCGGCTGCGTGAACCGCGGGATCCCGGCCGCCGTCGCGGAGCAGATCTTCGAGCTGTTCGAGCCGTTCGCCCGCTACGGCTTCAACCGGGCGCACGCCGCCTGCTACGGGCTGATCGCCTACTACACCGCCTACCTCAAGGCCAACTATCCGGTGGAGTACATGGCCGCGGTGCTGACGAGCGATGTGGGCGACACCGAGAAGGTCGCCGCCGCCGTCGCCGAGGCGCAGCGCATGGGCATCGCCGTGCTGCCCCCGGACATCAACGAGTCGTTCGAGAATTTCACCGTGGTCGGCGAGGCGATCCGCTTCGGCCTGGCCGCGGTGAAGAACGTGGGCTTCGCCGCGGTGGAGGCGATCCTCGCCGCGCGCAAGGCCGGCGGGCCCTTCACCTCGCTGCTCGACCTGCTCGAGCGCGTCGACCCCCGCGCCCTGAACAAGCGGGTCGTAGAGAGCCTGATCAAGGCCGGGGCGCTCGACCGTCTCGGCCGCCGGGCGCAGATGCTGGCGCTGCTGGACAGCAGCCTGGAGGCCGCGCAGCGGCTGCAGCGGGAACGCGCCTCGGGGCAGACCGGGCTCTTCGACGCCGCCCCGGCGGAGGGCGCGCCCCCGGCCCTGGAGGTGGAGGAGTTCTCCAGCGACGAGCTGCTGCAAATGGAGAAGGAGATGCTGGGGCTGTACATCTCCGATCACCCCCTGCGGCAGGTGCAGGCCCAGCTGGCGGCGCGGGTGAATCTTCCCCTCAGCGGCCTGAGGGAGCTGCCGGATCGGGCGGCGGTGACGGTGGGCGGGATCATCACGCAGGTGAAGCGCACGACGACGAAGAGCGGGTCGGCGATGGCCTTCGTCACCCTGGAAGACCTCACCGGCGCCGCGGAGGTGATCATCTTCCCCAAGACCTACGAGCAGGCGCACGTCCTGCTGAAGCGCGACGCCGTGGTCGTCGTGCGCGGTCGGGTGGATGTCGCCGAGCAGGAGCCGAAGGTGCTGGCCGACCGTGTGCAGCCGCTGGAGGAGGCGCCGGAAGTCGAGCCCCTCGCCGGGGAGCCCGCGCCCGGCGCCGCGCGCAACGGTGGGGAGGCCCCGCGCCCCGAGGGGGCGGATGCCGACGCGGGGCGGGCGGCGCGGACCCTGCACGTGCGCGTGGACGCCGCACGCGTCGGAGAGGACGGCCTGGAGCGGCTGCACGCCGCCCTCGGCCGGCGGAAGGGCCCGGCCTCCGTGGTCCTGCACATCGTGCGCGGCGGGCGCGAGGTGGTGCTTCAGGCGCGGGAGATCTCCGTGGCGGCGACGGCCGAGCTGGCCAGCGAGCTGGAGACGCTCTGCGGGGCGGGCAGCGTATGGCAGGAGTGACCTGGCGCAGCCCCCGGCTGTCCCTCTGGCACCTGGCGATGACGCTGACCATGGTCCTGCTGGGGTTTTTGGTCATCATCCAGAGCCGGGCCAGCCGCGCCGTGACCTCTCAGGTCCCCGTGCCGACCCGCAGCGTGTACGCCCTGGCGACGCTGCTGCGCGAAGAGCGTGAGGCGCGCGCCAAACTGGAGACGCAGGTCATCGAGCTGCGGCGCCAGCTGGAGTCGTACGAGCGCGCGCAGACGGAGGGACGCAGCCTGCAAGAGGCGATGGGCCGCGAGCTGGAGACCCTGCGCGTCGCGCTCGGCCTGAAGGCGATGCGCGGCCCGGGGGTGGTCGTCCGCCTGGCCGACCCGCGCACACAGCCCAAGGGCACGAACCCCGTGGTGGTGAGCTACCAGGACATCGTCGCCGTGGTGAACGAGCTGTGGGCCGCGGGCGCGGAGGCCATCGCCGTGAACGGCCAGCGGCTCACGGCGACGACGGGCCTCAGCCAGGTCGGGGGCAATGTGGTGGTCAACCTGCAGCGGCTCACCGGGCCCTTCGAGATCGTGGCCATCGGCGATCCGACCACGCTGGAGGGCGCCCTGAACATCCGCGGCGGGCTGATCGAGGGGCTGCGCGCCCTGGGGCTGACGATCCACATCAGCCGGCGCGACGTCCTCACCGTCCCGGCCTACAAGGGCACCCTGACCTTCGAGTACGCCAAGCCCGCTGAATGAGGCCCTACGACGCGGTGATTGCCGGCGCGAGCTTCGCCGGCCTGGCCGCCGCCCGGCGGCTGGCGGGCCGCCGCGTGCTGCTGCTCGACCGGGCGCCGCTCGGCGCCGGG
>DATLZI010000202.1:0-5444 GCA_035574075.1 bacterium | reverse complement strand
CGCCATGGCCGTGCGCCTCTGCGGCAGCCGGACCGCCGCCGAGGACCTGGTTCAGGAGGCCCTGCTCCGCGCCTTCCGCGGCTTTCCGCGGCTGCGCAACCGCGCGCAACCCCGGGTGTGGCTGACGAAGGTGCTGACCAGCGCCTTCCAGGATCGGCTGCGCCAGAAGCGGCGCGAGCCCGAGGCCGCGGAGGTCGACGAGGAGTTCGACCTCTTCGACAGGATCACAGAGGAGGATCCTTTCCCTTACTCCAATCGCCTGCACCTGGACTTCCTCGAGCTCTTCGACGATGAGAGACTGCTCGACGTGCTGCAGCGGCTCTCCCCGCACTACCGCGTGGCGCTGATCCTGGCTTACGTCTACGGCTACCCGGCCCGCGAGATCGGCGCCATGACAGGCCGCCCGCTGGGGACGATCCTCGCCTGGCTGCACCGGGCGCGGCGGCAGCTGGAGCGCGAGCTGTGGGAGTACGCAGTGGGCCGGCGGCTGCTGACGTCAGTGGCGAAGGAGACGACGACGTGATTACCTGCAAAGAGGCGGTCGCACGGCTGTGGATCTACCTTGACCGGAACCTCGGGAAGGCTGAGGAGCGTGAGCTGGAAGCGCACCTCGGGCTCTGCCGTCACTGCTGCGGGGAGCTCGAGTTCGCCCGCCAGATCCGCGAGCGCCTGCGGGCGGGCGGCGCGGTCGCCGTCGATCGTGAGACGCGCGCCCGGCTGGAAGGATTCCTGGAGCGCCTCACCTCTCGACGCCTGGAGGAACGATGATGGACACGCGCACGCACTCCACCGCGCCGCGGAGCGACGATCTGCTGGGCCAGGAGGCCATCACGCAGAGCGTCCAGGACGCCTACCGCGCGGTCGTCGGCGCGACGACAGCGGTGGCCGCCCGCCTCTACGACCCGGAGCAGCTGGCGCAGCTTCCTGCTGGCGCGATCACGCAGGCGCTGGGCGTGGGCAACCCCGTGCGAGGGGCCCGGCTGCGGCCCGGGGAGATCGTCATCGACCTGGGGTGCGGCGGCGGCATCGACACCATCCTGGCCGCGCGGGCCGTGGCGCCCGGGGGCACCGCGATCGGTTTGGATCTGCTCCCCGAGATGCTGACCGTGGCCGCGCGGAACGCCGCATCGGCCGGCGTGACCAACGTGCGCTGGCTGCAGGGCGCGATGGAGAACATCCCCCTTCCCGACGGCAGCGTGGACGTCATCGTCAGCAACGGCGTCGTCAACCTCTCGCCGCGCAAGTCACGGGTCTTCGCGGAGATGTTCCGCATCCTGCGGCCCGGGGGCCGGTTCTCGCTGGCGGACATCGTGCTGGATGACGACCTGCCGCCAGAGATCGCCACGAACCCCGCGGCCTGGGCGGGGTGAATCTCCGGCGCCCTGGCGGAGCGTGTCTTCGTCAGCAAGCTGGTCAAGATCGGGTTTGTGGACATCGCGCGGGGTGAGGAGCTGCCGTACGGCGTGGAGGAGTGCGAGCAGTACCCGATGTTCACCGCGGAGCTGATCGCCCTGATGCGGCGGTTGATCCCGCGGGAGAAGCAGGCCACGGTGGCGCGCTCCGTGATCTTCACGGCGCGCAAGCCGTAGGCCGGGCCGGCACAGAGTTCGGGGAGGTGGCGGGAGATGGCATGGGTGACGCTGCTCGGCGAGGATGAGGTGACGGGAGAGCTGCGAGCCCGCTACGAGGCCGACCTGAACCAGCTGGGCTTCGTGATGGAAGCCACCCGCGCCCTGTCGCCCAACCCGCCGCTGGCCGTCGCCGTCGACGCCTTCGAGGCGGCGGTGAAGCGTACCTCGCACCTCGCGGCGCGGGAGCGGCGCCTGATCCACCTCGTCGTCGCCGACCGCGTACGCTCCACCTACTGCGTGCTGGTGTATGCTGCCGCCCTGGAGCGCGACCTGGGCGGGGCGGCGGGCGTGCGGATGGTCCTGGGCGACTACCGCACCGCGCCTCAGCTCAGCACGCGGGAGCGGGCCATCCTCGACTACGCCGTGGCCGCCGCGGTCGGCCATCCCACGCCATCGCACGTCGCCGCGCTCCGGGAGGAGGGCCTCGACGACGCGGCGATCGTCGACGTCGCCGTCACGGCGTGCCTGCGCCTGTTCGGCAGCAGGGTCTATGACGCGCTCGGCATCGAAACCGACCCGTTCTTCCTTGAACAGCAGGATCTCGTCCAGGCTGCCGCCGGACGAGGGGAACGGGAAGCCTAGGGAGGTGGTCAGGGATGAGCTACGCTATCGAAGGGAAGCTTCTGGAAGCGTGCTCCTGCAATGCGGTCTGCCCGTGCTGGGTCGGCGACGATCCGGACGGCGGCAAGTGCGATGGGTTGATCGCCTACCACTACGATCGCGGTGAGATCAACGGCATCAACGTGGCCGGGCTGACGCTCGCCCTGGCCGTGCAGATCCCGGGCAACGTGCTGAAGGGCAACTGGAAGGTCGTGGCCTTCGTGGACAAGAAGGCCACCGCCGAGCAGAAGTCGGCCATCCTCGCGGCCCACACCGGTCAGCTCGGCGGTCCCCTGGCCGACCTGGCGCCGCTGATCGGCAGCGTGCTCGGGGTGTACGACGTCCCGATCCAGTTCGAGATGGCCGAGGGCCGGGGCACGATCCGCGTCGGGGATGCGTTGGCCGGCGAGATGACGCCGCTGACCGATCTGCAGGGCCGGCCGACGACCCTCGTGGACAGCATCTTCAGCACCATCCCCGGCTCGCCCGCCTACGTGGGCAAGGCACCGACGCTGCGGGCGAACATCCCCCAGCACGGTGTCCGCTGGGAGTTCAACGGACGGAACGCCGTGCTGGGATCGTTCAACTTCGCCGCCTGAGCGGAGGGTCCGCGGATGCTTGGAGCGCTGCGCACACCCGCCGACGCCCGCTGGTACCGCTGGGCCCTGGGGATGCTCATCCTTGCGGCCTGGCTCGCGATCGGCGTGTGGGGAGCGTCCCCATCCGCGGGCCTGCTCCACCACGACGAGGTCGGGAAGGCCGCGCTGCCCCCGATCGCGGCCTTCATCGTCTTCACCGCCGGCTGGACGGTGATGACGGTGGCGATGATGCTGCCCGGCGCCGTGCCGCTGCTGAACGTCTTCCTTCTCATGACCGGCGGACGCCCCGACCGGACCGGCCTGGTGCTGCGCCTGGGCGCGGGCTACCTCACCGTCTGGTCGCTCTTTGGCGCTGCGGCCTACCTGGGGGACCGGGCGCTGCACGAGCTGGTCTCCGGGGTGCCGCCGCTGGCGCGGGTGATCGCCCCGGGCGTCATCCTGGCCGCGGGATTGTACCAGTTCAGCGCGCTGAAGGAACGCTGTCTGGTGGAGTGCCGGTCCCCCTACGCCTTCATCGCTTCCCGCTGGCACGGCGTGAGCGGGCGGCGCGAAGCCTGGCGCCTGGGTCTCCAGCACGGACTGTTCTGCCTGGGCTGCTGCTGGGTGCTGATGCTCGTGATGTTCGCGGTAGGTGTCGCGCACCTCGGCTGGATGCTGGCCCTGGGCGCGGTGATGGCCGCGGAGCGGGCGCTGCCGCGGGGCCGCCTCCTCACCAAGCCTTCTGGCGCGGCGCTGATCGCCTGGGCGGTCTACCTCGCCGTGGCCGGGGGATAGGCGCTCAGGTGCGCATCCGCGGGTCGAGCAGGTCGCGCAACCCGTCGCCGAGCAGGTTGAAGCCCATCACCGTCAGGAAGATCGCCAGCCCCGGATAGATCGACAGCCACGGGGCCGCGGTGAGGTAGTCGCGTCCCGTGGTCAGCATCGAGCCCCACGACGGGGTGGGCGGCTGGGCGCCGAGCCCCAGGAAGGAGAGGCTGGCCTCGGCCAGAATCGCCCCGCCGATCCCCAGGGTGACGAGGACGATCGCCGGCGCGACGATGTTCGGCAGGAGGTGGCGGGCGATGATGCGCCCGTTGCTGGCGCCCAGCGCCCGCGCCGCCTCGATGAACTCCTGTGTCTTCACGCTGAGCACGGCACCCCGCACGACGCGCGCCAGCGACGTCCAGCTGACCAGGCCCAGGGCGATGAAGACGTTGTAGAGGCTGGGACCGAGCACAGCCATGATCGCGATGGCGAAGAGCAGCCCGGGGAAGGCGAAGATGATCTCGGCCAGGCGCATGAGCGCGTTGTCCACCCAGCCCCCGTAGAATCCGGAGAGCAGGCCGAGCGTCACGCCGATCGTCAGGGCCGAGGTCTGCACCGCCAGCCCCACGCCCAGCGAGATGCGCGCGCCGAAGACGACCCGGCTGAAGACGTCGCGGCCGAAGGTGTCGGTGCCGAACCAGTACACCGGTCCGGGAGGCTGCAGGTGATCGTTCAGGTCCCCGCGGAACGGGTCGTGCCGCGCGATCCAGGGCGCCAGGACGGCTACGACCACCAGCCCGCCCACCAGGACAGCGCCGACGGAGAGGTTCGCCAGCCGCCGGGCCCGGCGCCACAGCGAGCGCCTGGCGGGCGGGAGAAGGCGAGCCGGCCCCGGCGCGGCGCGCATCGCGGTGTTCACTCGTAGCGGATCCGCGGGTCGAGCCAGGCGTAGGACAGGTCGACCAGCAGGTTCAGCAGGATGAACACGGTGGCGATGAACAGCACGCAGCCCTGCACGATGGGCAGATCCCGCGCGCCGATGGCATCGATCAGGAGACGGCCCACGCCGGGCCAGGAGAAGACGCGCTCCGTGATCACCGCGCCGGAGAGCAGCCCGCTGCTCTGCACGCCGATGATCGTGACGATCGGGATCGCCGCGTTCCGCAGGGCGTGCCAGAGGATGACGCGGCGTTCGGCCAGGCCCTTCGCCCGCGCCGTGCGGATGTAGTCCTGGCGGATCACCTCGAGCAGCGACGAGCGCGTCAGGCGGGCGATGACGGCGGACAGGCCCGTGCCGAGGGTGACCGCCGGCAGGATCAGGTAGGGGTAGGCCGGGCCGTACCCGGAGGGCGGCAGCCAGCGCAGCTCCACGGCGATGAAGTAGATCAGCAGGAGCCCCAGCCAGAAGTTCGGGATCGAGACGCCGAAGGTAGCCAGGGAGATCGCGGCGGCGTCGAGCGCCGTGTTCTGCCGGAGCGCGGCCAGGACGCCGAGCGGGATGCCGATGAGGACCGCGATCGCGAGCGCCGCCGCGGCGAGCGTGGCGGTTGCCGGGAAGCGCTCCAGGATGGATTCCAGGACCGGCTGCTCGCTGCGGTAGGAGAGGCCGAGGTCCCCGCGGGTCGCATTCCAGAGGAACTTCAGGTATTGCAGGGCGAGCGGGTCGTTCAGCCCCCACTTCTCCCGGAAGAGGCGGGCGGCGGTGGGATCCGTGCTGGCCATCTTCTCTTCCACCATCACGGTCACCGGATCGCCGGGCACCACGTACATCAAGACGAACGTGACGAGCGTGACGCCGATGAAGACCGGGACGGCAAGCAGCAGGCGCCGGAAGACGAAGCGGGGCAGGCCGTGGGGCATCAACGGGGGT
>DATLZI010000201.1:0-20575 GCA_035574075.1 bacterium | reverse complement strand
GGGCGGGCCGGCACAACGGCGCTGGTGGACCATCACGCCTCGCCGGAGGCGATTGACGGCGCGCTTGACCTGGTCGCCGATGCCATCGCCGCCGCCGGCCTGCGGGGCGCCGTCTGCTACGAGGTGACCGACCGCCACGGTCCCGCTCGCGGCAGGGCCGGCATCGCGGAGAACGTGCGCTTCCTGCGCCACAATCGCCGGCCGCTGGTCCGCGGCATGATGGGCGCGCACGCCTCCTTCACCATCGGGCCCGACACGATGGAGCGCCTCGTGGCGCAGGCCCGGGCCTGCGGGGCGCCGCTGCACATCCACCTCGCGGAGGACCGCTGCGACGAGGTGGACGCGCTGCAGCGCTACGGGATGCGCGCCGCGCACCGGCTGCGCCGCGCCGGGGCGCTGGGGCCGGGCGATCTCGTGGCCCACGGCGTGCACCTGGACGAGGCGGAGCAGCAGGTGGTGCGCGAGGCCGGGGCGTGGATCGCGCACAACCCGCGGTCCAACATGAACAACGGCGTAGGCTACGCGCCGGTAGCCTCTCTCGGCCCGCGCGTGGCCCTGGGCACCGATGGTCTCGATGGCGATATGTTCGCCGAGACCCGCGCCTGTTACCTGAAGGCGCGCGAGGCCTCGTGGCGGGCGGGGCCGGCGTTCGCCGTGGAGCGGCTGGCGGCCGGCGCCGCCCTGATGGGGACGCTGTTCGGCGAGCCGCTGCTGGGCACGCTGCAGCCGGGCGCGCCGGCCGACCTGGTCGTGCTGGAGTACCGCGCGCCGACGCCCCTCAGCGGGGCGAACGCATCGGGGCACGTCGTCTTCGGGCTTACGGCGGCGCATGTGCGGGATGTGATGGTGGCCGGGCGCTGGGTCGTGCGCCACCGGCGGCATCAACTGCTGGACGAGGCGGAACTGGCGGCGCGCTGCCGCGAGGCGGCGCCGCGACTGTGGACCCGGATGGAGGCGTACTGATGGTCGTGCGGGCGCGCGCGGCGCTGAGCGGCAAGGATTTCATCTCGACGGCGGACTGGTCGAAGGGCGAGCTGGACGTGGCGCTGGACGTCGCCCACGAGCTCAAGGCGGCGTTCACCACGGGCCGGCCGCACCGGCTGCTGCCGGACCGCACGCTGTTCATGATCTTCTTCGATCTCAGCACCCGCACGCGCAACGCCTTCGAGGCCGGGATGACGCAGCTCGGCGGCCACGCCCACTTCATCGACGCCAACACCTCCCAGATCGCGCACGGGGAGACCCCGCGCGACATGGGCATCATCCTTTCCTCGTACGGCCACGGCATCGCCATCCGCCACGACAAGGTCCCCGGCCAGGGCAACCCCTACCTGCGGGAGGTGGCCGCGCACGCCACGGTGCCGGTGATCAACCTGCAGTGCGACGAGGATCACCCGACCCAGCAGATGGCCGATCTGATGACGATCGAGGAGGTCTTCGGCACCCGCGACCTACGCGGGATGCGCATCTGCGTCTCCTGGGCCTACGCCTCCTCCTACGCCAAACCGATGAGCGTCCCGCAGGGGCTGGCCCTGCTGCTGCCGCGCTTCGGCGCCGACGTCGTCATCGCCCGGCCGCCCGAGTACCGCCTCATGCCCCGGGTGATGGAGCGGGCGCGCCGCCTGGCCGCCGAGGGCGGCGGCCGGATCACCGAGATCGAGGACATGGACGAGGGGTTCCGCGGCGCGCAGGTCGTCTACCCGAAGTCCTGGGGCGCCGAGCACCTCTTCGGCAACGAGCGCGAGGCCCTGGCGCTGAACGCGAAGTACCGCTCCTGGATCTGCGACAGCCGGCGGATGCGCCTGGCGGCTGGGGACGCGATCTACATGCACTGCCTGCCGGCCGACCGCGGCCACGAGGTGACCGATGAGGTCATCGACGGTCCCCGGTCCGTCGTCTTCCAGGAGGCGGCGAACCGCCTGCACACCGCCAAGGCGTTGCTGGCCCTGACCATGGGGGGCTTCCGGGGACGCGCGCGGACTTGACAGCCGGTCACGCCGGGCCGGAAACTGGACTCGCCACTTCCTAATGGTGACGAGGAGGGTCCCCGCATGCCGTACCCGTTCAAGTTGCCCGAGCTGGGTTACCCCTACAACGCGCTGGAGCCCCACATCGACGCGCTGACGATGGAGATCCACCACACCAAGCACCACGCCGCCTACGTCAACAACCTCAACGCCGCGCTGGAGAAGCACAGCGCCCTGCACGCTCGCGAGGTGGATGATCTGCTGCGCACTCTCGCCGCGCTGCCCCAGGAGATCCAGACCGCCGTGCGCAACAACGGCGGCGGCCACTACAACCACTCGCTCTTCTGGCAGTGGATGACGCCCGGCGGCGCCACGGCGCCGAGTGGCGGGCTGGCCCAGGCTCTCACCGCCGCCTTCGGCTCGGTGGACAAGTTCAAGGAGGCGCTGACGCAGGCTGCGCTGGGGCGGTTCGGCTCGGGGTGGGCCTGGCTGGTCATGGACGCCGCGGGGGCGCTGAAGGTTACCTCCACCCCCAACCAGGACACCCCCCTCTCTGACGGTCTCACCCCGATCCTCGGCGTCGACGTCTGGGAGCACGCCTACTACCTGAAGTACCAGAACCGGCGCGCCGATTACCTGAAGGCTTGGTGGAACGTCGTCAACTGGACCCGGGTGGCGGAGACTTACGAGAAGGCGCGGCAGCGCGCGGGCACGATGACCCGCTAGCGCCCCCGCCGCCCCACGCGGCACCAGGCCCCGCCGCGGACGCGGCTCGCGGCGGGGCCTGCTGTTCGAGGAGGCACCCGATGGACGTGGCGATGATCGGCTTGGGCCGCATGGGCGGCAACATGGCGGAACGGCTGCTGCGCGGCGGCCACCGCGTCGTCGGATACGCGCGCCACGCCGAGGGGCTGCAGCGCATCCTGCGCCTCGGGCTGAACGCGGACGGCACGACCGATCTCTCCGCGCTCGCGCAGAAGCTCCCTCCGCCGCGCGTCGTCTGGCTGATGATCCCCGCCGGCGACCCGGTGGACGAGATGCTGACCGCGCTGCTGCCGCTGCTCACGCCGGGTGACATCGTCGTGGATGGTGGGAACTCTTACTACCGCGACACGCTGCGCCGGGCGCCGGTGCTCGCGGCGCGCGGGCTGCACTTCGTCGACGTCGGGACGAGCGGGGGCGTCTGGGGGCTGACCGAGGGCTACAGCCTGATGGTGGGCGGACCGCCCGAGGTCGTGGCCGTCCTGCGGCCGCTCCTGGAGACGCTGGCCCCCGCCCCCGACCGCGGCTGGGGCCGCGTCGGCCCGAACGGCGCCGGCCACTTCGTGAAGATGATCCACAACGGCATCGAGTACGGGATGATGCAGGCCCTGGCCGAAGGCTTCGCGATCATGCGGCGCAAGGAGGCGTTCGCCCTCGACCTGCACCAGGTCGCCGAGATCTGGCGCCACGGCAGCGTCGTGCGCTCCTGGCTGCTCGATCTCACGGCGCGCGTCCTCGCCGAGGACCAGCGCCTGAGCGAGGTCCTTCCCCGCGTCGCCGACTCCGGCGAAGGCCGCTGGACCGTCAAAGAGGCGATCGACCTCGACGTCGCCGCGCCGGTGATCACCCTCGCCCTGCAACAGCGATTGCGCTCGCGCGACGACTACGCGTTCGCCGACCGCCTGCTGGCGATGATGCGCCAGCAGTTCGGCGGCCACGCCGTGGAGCGGGAGGCGCCGTGACCTCCCGCGTCGTCTTCGATGATCTGGAGTCGCTCAGCCGCGCGGCGGCGGATGCCATCGCCGCCCGCTTGCGGGAGGCGGTGGCCGCGCGCGGCCGCTGCTCGTTCGTCCTGACCGGCGGCCGCACGCCCCGCAGGATGTACGAGCTGCTGGGCGAGCGGCACCGGGACGATGTGCCCTGGCACCGCGTGGACCTGTTCTGGGGCGACGAGCGCTACGTGCCGCCCGACCACCCGCACAGCAACTACGGTCTGGCTCGCACCTCCCTGCTCGAGCGCGTCGCGCCGCCGCCGGGCAACGTGCATCCCATCCCCACGTACCACGGCGATCCGGCGGCGGGCGCCCTCGCCTACGAAGCGCTGCTGCAGGACTACTTCCGCGGCCGCGAGCCGGTCTTCGATCTGCTGCTCCTGGGGATGGCGGCGAACGGTCACGTCGCCTCGCTCTTTCCGCGCCATCCCGCCCTGCACGAGCGCGCGCGCTGGATCGTCGCGGTGGAGGTGCCCGCCGATCCGCCGCAGCGGATCACCGTCACCTTTCCGCTGATCAACCGCGCGCGGGCCGTGATCTTCTTCGTCGCCGGCCCGGCGAAGGCCGAGGCGGTGGCGCGGGCTCTGGCCCCGGGCACGACGGTGGACGAGATCCCCGCGGTGGGCGTGCGACCCGTCGCGGGAGAGGTGCGCTGGTGGCTCGACCGCCAGGCCGCGGCGCTGCTGCCGCGCGTCACCGTGAACGGCCGGGCGGCGGGGAATGCCTCGACGTCGGACCGGGGTTAAGGTCGAGGGGGGAGAGCGATGGCCAGGTCGGTGACGGTCTACACCCAGCCGGGCTGACTGTTCTGCGGGCGGGTGAAGGAGTTCCTTCGCCAGCAGGGGGTGGCCTTCGTGGAAAGGGACATCAGCGCCGATCCGCAGGCGATGGATGAGCTGATGGCCCGTGGGTTCTACGCCACGCCGGTGACGGTGATCGACGGCGAGGCGGTGGTGGGGTTCAACCGGCCCCGGCTCGAGGCATTGCTGCGGGCCTAGACCAGGAGACGCATCGCATGACCGGACCAGACGACGAGGCGCGGGCGATCCTCTCCACGGCACGGACGATCGCTGTGGTCGGCCTGTCCAACAAGCCCGACCGGCCGAGCTTCGAAGTGGCCGCCTACCTCCAGGCGGCGGGCTATCGCATCATCCCCGTGAACCCGATGATCGATGAGGCGCTCGGGGAGCGCGCCTACGCCAGGTTGCGCGATATCCCCGAGCGGGTCGATGTCGTGCAGATCTTCCGCCGGCCGGAGGATGTGCCGGCCGTGGTGGACGAGGCGATCGAGATCGGGGCCGGCGCCGTCTGGATGCAGCCCGGCGCCGAGCACGAGGGCGCGGCCGAGAAGGCCCGCCGGGCCGGGTTGCGCGCCGTGGTCGGCGCCTGCATGATGGTCACCCACCGCCGCCTGCTGGGCTGAGATGCCTTCTGCCACGGACCGCGTGCGCGAGGCGCTGCGGCGTCTTGGCGTCGAGGCTGAGATCCGGGAGTTCCCGCAGGGCACGCGCACCGCGGCCGAAGCCGCGGCCGCGGTGGGCACGAGCGTCGCCCAGATCGTGAAGTCGCTGGTCTTCCTGGCCGACGGCCGGCCGGTGCTCGTCCTGGTCTCCGGCGCGAACCGCGTCGACCCGCTCCGCCTGGCCCGCGCCCTTGGCGCGCACGCCGTCCAACGCGCCGACGCCGACACCGTGCGCCGCGTGACGGGGTTCGTCATCGGGGGGGTGCCGCCCGTCGGCCACGCCACGCCGCTGGCCGTGGTCATGGACCGCGAGCTGCTGCGCCACGATCAGGTCTTCGCCGCGGCCGGGACCCCGCAAGCCGTCTTCGCCATCGCCCCGCAGCGCCTGGCCGAGATCACCCGCGCCACGCCAGCCGACATCCGCGAAGGTTAGTCGCGCAGGTCCAGCCGGTACCCCACCCCGCGCACGGTGGCGATGCGGACGCCGCCCGCGGGCTCGATCTTCTTGCGCAGCCATCCGATGTGCGTGTCCAGCGTCCGGCTGTCGCCGAAGTAATCCTCGCCCCAGACCTCGCGCAGCAGACGCTCCCGGCGGACGACCTTGCCCTGGTGGCGCAGCAGCAGGTGCAGCAGGTTGAACTCCTTGGCCGACAGCGGCACGGGCTGGCCGCCGATGACGACCTCGTGGCGTTCCAGATTCATGACCACGCGCCCCGCGGCGAGATGCTCCTCCGCGCCCGTCTGGATGAGCAGCGTCTGCAGGACGTTGGCCACGTCCTCGCAGCGGTCGGTGCTGGCCTCCAGGATCTCGCAGATGTCCTTCCACTTGATGATGTCGCGCGCGCTCATCTTCCCGGCAAAGAGAGAGTCGATCGCCTCGCGCAGCAGGTCATCGCCGCGGTTCTCCAGGCGGTGCAGCGCCCGGGTGTGCGGGAAGGCCTCCTGGAGGCGTCCGAGGCGCAGAGCCTGACGCAGCTCCTGCGCCGATTCCAGCACGCACTGGCCCATCTCCCGCGCCACGGGGATGGCCCGCCGCACCCGGTGGATAGCCAGGCGGGCCGTGACCGCTTCGATCGCATCGAGGATGTCGTCCAGGTAGCCGGTGAGGGCTTTCAGCGCATTCCGGTCGAATGCGGTCGGCCGAGGGGTCAGGAGCAGCTCGAACACGTCGCGGGCGATGGCGTCGCCCTTGTGCTCGAGATCCCGGACGGCCTGCCAGGCGGTATCGATGGGGGTCGCCCCGTTCAGCGCCGCCAGCAGCGCCGCCGCGGCGTCGAGGATGGTCTGACCCATCTCTTCGAGGAGCTCGATCTCCTGGGTCAGGCCCGTCGCGCGCGCTGCGGGAGAGACGGGCTGCGCGTCGTCGCTCGGCGTGCTCATGCCCGTCCAGCATAGCACGGGCCAGGTGAAGGGGAAGCGAAGGCCAGGCCAAGCCCCCGCTGCGCCCGGTTCGCACCACGTTCACGCAGATTTCACCTCGCATTGGCCCAGGGATCACGTGCCTCGTGTACCCTGCGCAGTGAATGCCGCATGTGGGGGAGGGGAGCGCATGTTGAAACAGAGATGGGGAGTGCGAGTGCTGATCTCCGCGCTGGCGCTGACCGCGATGCTGGCCGGCGGCGCGCCGTCGGGGGCGCAGGCGATCACCCTGCACGGCGCGGGGGCGACGTTTCCGTTCCCGCTGTACTCCAAGTGGTCGCAGGTGTACGCGGCCGAGAAGGGCGTGCAGATCAACTACCAGTCCATCGGCAGCGGCGGCGGGATCCGCCAGTTCATCGCCCAGACCGTGGACTTCGGGGCCTCTGACGGGCCGATGACCGACGAGCAGATCGCGCAGGCCGGCGGTCGCGTCCTACACATCCCGATGGTGGCGGGGGCCGTCGTGCCTGTCTACCACGTGCCGGGGGTGGGCCCGGGGCTGAACTTCACCCCGGACGTCCTGGCCGACATCTTCCTCGGCAAGATCACGAAGTGGAACGATCCGCGGCTCCTCCGGCACAACGCCCGGCTCCGCCTGCCCGCGGCCGACATCGTCGTCGTGCACCGCTCCGACGGATCGGGCACGACCGCGATCTGGGTGAACTACCTGAGCAACGTCAGCGCGGAGTGGAAGCAGAAGGTCGGGGAGGGGACTTCCGTGAACTGGCCGGCTGGCCTGGGCGGCAAGGGCAATGAAGGGGTGGCTGGTCTGGTGAAGCAGACGCCCAACTCGCTCGGCTACGTCGAGCTGGCCTACGCCCTGACCAACCAGATGACCTTCGGGAACGTGCAGAATCGCGCCGGGCAGTTCGTCCGGCCGTCGCTGAGTTCCACCACGAAAGCGATGGAGGGCGCGCTGGCGGCCATCCCCGGCGACTATCGGGTGTTCTTCACCAACCCGGCGGGGCGGGATGCCTACCCCGTGGCCGGGTTCACCTGGATCCTGATCTACGGCGACCAGCGCGATCCCGCGAAGGCCAAGGCGCTCGTGGAGTTCCTCTGGTGGGCGACCCACGAGGGGCAGAAGTACGCCCCCGCGCTGCTCTACGCGCCGCTGCCGAAGAGCCTCGTGGCGCGCATCGAGCGCACGCTGCGCACCGTGACCGCGAACGGCTCGCCGGTCATGCCCTAGAGCGGCGTGCGCATCGCGGATAGGATCGCCTCCGCCTGGCCCGCGCGCACGGGCGACCGGATGTTTCAGATGCTGCTCGCGGGGATGGCCGCCGCCGCGCCGGTGATCATCGGCGCCATCCTCGTGGCCCTGCTCATCGCCGGATGGCCGGCGATCCAGCGGTTCGGGATCCGCTTCGTGGTCACCTCAACCTGGGATCCGGTGGCCGGGACGTTCGGCATCCTGCCCTTCATCTATGGGACGGTGGTCTCCTCGGCGCTCGCCCTGCTGATGGCCGTCCCGCTTGGGCTGGGCGCAGCGATCTTTCTCTCGGAACTCGTTCCCATCTGGCTGCGCGCGCCGATCGCCTTCCTGGTGGAACTGCTCGCGGCGATCCCCAGCGTCGTCATCGGGCTGTGGGGCGTCTTCGTGCTGGTGCCCTGGGTCCGCGCGGTGCTGTCCCCGGTCCTGGCGTCCGCGCTGGGCTTCCTGCCGCTGTTCAGCGGGCCGCCGCTGGGGATCGGCATGCTCACCGCGGGGCTCGTGCTCTCGGTGATGATCGTGCCGTTCATCGTCGCCGTGAGCACGGAGGTCATGCGCGCCGTCCCCCGGATGCAGCGCGAAGCGGCGCTGGCCCTGGGCGCAACGGGATGGGAGACGACGCGCACCGCCGTGCTGCCCTACGCCCGCTCCGGGATCGCCGGCGCGATCTTCCTGGCGCTGGCCCGGGCCCTGGGGGAAACGATGGCCGTGACGATGGTCATCGGGAACGTGCCGCAGATCAGGGCCTCACTGTTCGCCCCGGCGTACACGATCCCGGCCGTGATCGCCAACGAATTCGCGGAGGCCACCGGCGACCTGTATCTCGCCGCCCTGGTGTACGCGGGGGTGGTGCTCTTCGTCGTCACGGTGGCGATCAACGCCCTGGCCCGGCTGCTGGTGAGGCGCGCGGCAGGGGGGCCCGCGCTGCTCCGGGAGTAATCATGATGGACCGCCGCTACTGGTTTCGCCGCGGGAAGGATCGGGGCATGGCCGTGCTCACCTTCCTGTGCACGATCGCCGTGCTGATCCCGCTGTTCCTGGTCCTGGGCTTCCTGGTCCGGACCGGGGCGTCCGCGCTGAACTGGGACTTCTTCACCAAGATCCCCGGCGCAGCCGGCGAGCCCGGCGGCGGCATGGCGAACGCTATCGCCGGCACCCTCCTGCTGATCGGTCTGGCTGCGCTCGTCGGCATCCCCGTCGGCGTCCTGGGCGGGACCTTCCTCGCGGAGTACCCCCACGCGCGGCTCAGCCAGCTGGCGCGCTTCACGGCCGATGTGATGAACGGCATCCCGAGCATCGTGATCGGCCTGTTCGCCTACGTGCTGATCGTGCTGCCGATGCGGCATTTCAGCGCCCTGTCGGGCGGCGTGGCGCTCGGCGTGATGTTGATCCCCACGGTGATGCGCACCACCGAAGAGATCATCCGCCTCGTGCCTCAGTCCGTGCGGGAAGCCGCGCTGGCCCTGGGCATTCCGACGTGGAAGACGACCGTGCGCGTGGTCATCCCCACCGCGGCGGCGGGGATCGTCACCGGGATCATGGTCGGCCTGGCGCGTGTCGCCGGAGAGACGGCGCCGCTGCTGTTCACGGCGTTCGGAAACCGCTTCTGGAACTGGAACATCCTGAAACCGGTCGCCGCTCTGCCCCTGCAGATCTTTGCCTATGCGATCTCGCCCTTTGACGACTGGCACCGGCAGGCCTGGGCCGGGGCGCTCGTCCTCGTCACCATCGTCCTGATCGTCAGCGTCGCGGCGCGTGTCGCATCCAGCCGGCAGGCGAAATTGCGGTAGGGGGAGGGGAAGATGGGTCAGGTCATGGAGGTTCCCCGCGTGGACAGGCAAGCGGCGGCGCTGATCGATCACACCACCGGCATCCAGACGGACGACGTGCACGCCTGGTTCGACCATCTGCACGCCCTGCGCGGCATCACGATCGCCATCCCCGAACGGAAGATCACGGCGATCATCGGGCCCTCCGGGTGCGGGAAGTCCACCTTCCTGCGCTGCCTGAACCGCATGCACGAGCTCGTTCCCGGGGCCCGCGTTCGCGGCAAGGTCGTGATGGACGGCCAGGACATCTACCGGCCCGGGGTCGATCCCGTGCAGGTTCGCCGGCGGGTCGGGATGGTGTTCCAGAAGCCGAATCCCTTCCCGACGATGAGCATCTACGAGAACGTCGCGGCCGGTCTGACCCTGGCCGGGGAGGGCGACCGGCGCCGGCGCGACGAGGTCGTGGAGCAGAGCCTGCGGGCCGCGGCGCTGTGGGATGAAGTGAAGGACCGGCTGCGCAAGCCCGGCACCAGCCTCTCTGGCGGCCAGCAGCAGCGGCTGTGCATCGCCCGGGCGCTCGCCGTCTCCCCCGAGGTCCTGCTCATGGACGAGCCGGCCTCGGCCCTGGATCCGGCCAGCACGCTGCGCATCGAGGAACTGGCCCGCGACCTGGCCAAAGACATCACCATCGTGATCGTCACCCACAACATGCAGCAGGCGGCCCGCGTCTCGGACTTCACGGGCTTCTTCCTCGACGGCCAGTTGATCGAGTTCGGCGCGACCAACGACATCTTCACCCGGCCGCAGGATCGCCGCACGGAAGACTACCTCACCGGACGGTTCGGCTGATGACGCGCCAGGCGTTCGAGCGCGACCTGCAGCGGCTGGCCGACGACGTCGTCCAGATGGGCCGCCGGGCGGGGGAGGCGATCCACCGCGCGGTCGAAGCGTTGCAGACGCGCGACGTGGTCCTGGCCGAGCGGATCATCGCGGAAGACGATGCGATCGACGCCGCGCACCTGGATCTGGAGCAGCGCTGCCTGCGATTGCTGGCCACGCAGCAGCCGATGGCCGGCGACCTGCGGGCCATCGCCTCGGTGTTCGCCATCGCGATCGACCTGGAGCGCATGGCCGACCATGCGGAGGGGATCTCGCGCGCGGTGAAACGTCTGGGCTCGGCACCGCTGGTCAAGCCGCTGGTGGATCTCCCGCGCATGGAAGCGCGCATCCAGGAGATGCTCCGGGAAACGCTCGACGCGTTCCGCACCCATGATGCGACGCGCGCCGCCCGGGCCGCGGCGATGGACGACGTCGTCGACGAGCTGCGGAACCGGGTGCTGCGCGACCTGCTCGACAGCATGATCCAAGACCCGCAGACGGTGCCCCGCGCCCTGGAGCTCCTCATCGTCGCCCGCCATCTGGAGCGCGCCGCCGACCATCTCACGAATGTGGACGAGCGGATCGTCTACATGGTGACCGGCGAGATGCGCGAGCTCAACGTCTAGGCAATCGCGGGGCGGGGGTGCAGGGCCGGCGCAGCTGAGGAGGGAAGGGATGCCGCAGCCGACATCGGCCGGAGCCCGGGCGGCCCGGGGGTCTCCGGCAATGCTCTTCGATCTCGACGGCACGCTGGTGGACAGCGTCTACGAGCACGTCCTGGCCTGGCGGGCGGGACTGGAGGCGATCGGGATCGCACTGTCGGTGTGGCGCATCCACCGCAAGATCGGGATGAGCGGCGGCCTGTTCGTCGACGCGGTGGCCCGGGAGGCGGGGCGGCAACTGAGCGCCGAGGAGATCGCCGCCGCCCAGGAAGCGCACCGCAGGGCCTACGCCGCGCTCGTCGGCCAGGTCCGTCCGCTGCCGGGAGCGATCGAGCTGACGGCGACGCTGACGCGGCTGGGCGTGCCCTGGGCCATCGCCACCAGCGGCCGCCGGTCCACGGCCGCGCCGGCCCTGGCCGTGCTGAAGCTGCCGCGCGCGACTCCGGTCGTCACGCGGGATGACGTGCGGCACGCCAAGCCGGATCCCGACCTCTTCCTGGCCGCGGCGCGTCGGCTGCGCGTGCCGATCGCGCGCGCCGTCGTGGTGGGCGACAGCGTCTGGGACATCCTGGCCGCGCGCCGGGCCGGCGCGCTGGGCGTCGGGCTGCTCTCCGGAGGCTACGGGGAGGCGGAACTGGAGCGGGCCGGGGCGTATCGGGTCTATGAGGACCCCGCCGATCTGCTGCGCCACCTCGACGAGATCGGCATCCGCGCCGCCGGGCGGGTGCGCTAGCGGGGGGACGGACCACCGGCATCGCGCGCGGACCGAAACTCCACGAGCGTGCGCGCGGCGCGCGCGATCCTGCAGCACACTCGCCCCTCAGACCTCCTCGGCCGGGCGGTCCAGGCGCTGCTTCAGGTCGGCGATGCGCCGGCGCAGCTCATCCCGGATCTCCCGGTAGACCTGCAGGTCGCCAGACCCCGCCGGGTCGCGCAGCGGCCAGTGCTCGCTGCGCGCGCCTGGCACCACCGGGCAGGCCTCCTCCGCGCACAGGCCGACGACCAGGGCGACATCGGGCCCCAGCGCCTGGCGCAGGTGCTTGGGCCGGGCTCCGGCGATATCAATGCCGATCTCCCGCATGACCTCCACGGCCTGCGGTCTGACCTGGGATGCCGGCGCCGTGCCCGCGGAGCCGGCGCGCCACCCGACCGGCGGAGCCTGGTTGAACAGCGCCTCCGCCATCTGCGAGCGCGCGCTGTTCCCGACTCAGACAAAGAGGACCCGCTTCATATCCCTCACGCCAGTATGCTACCATGGCCCCAGACATCGAGAGCCGACCTTCGGGGCAGGGTGCGATTCCCGACCGGCGGTGACAGCCCGCGACCCGGCGCATCGCGCCGGTGGATCCGGTGAAACTCCGGGGCCGACGGTACAGTCCGGATGGGAGAAGGTCGACCGCCACAGGGGCGCGCGGCGCGGACGCCCGCGCGCCAGCTTCCTGTGCGCGCCTGCCCCGATCCGGCGACGGGAGGGGCGGGAGATGCGCAGAGCAACGCAGATCGGGGTCCTCGGGGCGATCGCTTTCACCTTCATGTCCTTCGATTTCCCGCTGCCGCCGTTCCCGGCGTGGCTGAAGTACGATCCCAGCGAGGTGCCCGCCCTCATCGCCGCGTTCGCCCTGGGCCCGGCGGCGGGCCTCGCCGTCGAGGCGATCAAAGGGCTGCTCATGGCCACCCTGCGGCCCGGCGGCCTCGGCGGCCACTTCGGCATCGCCATGAACCTGCTGGCCGGGATGACGCTCGTCGGGGTGGCCGGCGCCTACTACCGCGTGGAGCACACCCGCCGGGGGGCGCTGCGCGCGATGGGCCTGGGCGTCGCCGCGATGACCGCGGTGATGATCGCGGCCAACATCCTCCTCGACCCGCTCTTCTTCGGCCTCTCGCGGGCGCAGGTCCTGGCCCTCGTCCTCCCGGCGCTGCTCCCGTTCAACCTGCTCAAGGGGCTGCTCAGCTCGGCCGTCACCTACTACGTCTACAAGCGCGTGCGCGTCTACCTCTATGAGCGGATCGCCGACCGAACCGTCTGGTAGCGGTGTCCTCTTCACCGGCGGGCGCATCCACACCCTCGATCCGCGCCGGCCACGCGCCGAGGCGCTCGCCGCTGCGGGGGGGCGGGTCGTCGCCGTCGGTTCCAGCGACGAGCTGCGCGCCGCCTTCCCCCGCTTCCGGCGCGTCGACCTCGAGGGCCTGGTCGTCGTACCGGGGTTCACCGACGCGCACATCCACCTGCCCGCCTACGGGATCAGTCTGCGCCGGATCGAGTTGCGCGCGGCGCGCTCGCTCCGTGAGGCCGTGGAGCTGGTGCGCCAGGCGGCCGCGCGGGCCCGACCGGGCGAGTGGATCCGGGGACAGGGGTGGGACAAGAACCGCTGGCCGGAGGATCGCTTCCCCCACCGGGCGGACCTCGACGCCGCCGCGCCCGGGCACCCGGTCGTGCTCGCCAGCAAGGACGGCCACCTGCTCTGGGTGAACTCCGCGGCGCTGCGCGCCGCGGGCCTGGACCGCCGGACCCCCGATCCGCCCGGCGGCGAGATCGCGCGGGACGACCGCGGCGAACCCACGGGCATCCTCAAAGAGACCGCCAAGGAGCTCATCTGGCGGGCGGCGCCCGAGGAGGGACCAGAGGCGCTGGAGACCGCCATCCTGGAGAGCCAGGCCCGCCTGCACGCGTTGGGTCTCACCGCCGTGCACCACTTCACCGGCACCGCGGGGTACGACGGTCCGCCGACGTTCGCGGCATTCCAGCGCCTCCGCGCCCGGGACCAGCTGCGGCTACGCGTCTGGATGACCGTTCCCGAGCGCGCGCTGGACCACGTCATGGCGATCGGCCTGCGCACGGGTTTCGGCGACGAGTGGCTGCGCGTGGGGCCGGTGAAGATCTTCGCCGACGGCACGCTCGGCTCGCAGACCGCGGCGATGCTGGAGCCGTTCGCCGGTCAGCCGGGCAACACCGGCATCGCGATCCACAGTCGGGAGGAACTGACCGATCTGGTGGGTCGAGCCGTGAGGGCCGGCTTCTGGTGCGCGATCCACGCCATCGGCGATCGGGCCAACCGCTGGGTGCTCGACGCCTGCGAGGCGCACCGCGAGGCGACGAAAGCCCTCGGCGCGCGCCACCGCATCGAGCACGTCCAGCTCCTGCATCCCGACGACCTCCCCCGCCTGGCGCGCCTGGGGGTCACCGCCTCAATGCAGCCCATCCACGCCACCAGCGACCGGGACATCGCTGACCGCTACTGGGGAGCGCGCAGCCGCACAGCGTACGCCTGGCGCGCTCTGCTCGAGGAGGGGACGGTGCTCGCCTTCGGCTCTGACGCCCCCGTCGAGTCGCCCGATGTTTTCCAGGGGTTGTACGCCGCGGTGACGCGTCGCCGGCCGGACGAGCCGCAGCGGCCAGCGTGGCACCCCGAGCAGGCGCTCGGGGTGGAGGAGGCGGTGCGGGCGTACACCGTGGGCGCGGCCTACGCCGCCGGCGCCGAGGCGGTGCAGGGCCGGCTCGCCGAGGGCTTCTACGCCGACTTCGTCGCCATGGATACGGACATCTTCGCCGCCCCCGCGGAGGCGCTGCTCGCGGCGCGGGTCACGTTGACCGTCGTGGGCGGCGAGATCGTCTGGGGCGCCTAGGTTCCGTCCGCGTCCTCGAGATCGTCCTCTTCCGCGTCGTCGTCCTCGTGCGCGTCGATCTCGCCGAGCAGACGCTCCTCGGCCGGCTCGGTGCTGCCCGCTTCCAGGATGGTCTCGTGTCCGCACTCCGTGCAGGTATAGACGGCCCGCCCGCGCCGGGCTCGGCCGCGCGGCTCCATCTCGCCGCCGCAGAGCGGACAGACCGCGGTCAGCGGCTCTTCCATCGCAGGCGAACGGCGCTCCACCGGGGCTCGGTCATCGGCAGCCTCTCGGGAGGGTTCGCGGCACGCCGCGTCCCCTCCCGCTCGCTGTCCGCGCAGGGCGCCTGGGCGGGGGAGGCCTGGAGCTGGCAGAGGCTAAACCGCCGGATGAGGAGAACCGTCACCACAGACGGATGGACGACGCCGAGGATCAGGCGCTGATCGAGGCCTTCAAGCGCGGCGAGGAGAGCGCGTTCACCGCGCTCGTGATCAAGTACCGCGAACCGGTGTACCGGATCGCCCGGCGCATCGTGCGCAGCCACGAGGACGCCGCGGACGTAGCCCAGGAGGTCTTTATCCGCGCGCACCGGGCGTTGCCGCGCTTCGCCGGGCGGTCCCGGCTGCGGACCTGGCTGTTCCGGATCGCCGTGAACCTCTGCCTCGACCTCGCCGCCCGCCGCTCGCGGGACGTGCTCAGCGGGCTGCGGGAACTGCGCTGGGCGCCCTCACCCCACGACAACCCGGTCGAGCTCAGCGAGCGCCGCGAGCTTGGCGAGGCGGTGGGAGGGGCGATCGACGCCCTGCCGCCGCGCCAGCGCGCGATGGTCGTGCTGCGCGTCTACCAGGATCTGCCCTACGCCGAGATCGCGCGGATCATGGGGTGCGCCGAGGGCACGGTGAAAGCCACGATGTTCGCCGCCTTCGGGAAGCTGCGGCGCGCGCTCGCTCCCTACGTGCGGGGGGAGGCCGCGGGATGAGCGCCCGGGCGATGAGCTGTCGGGAGGCGCGCGACGTCGTGCTCGAGGCGCTCACCGGGGCGGTCGCGCCGGATGTCCGCCTCCGCTTGAATCGACACCTCGAGGCCTGCGCGCGCTGCCGCCTGGAGGCCGGGATCTACGAGGACGTCGCCGGGGCGCTGCGCAGTTCGCCCGAGCCCCGCCTGCCGCCTGGCCACTGGGAGGAGTTCATGGCCCGGCTCGACCGGGCCCTGCAGGCTGACCGGCGGCGACCGGCGGCGCGGATCAGCCGATGGTTGCGCGTCCCGCGGCACGCCTGGAGCGTGGCCGTCGCTACCGCGGCGCTGATCGCGGCCCTGGTCTTCAGCCTGCCTGAGGCGCCCTCCCCGCCGCCCGCGGCCCAGCCGTCCGGGCCGGTGGGGCTGCCGGTGCTGCATCCCTATGTCACGGAGTCCATCATCCGGGCGCAGCCGGCCATGGGCACGTCGCTGGCGGTCTGGAAGGCCGGCTTCGGCGCCACCGACACGCCGTTCGATCCGCCCGGAGGGGAGTGAGGTGCGCGCCGCGCGCGGCGTCCTGCTCGCTGCCCTGGCCGCGGTGGTCCTCGCCCTGCCCGCGGTGGGCCAGCCGCCGCCCCGGCGCGACCCCCGCACCGAGCGGGTCATCGAGGCCCTGCTCATCTGGCGCCTCGTGGACGAACTCAACCTCACCGACGAGCAGATCGCCCGGATCTTCCCTCGCATCAAGGCTCTCAAGGAGCTGCGCCTCGGCCTGGGATTGCGCAAGGTGATCCTGCTGCGCCAGCTGCGCGCGCTGCTGCGCGAGCAGCCGCCCCGCGAGGAGGCGATCCGACAGAAGATCGCCGAGCTCGATCAGCTGCGGGCGCAGGTCGAACTGCAGCGCGAGCGCATCCTCCAGGAGATCCAGTCCGCGCTCACCTTCGAACAGCGCGCGCGCTTCGCCCTGATCCAGGAGACGTTCGAGGCAGAAACGATCCGCACGCTGGAAGAGGTGCGGCGGCTGGTCGAGGAAACGCGCCGCCGCGGTCCGTAGGCGCGGCGCGGGCGGCGGGGGGCTTCAGCCGTCCCGCGTCAGGTAGTCGGCTTTCCTGTACGTCAGGCGCGCCCCGCAGTGCGGGCAGGTGTGGTAGTTCGCGGCCAGCGTCCCCCGCTCGAAGCTCCGGCGGTCCAGCCGCAGGCGCGTGTCGAAGGCCGTGCCGCAGGCCCGGCAGATCACCCACAGGGCGAGCTTAGGCATCGTGGAGTGCGTCCAGATACGCCAGGACTTCGGCGCGCCGCCATATCGCGCGGTGGTCGCGGCGATAGAGGGGGCGGGGAAAGTCCGGGCGCGCCGCGACGTCCTGGAGGAATTCCCGCGGGGGAAGCTCTGCCAGCGCCGCCGCCTCCACCGCGGTGACGATCTCCACCCCGTCCTGCACGGCGCGGGCCAGCGCCTCGATGAACTCGCCCGAGGGCGGTCGCTTCAGCAGGAACTCCACCGCGGATGTCCCCCGGGGGTGGGTTTGCTTGACCAGGTTGGCGAAGCGCCGCTGGTCGTCGGGGTACCCGCGCAGATGGGCGAGCACCGCGGCGTCCCGCGGGAATGGCAGGGCGTCCGTCACGGTTACATCATATGGCATGGCGTTCCTCAACGACCAGGATGCGGCGTTCGTCCGCCGGCGCTTCGAGCAGGAGCTCGTCAGCGATGTGACGCTCGAGTTCTTTGCGCCGAGCCTGGGCGGGCTGGCTCTCCCCGGCCAGGACGCGGAGATGGCGGAGTATGCGCGGCAGATCCTCAGCGAGGTAGCCGCGCTCTCGCCCAAGATCCACCTCAACGTGCACAGCCTGGCCACGGAGCCGGAGGTGGCGCAGCGCTTCGGCATCGCCCGTACCCCGGCCACGGCGATCGTGGGCGCGCAGGACTACGGCGTGCGCTTCTATGGTCTGCCGGCTGGCTACGAGTTCGCCACCCTTCTCGAGCTCATCATCGACGTCAGCAAGGGCGCCCCGCCGCTTTCGGACCGCTCGAAGGAGATCCTCGGCCAGCTGGCCGACGAGGCGCACATCCAGGTCTTCGTCACCCCGACCTGACCGCACTGTCCGCGCGCGGCCAGGCTGGCCGCGCTCCTGGCGATCCAGAGCCCGCGCGTGCGGGCCGACATCGTCGAGGCCAGCGAGTTCCCCGACCTCGCCGAGCGCTACGCCGTCTACGCGGTGCCGAAGATCGTGATCAACGAGACGACGGAGTTCGTCGGCGCGCAGCCGGAGGAGGCCTTCGTGGGGTACGTCGCCCAGGCGGCGGGAGGGCAGGAGGGGGCGGCCGCGGCCCCGTAGTGTTCTTCCGGCATGCAGGACGTTTTCGCCTACATCGACGAGCATCTCCCCCGGTTCATCGAGCGCCTGCAGTGGCTGTGCCGCCAGCCGAGCATCGCCGCCCAGAACGTGGGCATCGCCGAGACCGCGCGGATGGTCGCGCAGCTCATGGAAGAGGTGGGCGTGCGGCCGGAGCTGTACGCCACCGACGGCGCGCCGGTCGTCTACGGCACGGCGGGGAGCGGGGCGCCGGTGCTGCTGATCTACAACCACTACGACGTCCAGCCGCCCGACCCGCTCGAGCTGTGGGAGTCGCCGCCCTTCGCCGCGGAGATCCGCGACGGCAAGCTGTACGCCCGCGGCGCCGCGGACAACAAGGGCAACCTCGTCGCCCGCCTCTGCGCGGTGGAGGCCTGGCTGCGCACCCGCGGCCGCCTGCCCCTCACCGTGAAGTTCGTTGTGGAGGGCGAGGAGGAGGTCTCCTCCGCGCACCTGCACCAGTTCGTCCGGCAGCACCGCGACCTGCTGCAGGCCGACGGCTGCATCTGGGAGGCCGGCGGCAAGGACATCCAGGAGAACCCCGGTCTGTACATGGGGGCCAAGGGCATCCTCTACGTCGAGCTGGAGGCCCGCGGGGCGAACCGCGACCTGCACAGCAGCCAGGCGACGATTGTGCCCAACCCCGCCTGGCGGCTGGTCTGGGCCCTGGCCACGCTCAAGGACCGCAACGAGCAGGTCCTGATCGAGGGGTTCTACGACGACGTCGCCGAGCCGACGGCCGAGGAGATGGAGCACCTCCGCCGGCTCGCCGCGCAGCGCGACGACGACCTGCGCCGCCGCGACCTGGGGCTCGAGCAGTTCCTGCTGGGGCTCTCCGGGCTGCAGCTGATCAAGCGCAGCCTCTTCCAGCCGACCTGCACGATCTGCGGCTTCGGCGCGGGCTACACCGGGCCGGGGTCGAAGACCGTGCTGCCCGCGCGAGCCGTGGCCAAGCTCGACTTCCGGCTGGTGCCCAACCAGCGTCCCGACGACATCTTCCAGAAGCTGCGCACGCACCTCAACCAGCACGGGTTCGCCGACATCGAGGTCCGGCTGCTGGGCGCGGAACACCCGGCGCGCACCCCGGTGGACTCCCTCCTCGCCCAGGTCATGCAGCAGACGGTGAAGGAGATCTACGGCCGGGACCCCGTCGTCTCGCCGCTCATGGCCGCCACCGGGCCGATGCACGTGCTCACCGCGCAGTTCGGCGTCCCCACCGTCGGCACCGGCGCCGGGTATGCCCACAGCAATAACCACGCGCCGAATGAGAACATTCGTCTCGCGGATTTCGCCCAACATATCAAGCATGTGGCGTTAATCTTCGAACGATTCGCCCGCGCCGCCGCTGTGCAAGGCTGAATTGCATCCGCCGGGCCTAGCGCCGCCGCTGCCCGGGCATAGGGGAGGGTGAGGCATGGTGCGGCCGCTGCTGCGCCGCTCCATGAACTCATCCTCAGGGGGAATTGCACATGGTGCGCCGCTTCCGGCTGACGACGCTGGTGGCGCTCTTTGTCCTCATCCCGGCCGTGGCGGCCGGGGCTGCTCCTTTCGCCTACATCCCGAACTCCGGCTCGAGTAATGTGACGGTCCTGGATCTCGCCGCGGGGTCGGCGCCGCCGGCCACGGTGGCCCTGCCCGGCGCCAGCCTGCCGTGGGGCGTGGCTCTGAACCGCGCGGGGACCCGTCTCTACGTCACCAACTTTGGGAACGGCGCCGTCTACGTCCTCGACACCGCCGCACACCCGCCGGTGCTCGTGGCCACGATCGCCGTGCGCCCGATGCCCATCGCCGTCGCCGTGAACGCCGCGGGGACACGGGTCTACGTGTCGCATCAGGGGTTCAACACCGGCGCCGCCGTGACGGTGATCGACGCCGCGACACACGCCGTCCTGAGAACGGTGGATGTCGGCATGCGAAACACGGCGATCGCGGTGCATCCCGACGGCAGCCGAGTCTACCTGGCGACGAGCAGCAGCGTGCTGGTCCTGGATGCCGGCAGGCTGGAGAGCGGGGCCGTGGACATCCAGGCGACCGTGGTCGCCACCCGCCGTCCTTACGCGCTGGCCATGAACGCGTCCGGCTCGCGCCTCTACGTCAGCGGCCAGGCCAGCGGGACGGTCGCCGCGATCGACACCGCGACGAACACGCTCGTCGCGGAGGGGTTCGTCGGTATCTCACCGGTCGGCCTGGCCCTCAGCCCCGATGAACGGCGTCTCTACGTGGCCAACAGCGGCAGCGGCACCCTCTCCGTGCTCGACGCCATCACGCTGCAGCCGGCGGCCGTAGACGTGATCCTCGGCGGGGCGCCGTCGGGCGTGGACGTGAGCGCCGACGGCCGGATCTTCGTGACGAACAGCGCGCCCGGCGCCAACATCGTGTGGGTCATCGATCCGGCGACGTTCGCCGTGTCCACCCGAACGGTGGGCGTCAGCCCCGTCGCCTTCGGGAACTTCGTCCAGCGGCCGGCGTTCGTGGAGACCGCCCTGCAGCTCAGCGTCGCGCCCTCCAGCGTGGTCGTGGGGTCGAGCGGGCCGGTCA
>DATLZI010000200.1:0-18942 GCA_035574075.1 bacterium | reverse complement strand
CGCGGTCGCGGGCGCCCCACAGCGCGCCGATCGTGCGCGTGCCGGCCGCGCGTCCCGCGGCGATGTCGAGCGCCGCGTCGCCCACCATCCAGCTCCGAACGGCCTCCGTGCGCAGGTCGGAGAGCGCCGCGCGCACCGGGTCCGGCGCGGGCTTCACCGCCGGCGCGTCCTCGCTGGCCACGACCGCGTGGAACCGGTCAAGTAGACCGCAGCGGGCCAGGTCCCGCAGGGCGGCGTGGCGACGCTTGGAGGTGACGACCGCGAGGCGCAGGCCGGCGTCGGCCAGGCGATCGAGCAGCGCGGGCACGCCGGGGAAGGGCCGCAGCAGCGCCGCCGCCGCGGCCTCGTAGACTCGACTGTAGGCGCCGACGAGGGATTCCACGCGGTCCGGGGCGAGGGCGGCGAAGCGCATGGCGAGCGGCTGGCCCCAGCGCTCGAGCACCTCGTGCGCGGACGGCTCGCGGCCGAGCACCTCGCGACAGGCGGCGCGGAACGCCGCGGTAATCAGGGCGAAGGAATCAAGCAGCGTCCCATCGAGGTCGAACAGCACGGCCCGCGTCATCTTCTCTTCAATCTACCGTGAACTGCCGCGATCCCTGCGTTGTTCCGGGAAGCGCCGGTGTGCTAGAATCCCGGTCGAGAAGTCCCCCCTGAGCCCAAGTGAAGAGAGAGGACGAGCGGCACGGGCGACGCCCGTGACGCATCCTGGGGGTGCATGGCTATGGCCGTAAGTCTGAACCGCGTTCGTTTGCTCACCTCGCCGCAGGCCCAGCAGGACGTCAGGTTGCGCACGGCGACCAATCTCTGGCGCAAGATCCGGGAACTGAATGAGAACGACGCAGATCGCGCGAAGATCACCGCGGTCTACCTGCAGCTCGGGGACGTCGTCGAGCTGGTCCCTCCGCAGTACCGGGTCGCCCTGGGAGGATCGATCCTCAACTAGCCTCGCGGTGCATGGCCGGCCCGCCGTCCGGCGGCCGCCGGGCAGGCGGGGCCGGCCAGCGGGGAACGCGCGCAGGGGCCCCTCAATCCTGTTGACAAGGCCTACTGCAGTCTGGTAATCTCGCGCGTAAGTTCGAGTGGAGGAAGTGCGCCTAGGGTTCCACGGCCCCACGAGGGTCGGTCGGTCCAAGCGGCGCAGGCGGCCTGCGCACGGCCGCTACACCGTCAGGAGAAAAGCCTGAGGGATAGGTTCCTCGCGGATCTATCGCTCGGGCTTTTGTTTCTCAGCACGCGCAGGGCGATGAGGGGAAGCAGTAGGCGCCCGCACCACTCCAAGAGAGCCGGGGCAGGGGTGGAACCCGGCAGTCGGAGCGACGCCGAACTCGTCCCCGAGCTGTGACGCCAACCGCAGCCGCGCAGGCGTCGCCGGCTGGCCGCCGATACCGGTACAAGGGCCGGCCGCGCGGGTCGTACTGATCCGCACGGGCCGGAACTAAGGTGGTACCGCGGGAGTCCCCCGTCCTTAGGGTGACTCCCGCGCGTATTTGTTGCGGGCGCTGAGCCCCGGGAGGCACGCCATGGCACGACAGCTCGACGCACCCACGACACGGCGGACGCGCGCGCGCACCCAGACCGGCGCGCAGATCCTCGTCGAGGCGCTGCGCCGCGAGGGGGTGGAGATCCTCTTCGGGCATCCCGGCGGCGCGTCGCTGCCGATCTACGACGCGCTGTACGACGCGCGGGACATCCGCCACATCCTGGTCCGTCACGAGCAGGTGGCGGCGCACGCCGCCGTCGGCTACGCGCGCGCCTCCGGCCGGGTGGGAGTGTGCACGGCGACCAGCGGCCCCGGGGCCACGAACCTCGTCACCGGCATCACCGACGCGATGATGGATTCCATCCCCGTCGTGGCCATCACGGGCCAGGTGCCGCGGCCCGTGATCGGCAACGATGCCTTCCAGGAAGCCGATGTCACCGGGGTGACGATGCCGATCACGAAGTGGAACCACCTCGTCATGGACGTCGGCGACGTGGCCCCCGCCCTGCAGCGCGCCTTCTACCTGGCGCGCACCGGCCGCCCCGGTCCCGTGCTCGTGGACGTGCCTCGCGACGTCTCGCAGGCCTCCTGCGTTCCGGCGTTCCTGGAAGGGGTGCCGGTGCCGACCTACCGGCCGACCCTGGACGGTGCTCCCCGGCAGATCGCCGCCGCGGCCGAGCTGCTCGCCGCCGCGAGCCGGCCGGTGATCTACGCCGGGGGCGGGATCATCAGCGCCGAGGCGAGCGCGGAGCTGACCGCGCTGGCCGAGCGCACGCGCATCCCGGTCACCCTGACCCTGATGGGCAAGGGCGCGATGGACGAACTGCACCCCCTGTGCCTGGGCATGCTGGGGATGCACGGCTCCGTCTACGCCAACTACGCGATCAACGAGGCGGACGTGATCCTCGCCGTCGGCGTCCGCTTCGACGACCGGGTCACCGGGCGGCTGGCCGATTTCGCCCCGCGGGCGCGCTTCATCCACATCGACATCGACCCGGCGGAGATCGGCAAGAACAAGCCGGCCCACGTGCCGATCGTCGGCGACGCCAAGCGCGTCCTCGCCGCGCTGGCCGCGCAGGCGCGCGCGCCGCAGATCGACGGCTGGTGGCGGCAGATCGAGACCTGGCGGACGCGCTACCCGTACCGCTATCGGCCGCGCGACGGCGTGATCTCCGCGCAGTACGTCTGCGAGCAGCTGCAGCGCCTGACGGGCGGCGAAGCGATCGTGGCCACGGACGTGGGGCAGCACCAGATGTGGATGGCGCAGTGGTACCGCCCCCGCGGCCCCCGCGCGTTCATCTCCTCCGGCGGGCTGGGCACGATGGGCTTCGGCTTCCCCGCGGCGATGGGGGCGAAGTTCGCCCGCCCGGATCGCCTCGTCGTCGCCGTCGTGGGCGACGGCGGCTTCCAGATGACGATGCAGGACCTGATCACCGCCGTCGAGCACCGCCTGGCCATCCCGATCATCATCCTGAACAACGGGGCCCTGGGGATGGTGCGGCAGTGGCAGACCTTCTTCTACGGCGACCGGCGGTCGGCGTCGATGCTGCGCAACCCCGACTTCGCCCGGATCGCCGAGGCCTTCGGCGCCCGCGGCATCCGGGTGGACCGGCCCGAGCAGGTGGAACCAGCCTTGCGCGCCGCGCTGGCCGAGGAGCGCGGCCCGGTGGTCGTGGACGTGCAGTGCGATCCGGAGGAGAACTGCCTGCCGATGATTCCCTCCGGCCAGTCGGTGGCGGAGATGATCATCGATGATTGAGGGGCAGGCGGCGACGATCAGCGTGCTGGTCGAGAACAGCCCCGGGGTCCTGGCGCGGGTGGCGGGGCTGATCCGCCGGCGGGGCGTGAACATCCACAGCCTCTCCGTCGGCCCGACCGAAGATCCGTCCATCTCGCGCATGACGATCGTCGTGGACACGCCGCCGGAGCGCACCGAGCAGTTCGCCAAGCAGCTGCGCAAGCTCGTCGAGGTGCGGCGGGCCACGGCGATCGACGGGGCGGCCACGGTGGACCGCGAGCTGGCGCTGATCAAGGTGAACGCCACGCCGGGCACGCGCATGGAGATCATGGAGATCGCCAACGTCTTCCGGGCCAGCGTGGTTGATCTCACCGATCGGACGATGACTCTCGAGGTGACCGGTAAGGGCGAGAAGGTGGACGCCATACTGTCGCTGCTCAGCAAGCACGGCATTCGCGAAGTGGCGCGCACGGGGCAGGTCACGCTCCTGCGCGGACCGCAGGCGACCTGAGGAGGGGGGAACCCGATGGCCAGAATCTACTACGATCAGGACGCTCCGCTGGAGCCGTTGCGCGGCAAGACCGTGGCCGTGATCGGCTACGGCAGCCAGGGGCACGCGCACGCCTTGAACCTGCGCGACAGCGGCGTCGACGTCGTCGTCGGGCTGTACCAGGGCAGTGCCTCGTGGGCGAAGGCCCAGGCCGACGGGCTGACCGTGGCCACCGTGGCCGACGCCGCGCGACGGGCCGACGTCGTGGCGATGCTCACGCCGGACCACGTGCAGCGCGCGCTCTACGAGCGAGAGATCGCGCCGCACCTGCGCAGCGGCCGGACCCTGCTCTTCGCTCACGGCTTTAACATCCACTACAACCAGATCCAGCCCGCGGCGGACACCGACGTGGTGATGATCGCACCGAAGTCGCCCGGCCACCGCATGCGCGAGCTGTTCGTGGCGGGCTCTAGCGTGCCGGCGCTGCTCGCCGTGCACCGGGATGCCACGGGGCAGGCGAAGGCCACCGCGCTGGCCTACGCTCGCGGCATCGGCTGCACGAAGGCCGGCGTGATCGAGACGACGTTCCGGGAGGAGACCGAGACCGATCTCTTCGGCGAGCAGGCCGTGCTCTGCGGCGGCATCACCCGGCTGATCCAGACCGGCTACGAGATCCTGGTCGAGGCCGGCTATGCCCCGGAGATCGCCTACTTCGAGTGCCTGAACGAGATGAAGCTCATCGTCGATCTCATCTACGAGGGCGGGTTCTCGTACATGCGCTATTCCGTCTCGGACACCGCGGAGTACGGCGACTACAGCCGAGGCGACCGGATCGTCGACGATCACGTGCGGGCGGCGATGCGCCGTATCCTGCGTGAGGTCCAGGACGGCACCTTCGCCCGGGAGTGGGTCCTGGAGAACCAGGCCGGACGGCCGAGCATGACGGCGCACCGCCGGGCCGCCGCGGCGCATTCGATCGAGGAGGTGGGCCGGCAGCTTCGGGCGATGATGCCCTGGCTGCGCCGGCCGGGCGCGACGCGCCAGCCCGTGGGAGCGTCCTGAGGTGGAGCCGATGGCCGATGCCGTCCAGATCTTCGATACCACGCTGCGCGACGGGGAGCAGTCGCCGGGCTTCTCCATGACGGCGGCGGAGAAGGTGGAGATGGCCCGCCAGCTCGCCCGCCTGGGGGTGGACGTCATCGAAGCCGGCTTTCCGATCTCCTCGCCGGGAGAGTTCGAGGCGGCCCGCGCCGTGGCGCGGGAGGTCCGGGGGCCGACGATCTGCGCCCTGGCCCGCACCGCGCCGCAGGACATCGAGCGGGCGTGGGAGGCGGTGCGCGACGCGGCCCGGCCGCGCATCCACACCTTCATCGCCACCTCGCCGATCCACATGGCGCGCAAGCTGCGCATGACGCCTGACGCCGTGCTGGCGGCGGCGACGGAGGCGGTGCGGCTGGCGCGCCGGTGGTGCCCCGACGTGGAGTTCAGCGCGGAGGACGCCACGCGCTCCGAGCTGGACTTCCTCTGCCGCGTCTTCGAGGCCGCGATCAAGGCCGGGGCGACGGTGATCAACATCCCGGACACCGTGGGCTACGCCCAGCCTGAGGAGTTCGGGGCGCTGGTGCGCACGCTGCGGGAGCGCGTGCCGGGGATGGACCGCGTCGTCGTCAGCGTGCACTGCCACAACGATCTCGGCGTCGCCGTGGCGAACACCCTGGCCGGCCTGCGCGCCGGGGCCCGCCAGGTCGAAGGCACGATCAACGGCATCGGCGAGCGCGCGGGGAACGTGGCCCTGGAAGAGGTGATCATGGCCCTGCGCACCCGCGCCGACCTCTACGGGCTGCGCACCGGCGTGGACACCACGCAGCTCTACGCCACCAGCCGGCTGCTCTGCGCGCTGACCGGCATCGACGTGCAGCCCAACAAGGCGGTGGTCGGGGCGAACGCCTTCGCCCACGAAGCGGGCATCCATCAGCACGGGGTGCTGGCCGATCGCCGCACCTACGAGATCATGACCCCCGAATCGGTCGGGCTGCCCACCAACCGCCTGGTCCTCGGTAAGCACTCCGGCCGCCACGCCCTGGCCGCGGCGCTCGAGGCCGCCGGCCTGCGGCTGAGCCAGGACGAGCTGGATCGCGCCTACCGGCGCTTCAAAGAGGTGGCCGATCGAAAGAAGACGGTGCTCCCCGAGGAGGTCATCGCCCTCGTAGAGGAAGACCTCGCCGCCCCCCCGCGCACCTGGGAGCTGCGCGCCTTCGCCGTGTGGACCGGCACGGGACGGTCGCCGACGGCGACGGTGCGGCTGGCCGCCGGGCCGACCGAGCAGGAACGCAGTGCCAGCGGCGACGGCCCGGTGGACGCGCTGTTCGCCGCGATCAACGCCATCGTCGCCCTCAGGCCCGTCCTGCTGGACTACACCGTGCGCGCCGTGGCCGGCGGGACGGAGGCGGTGGGGGAGGCGGTCGTGCGCGTGCGCCTGGACCACGAGCTGGCCATCGGGCGCGCCAGCAGCACCGACGTCCTGGAGGCCAGCGCGCGGGCCTACGTCGCCGCGCTCAACAAGCTGCTGGCTTCGCGCCCCGTGCCGGCGGGAGCGGCGGGAGGAGACCGCGGATGGGCCTGACGATCACCGAGAAGATCCTCGCCGCGCACGCCGGGGTGCCGAGCGTTCGCCCGGGGGAGATCATCGACTGTCGGGTGGACTTCGTCTTCGCCAACGACATCACGGCCCCGCTGGCCATCCAGGAGTTCGAGAAGATGGGCGTGGCGCGCGTCTTCGATCCCGACCGCGTGGCCTTCGTGCTCGACCACTACGTGCCGAACAAGGACATCGCCTCGGCCAACCAGTGCAAGATCACCCGCGAATTTGTCCGCCGGCATGCCCTGCCGCACTTCTACGACATCGGCCGGGCGGGCATCGCCCACGTCCTCCTCGCCGAGGAGGGATTCGTTGGCCCCGGCGACGTCTTCATCGGGGCCGACTCCCACACGTGCAACCATGGGGCTCTGGGCGCCTTCGCCACCGGCGTGGGGTCCTCCGATCTCGCCGCGGCGATGGCCCTGGGCCGTCTGTGGCTGCGCGTGCCAGAGACGGTGCGCTATGAGTTCCGCGGGCGGCTGCGGCCGTGGGTGACCGGCAAGGACCTCATCCTCGCCGTGATCGGCCGGATCGGCGTGGATGGCGCTCGCTACGGCGCGATGGAGTTCGCTGGCGAGACGCTGCGCGATCTGACGATGGACGAGCGCTTCTCGATCACGAACATGGCGATCGAGGCCGGGGCGAAGAACGGCATCATGGAGCCCGACGAGCGGACGCTGGAGTGGATCACGCCCCGGGCCCGGCGCCCCTTCACCGTGGTGCGCTCTGACCCCGACGCCGCCTACGCGGACGTCCGCACGATCGACGCCGGCGCCCTGGAGCCGGTGGTGGCCGCCCCCGCTTCCCCGGGGAACGTCGTCCCGGTGCGCGAGGCCGCCGGGGTGCGCGTCGACCAGTGTTTCATCGGCACCTGCACCAACGGTCGGATCGAGGATCTGCGCACCGCGGCGCGCATCCTCGCCGGGCGGACGGTGCATCGCGACACCCGGTTGCTGGTCATCCCCGCCACGCCGGCGATCTACCGCCAGGCGATGGCCGAGGGGTTGATCCAGATCTTCCTCGAGGCGGGCGCCGCGGTGAGCACCTCGACCTGCGGGCCCTGCATCGGAGGCCACATGGGCGTGCTGGCCGAGGGTGAGGTCTGTGTCTCGACCAGCAGTCGCAACTTCGTCGGCCGGATGGGCCACAAGACCGCGCAGGTGTACCTGGCGAACGCCGCCGTGGCCGCGGCGACGGCGGTGACCGGGCATCTGACGCACCCGGCCGACGTGATGGGCGCCCTGGTGGGCGCGTGAGGAGGCGGCGATGGTCGTTCGCGGCGCGGCGCACGTCGTCGGGCACCACATCGATACCGATGTGATCATCCCGGCGCGCTACCTCGTCACGGCGGAGCCGGCGGCGCTGGCGGCGCACGTCTTCGAAGATCTCGACCCCTCGCTGCGCGCCCGCCTCGCCCCCGGCGATGTGCTGGTGGCCGGCGAGAACTTCGGACAGGGCAGCTCGCGGGAGCATGCCCCGATCGCGATCAAAGCCGCCGGCATCGCCGCGGTCGTGGCGATCTCCTTCGCCCGCATCTTCTACCGCAACGCCTTCAACGTCGGGCTGCCCCTGCTGGAGTGCCGGGAAGCCCACGCCGGCGTCCGGGAGGGCGATGTCCTGGAAGTGGACTTCGCCGCGGGCACGATCCGCAACATCACCCGGGGCGGCGCGCTGTACCAGGGGCAGCCGATCCCGGCGTTCATGCAGCGCCTGGTGGACGCCGGCGGGATCGTGCCGTACGTCCGGGCCCAGCTCGGGAGCCGCTGAGCGAGGAACGAACCCAGTTGAGGAGGAGGGCGATGGACCACACGCCGGGGCATGGTGAGGAACCCCGTGGGGAGCGGGAGCGGGGGAAGGACCGCCCGCGCCGCGAGGAAGACCCATCCGAGCCGGAGTGGGTGCTGGAGCGGATTCAGCAGAGCTTCGAGACCCGCCGCAGTTGACGACGGGGTCCGTGCGCGTCGCCGTGCTCCCGGGCGACGGCGTCGGCCCGGAAGTGACCGCGGAGGCGCTGAAGGTCCTGCGCGCGGTCGGCGCGCGCTTCGGTCTGCGCTTTGCCTTCGAGGAGGCGCTGATTGGCGGGGCGGCCGTGGAGCGGTCCGGATCGCCCCTGCCGGGGGCGACGCTCGAGCGCTGCCGGGCCGCGGACGCCGTGCTGCTGGGGGCGGTGGGCGGGCCGCAGTGGGACGGTTTGCCCGGCGCGCAGCGCCCGGAACGCGGCCTGCTGCAGCTGCGGCAGGCCCTCGGCGTCTACGCCAACCTCCGCCCGGTGCGCGTCCTCGCCCCGCTGGTCGATCAGCTCCCCTTGCGGCCGGAGGTGGCGGCCGGCGTCGATCTGCTCATCGTCCGAGAGTTGACGGGCGGACTCTACTTCGGGGAGCCCCGCGGCCGCAGCGCCGACGAGGCCGTCGATACGCTGCGCTACCGCCGCGCAGAGGTGCAACGCGTCGTGCGCGTCGCCCTGGCCGCTTCGCGCGCCCGGGGGCGGCGGCTGACCTCCGTGGACAAGGCCAACGTCCTGGAGACGTCCCGTCTGTGGCGCGAGGTCGTCGAGGAGGAAGCGCGCGCGGCGCCGGAGGTGGTGGTGGAGCACATGCTGGTGGACACCTGCGCGATGCAGCTCGTGCGCGCGCCGCGGCGGTTTGACGTCGTGGTCACGGAGAACATGTTCGGGGACATCCTGAGCGACGAAGCGGGCGCCGTGGCCGGGTCGATGGGCCTGCTGCCCTCGGCCAGCGTGGGCGACCGCGCGCCGTTCCTCTACGAGCCCGTCCACGGATCGGCGCCCGACATCGCGGGGAGCGGTCGGGCCAACCCTGCCGGGGCGATCCTCAGCGCCGCCCTCCTCCTGCGGTACTCCCTGGGCCACCCGGCGGCGGCGGCGGCGGTGGAGCAGGCCGTGGAGCGGGTGATCGCCGACGGCCTGCGCACGCCCGATCTCGGGGGCGGGGCGACCACGGCGCAGTTCGGCGACGCCGTCGCCGCCGCGGTGGCGGGTCTTCCGGGAGGTGTACGACGATGAAGGAGACTTTGCCCGGCGCCCTGCGCGCCCGCAGCGCGCGCCTGCTCGATGGCCCGGACCGCGCGCCGGCCCGGGCCTACTTCAAGGCCATCGGGCTCACCGACGACGACCTGCGGCGGCCGCTGATCGGCATCGCCAACACCTGGATCGAGCTGATGCCCTGCAACTTCCACCTGCGGCGCCTCAGCGAGCAGGTCAAGGCCGGGGTGCGCGCGGCCGGCGGGACGCCGCTGGAGTTCAACACCATCGCGATCTCCGACGGGATCTCGATGGGCACGGAGGGGATGAAGACGTCGCTGGTGAGCCGGGAGGTCGTCGCCGACTCGATCGAGCTCGTGGCGCGCGGCTACCTCCTGGACGGCCTGGTCGCGATCTCCGGCTGCGACAAGACCATCCCCGGCACGGTCATGGCCCTGGCCCGGTTGGATCTGCCGTCGCTGATGCTGTACGGCGGTTCGATCATGCCCGGTCAGTTCCGCGGCCGGGACGTGACGATCCAGGATGTCTTTGAGGCCGTCGGCGCCTACCACGCCGGCCGCCTCGACGCCGCCGCGTTCGCCGAGCTCGAGGCGGCAGCCTGCCCCGGGCCGGGCGCCTGCGGCGGCCAGTTCACCGCCAACACGATGGCGATGGCGTTCGAGGCGATGGGCATCAGTCCGCTGGGCAGCGCAGACGTGCCGGCGATGGCTCCGGAGAAGGATGCCGTGGCCCGCGCCGCCGGCCATCTGGTGATGGCCCTCCTGGCCAACGACATCCGGCCCCACCGGATCATCACCCGTCCGTCCATCGAGAATGCGATCGCCGCGGTCGCTGCCTCGGGCGGCTCGACGAACGCCGTGCTGCACCTCCTGGCCGTGGCGCAGGAGATCGGCGTCGATCTGGCGATCGACGACTTCGACCGCATCAGCCGACGGACGCCGCTGCTCGCGGACCTGCGTCCCGGGGGCCGCTTCACCGCCGTCGATCTTCATCGCGCGGGGGGCACGCGGTTGCTCCTCCGGCGTCTGCTCGAGGGCGGCCTGATGCACGGCGACGCGCTGACGGTGACCGGGCGCACGCTGGCGGAAGAGGCGGCGGCGGCCGAGGAGACGCCGGGGCAGGAGGTGATCCGGCCGCTGGACCGGCCCCTCAAACCGACCGGGGGACTGGTGATCCTCAGGGGCAACCTCGCTCCGGAGGGCTGCGTCGTCAAGGTCGCCGGTCATGAACGGCTGGTGCACCGCGGTCCGGCGCGCGTCTTCGACGCCGAGGAGGCGGCGTTCGAGGCGGTGGCGGCGGGACGCATCCGGGCCGGGGACGTCGTGGTGATCCGCTACGAGGGGCCGGTGGGTGGCCCGGGGATGCGCGAGATGCTCGCCGTGACGGCGGCGCTGGTCGGTGCCGGGCTGGGCGAGTCCGTCGCCCTGCTGACCGACGGACGATTCTCCGGCGCGACGCACGGGCTGATGGCCGGTCACATCGCGCCCGAGGCCGCCCGCGGCGGCCCAATCGCCGCCCTCCGCGACGGCGACCTGGTCACGGTCGATGTCGAGCGCCGGCGCCTGGACGTCGCCCTCAGCGAGGCGGAGCTGGCGCAGCGCCTCGCCGCCTGGCAGCCCCCTGTGCCACGCTATGCGCGGGGGGCGATGGCGAAGTATGCTCGTCTCGTATCCTCGGCGGCGCTCGGCGCCGTCACCCGCTAGGGAGGAGGAGGGGACGATGCCGCGCTGGAGCTGCGCGCTGGGCCATCGGATCGAGGCTGACTCGCGCGACGAGCTGGTTACGAAGATCCAGGAGCACATGCGAGGCGAGCACGGCCTGGAGCTGTCCCGGGAGCGCATCCTGCGCGATCTGGAAGATGAGCGCTAGGCGGGTCATCGCGCTCCGCGGACGAGCGCGTCCGGACAGGCTGATCCTGCCAGTCGCCATCGGCGCCGGGCTGCTGGCGCTGGCCGCCGGGCCAGGGACGGCTGCCGCTCCCTCTGCCGCCGCGGTGTGCCAGCCGACGCAGGCCGATGCGCGGCGTCGTCCGCTCCGCCCGCGGCTGCCTGCCACTGCGGGGCGCCCGGCTCGAGATCTGGCTGGCCGGCCCGGCCGGTGTCTACGGCGATGACTGGCGGGCCACGGTGATCGCTGACGAGGCGGGTCGCTACCGCTTCGAGAGCCACACGCCTCCGGCGTACGCCGGACGCCCCCCGCACATCCACCTGCGCGCCACGGCGGCCAGACACCGCCCCCTCGTCACGCAGTACTACCCGGTCCCCGGATCGGTTGGAGGCGTCTTCGATCTGGTGCTGCAGCCGGCGCCCTAGAGCCAGCCGATGAGCGCCCGCCTGATCGCCCTCCTGGCCGCGGTGTTGACGTGGGCCGATCTGGCGGCGGGCGCCGCCATCCCTCAGCGGTTCGTCATCGTGCCCGAGGAATCGCAGGTCATCTACCGCGTGCGCGAGGTTTTCCTCCGGGAGGGGAACCGACTGAACACCGCGGTGGGCACGAGCGGCGCCGTGCGCGGCGAGATCGTCGTCGATCGCGCCGCGCCGCTGCGCAGTCGCCTCGGGCCGATCACCGTGGATCTCAGCACCTTCCGCTCGGACAGCGCGCGACGCGACCAGGCCATCCGCGAACGCTGGCTCGAGTCGGCGCGCTATCCGATCGCCGAGTTCCGGGCCACGGCGATCGAGGTGCTGTCCGCGGCGGTGCGCGAGGGCCAGGAGGTGCGGCTGCGGATCGAGGGGCAGCTCACCGTGCGCGAGACGACGCGCGCCGTGGCCTTCCAGGCGACGCTCACCCTGCAGGGGGACCTGCTGCGCGGGGTGGCGACCGGCACCATCCGCATGACGGACTTCGGCGTCGAGCCACCTCACCTCCTGGGCATCCTGCGCGCCGAGGATGAGGTGCGGCTGGAGTTCCGCTTCACCGCCCGTCGCGCCCCCTGAGCCCATTGCCCCCGCTTTCGCGCAGTGCTAGGATGACGTTTGACTGTGCGACGACCCGCCGTGAACCCGCGCCTGAAGGACCCGGCCGCCGATCGCTTCTGCCGGGCGGTGGCCACGCTGCGCACGGTGGAGGAGGTCTACCGGTTCTTCGAGGACGTCTGCACGATTGGCGAGTTCAAGGCCATGGTGGCGCGCTTTGAGATCGCCCGCCTCCTGGCCGCCGGACACACCTACGAAGAGATCGCCCGCCGCACCCGCGCCAGCAGCGCCACGATCAGCCGCGTCCGCCGCTTCCTGGAATACGGCGCCGATGGCTATCGACTGGCGCTGGCCCGCCTCGCTTCCCGCGCCTGACCCGGGCCCCACGCCGCCCCGGGGGTTGACAGCCCGCGGCGGCGCCTGCTAGGCTGGAACCCAGTTTCTCCTGCTAGTACTTTAGCGAGATAAAGAGGTACATTGCGATGCGCTTGCGTGAATCGTCCACCGCGCGCTGGCGGCAGCTTCCCGACGGCCTGCGCGATCTGCCACCCCGCGAGGCCGCGCGGCGTGGGGCGGTGGCGTCGGCGCTGCGCGAAACCTTCCAGCGCTGGGGCTACCGGGAGGTGGTCACCCCCACGCTGGAGTTCCTGGAGACGATCGTGCAGGGCGCCGGCCCCGGGCTGGCCGACCGCCTGTTCAAGATCGTGGACCGCGGCGGGGAGCTGCTGGCGCTGCGACCGGAGATCACGGTGCCCATCGCGCGGCTCGCGGCGACGCGCCTGCTGCGCGAGGAGGGGCGTCCCCTGCGCCTGGCCTACGTGGGGTCGGTCTTTCGGGGGCAGGACGCCGGCAGCGGTCGGCTGCGCGAGTTCACGCAGGCCGGGGTGGAGCTGCTCGGAGCCGGGGAGCCGGAGGCGGATGCGGAGGTCATCGCCCTGGCCGCGGAGGCGCTGGCCCGCTGCGGGGTGCGCGGCGCCGTCATCCACGTCGGGGACCTGGCCTTCCTCAGCGACGCGCTGGCCGGACTGCCGGAAGGGGAGCAGGAAGAGGTCCGCCAGCGTCTGTACCGACGGGAGTTCGCCGGCCTCGAGGCGGCGAGCGCCGATCCGTCGGCGGCCCGTCTGTTGCGCGCGCTGCCCCGGCTGCACGGCCCGGGAACGCTGGACCGCGCCGCGGTGTTCGCCCGATCGCCCCGCGGGACGGCCGCCCTCCAGCGCCTCGGCGCGGTCCTGGCGTGCCTCGAGGACTACGGGGTGACCGACGTCGAGGTGGATCTGGCGATCATCCGCGACTTCAGCTACTACACCGGGCTCGTCTTCGAGGCCTACGGCCCCGGCACGGGGTACCCCCTGCTCGGCGGCGGGCGGTACGACGCGCTGCTCGGGCGGTTCGGCGCGGATTGCCCGGCCACCGGGTTCGCCATCGGCGTCGAGCGCCTCTCCGAGGTGGCGGTCCCGCGGGAGGCTTCTGGAGCGGCGGAGGTCGTGGTCACCGCGACGGCGCGCGATCGCCGGCAGGCGCTGCTGCTGGCAGAGGATCTGCGTCGCCGGGGGCGGTCGGTGGTCGTCGCCGCGGCGCCCTCGGCCGTCCCTCCTGCGGCGCGCTTCCTCATCCGCGTCGGCGACGGGGAGATCCTGCTGACGGATCGGCGGGCGGAGGGCGCGGGCGAGCGTCCGGTCACGCGCGCGCAGCTGGCCGCAGAGCTAGGCCTGCCGCCAGCGGTGGGCGTATGGTCGCACTGACCCTCGTCGTCCCCACAGGACGCCTGCTGGAAGACGCGCTGGCCCTGCTGCGCCGCTCGGGCTTCCTGGTCGGGGCGGCGGGGATCGAGCGCCCGGCAGAGGAGCGCAGTCTGATCCTGCCGGGGGACGACGGCCTGCGCGTCGTCGTCGCCAAACCCGCCGACGTGCCCACCTATGTCGAGCGCGGCGCGGCCGACGTGGGGATCGTGGGCAAGGACATCCTCCTGGAGCGGGAGCACGACATCTACGAGATGGTCGATCTCGGGTTCGGCGCCTGCCGGGGCGTGGTGGCTCTGCCCGCGGGTCTGGCGGACCGCTGGGACGTCGGCACGCTGCTGCGCATCGCCACCCGGTATCCCCGGATCACGGCCCGGTTCTTCGAGACGCAGCCGCGGCCGGTGGAGATTGTCGCCCTGCACGGCGCCGTGGAGCTGGCGCCCCGGATCGGTCTGGCCGACGGCATCATGGATCTCGTCGTGACCGGCGCGACCCTGCGCGCCAACCTGCTGACGGAGGTCGCGGAGGTGTTCCGCTCCACCGCCCGGCTGGTGGTTAACCGGGCCAGCCTCCGCACCAAGGCGTCGCGGCTGCGGCCGCTGCTGGACGAAGTGGCGGCGCAGGCCGCGGCAGGCGGGTGATGGTCGTGACGTCCCCCCTGCCCGTGCAGCGCCTGGCTACCCTTTCCCCGCAGCGCCGGCGGGAGATCCTCGACCGGGCAGGTTCGCATGTCTTCGATCCGACGGTGCAAGCCGCCGCCGCCGCCGCGCTGCGCGCCGTGCGGGAGCGCGGCGACGCCGCGCTGGTGGAGTACACCGAGATCTTCGATGGAGTTCGCCTGGCGCCCGACCGCCTGGCGGTGCCGGCCGAGGAGATCGCCGAGGCTCCGGGCCGGATCGGCTCGGGACTGCGCGCGGCGCTGCGGGAGGCGATCGACCGCGCGCGGCGCTACAACGAGCGGCTGCTGCCGCGGTCCTGGCTCGAGCCGCTGGAGCCCGGGATCACGGCCGGGGTGCGCTTCACCCCCATCGCCGGGGTGGGCGTCTACATCCCGTCCGGCAAGGGGACCTTCCCGTCCACGGCGGTGACCATCCTCACCCCGGCGGTGGTGGCGGGTGTGGATCCGATCGTCGTCGTCGTGCCGCCCCGCGCCGACGGCTCGATCGATCCGGCGGTGCTGGCGGTCTGCGCCCTCGTGGGGGTGCGCCGCGTCATCCGGTGCAACGGGGTCGCCGGGGTGGCCGCTCTCGCCGTCGGCACCCCGACCGTCCCGGCGATGCCGGCGGTGGTCGGACCGGGCAACCCGTACGTCACGGCGACGCAGCTGCTTGCGCAGACCGCCGGAACCCGCGTGCTGGCGCTGCTCGGGCCGACCGAGGCGGTGATCCTCGCCGACGGCGGGGCAGACCCCCGCCGCGTGGCGCTCGATCTGATCAGCGAGGCGGAGCACGGGGCGGAGTCCGCGGCGCTGCTCGTCACCGACAGCGCCGCGCTCGCCGCGGCGGTGGCTGCCGCCGTGCCCGCCCTGCTGGGCGGGCTGCCGCCCGAGCGCGCGCGCTTCGCCGAGGCGGCCATCGTCCGCAACGGCGGGATCTTCCTGGCGGAGACGATGGACGACGCGGCGGCGTTCGTGGACGCCTTCGCGCCCGAACACCTGTTGATCGTCGCGGCGAACCCGCGCCAGCTGCTGGATCGGATCCGGCACGCCGGCGAGATCTTGCTCGGGGCGTGGAGCCCGTTCTCCGCCGCGAACTACGCGATCGGCGTTCCCGCCGCTCTGCCCACCGGTCGCGCCGCCCGCGCAGCCTCGGGGATCACCGTGCTGTCCTTCCTCAAGGCGTCGTCGGTGGCCGAGCTGGACGCCGACGGACTCCGCCGGCTCCGCCCGGCGGTCGAGGCGCTGGGGACGTACGAGGGCTTTCCGGCGCACGTGCGCGCGGTGGTGGAGCGATGATCGTCCGCCCGCGTCCGGAGGTGGAGCGCCTGCGGGTGTACCGGCTGCGCCGGGACGCTGCCGTGCGCCTGAACCAGAACGAGAGCCCGCTGGACTGGCCGGATGAGGCCAAGGCGGAGGTGCTCGCGCGGGTCGCCGCGCGCGATTGGAACCGCTATCCCGCGGATCCCGAACCGGTGCGCGCGGCTTTCGCCGCGCACGTCGGCGTGGAGCCGGGCATGGTCCTGGCCACCAACGGCTCCAACGAGGCCCTCCTCGCGCTGGTCGAGACGTTCGCCCTCGGCCGCGAGGTGGTGCTGACCGCCCCGGGCTACTCGATGGCCACGCCGCTGGCGATTGTCGGCGGGGCGGCGGTGCGCGCGGTGCGCCTGCGCGAGGATTTCTCGCTCGATGTGCCGGCGATGCTGGAAGCCGGCCGCTCCGCGGCGCTCATCCTGCTGGCCTCGCCGAACAACCCGACGGGCAACGCCTTCGCCCCCGCGGACCTCGAGGCGATCGCCGCCGGTGCGCGGGGCGTGGTGGTCGTCGACGAGGCCTACGCGCCCTTCGCGGAGGACACCTGCCTCCCCGCGCTCCAGCGGTGGAGCAACCTTGTTGTCGTGCGCACGATGTCCAAGGGATGGGCGCTCGCCGGCGGCCGGATCGGCTGGATCGTCGCCTCGGAGCCGCTGGCCGCGGAGATCGCCAAGGCGCTGCCGCCCTACAACCTCAACGTCTTCGCCCAGGAGGCGGCGCTCGCCGCGCTGGCCCGTCCAGAGTGGATGCGCGCGCAGGTTCGCGCCATCCTCGCGCAACGGGCCGAACTGGCCCGGGCGCTGGCTGCCGTGCCCGGCGTGGAGGTCTTCCCCTCGCAGGCGAACTTCCTCCTCTTCCGCACGCCCCTGCCCGCCGCGGACCTCTTCGAGCGGCTGCTCGCCCGGGGGGTGCTGGTGCGCGACGTCTCGGCGCAGCCGATGCTGGCGCGCTGCCTGCGCGTCACGGTCGGGACGGCCGAGGAGAACGCGCGCTTCCTCGAGGCGCTGCGCGCCAGTCTGGGGCAGGGGGCAGCGCGATGAGCGTCGCCGGGCGGCAGGCCGAGGTGGAGCGGACGACCCGAGAGACGACGATCCGCGTGCGGATGGATCTCGACCGCGCGGACGAGGTCGCGGTGGCGACCGGGGTGCCCTTCTTCGATCACATGCTCCAGCAGGTCGGCATCCATGGGCGCTTCGGTTTTGTCATCGACGCCCGGGGCGATCTCGCCGTGGACGCCCACCACACGGTGGAAGACACCGGGATCGTCCTGGGCCAGGCCATCCGCCAGGCGATCGGGGACGGCCGGGGGATCGCCCGCTTCGGCTCCGTGCACCTGCCGATGGACGACGCCCTGGTTCTCATTGCGCTCGATCTGAGCGGGCGGCCCTACCTGCACTACGCTCTGGAGACCCCGCCGCAGCTCCTGGGCACCTTTTCCGCGGATCTGACGGAGGAGTTCTTCCGTGCCCTGGTCGCCCACGGCGGTCTGACGCTGCACCTGCTGCGCGTCCACGGCCGCGCCCTGCACCACGTGGTGGAGGCGGCGTTCAAAGGGTTCGGTGTCGCGCTGGCCCAGGCGGTGCGCGTCACCGGCGGGAGTGTGCCGTCGAGCAAGGGGGTGGTGCGTCCGTGAGGCCCCTGCGCGTGGCCCTCGTGGACTACGAGGCTGGCAACCTGCGCAGCATCGCCCGCGCGCTGGCGGCCGTCGGCGCCGACGTAACGGTGGCGGCCGGTCCGCGCGACGAGATCTTCGATGCGATCGTCCTCCCCGGCGTGGGCGCGTTCGGCGCGGCGATGCGCCGGCTCGACCAGGCGGGGCTATCTGGATGGATCAGCGCGGCGGCGTCCGCGGACACGCCGCTGGTCGGGATCTGCCTGGGGATGCAGGTGCTGTACGAGCGCAGCGAGGAGAGCCCGGAGGCCCGCGGACTGGGGGTGCTGCGCGGAGCGGTGCGGCGGCTGCCGTCATCGGTGAAAGTGCCGCACATGGGCTGGAACCGGCTGCAGCCGGTGGGATCGTCCTTCCTGACCGGGGTGCTCGATCCGCTGGCCCACGTCTACTTCGTGCATTCCTATGTCGTGCAGCCCGCCGATCCGGAGACGGTCGTGGCGGTGGCCGACCACGGCGTTGTCTTCCCGGCCGTGGTGGCCTGCGGGCGGGTCGTCGGACTGCAGTTCCATCCGGAGAAGAGCGGTCCCGCAGGGCTGCGCCTGCTCGCCGGGCTGCTGGCCCGCCTGGCGCCGCTGCCTGCCGGCTGATGCTCGTCATCCCGGCGATCGACATCGCAGAGGGGCGGGTGGTCCGCCTCGTCCAGGGCGATCGCGCCCGCCGGCAGGACTACGGGGACGATCCGGTGGCGTGGGCGCGGCGCTTCCAGGCCCTCGGTGCCACGTGGCTGCACGTGGTCGACCTGGACGGGGCCTTCGCCGGCCGTCCCGCGCACCTGGCGCTGGTAAAGGCTATCGCCTCGCTGGGCCTCGCCGTGCAGGTAGGCGGGGGATTCCGGACCGCGGCGAGCATCGCCGCGGGCCTCGATGCCGGCGCCTCCCGCGTCGTCGTCGGCACCGCCGCCCGCGTCCTGGCCGGCGCGCTGGGGGCGTTCGGCGATCGCGTTGCCGTGGCGCTGGACGCGCGGGCCGGCGGTCTGGCCGTTGACGCTTGGCGGCGCGTCGAGCCGGGGGGAGCGGCGTCGCTCGCCGCCGAGCTCCGCGAGCGGGGCGTCCGGCGGTTCGTCTACACCGCGGTGGAGCGCGACGGGATGCTGGCCGGTCCGGATCTGGCTGGCCTGGCGGCCGTGGTGCGCAGCGCCGGTGTCCCCGTGATCGCCGCCGGAGGGATCGCCGGTCCGGAGGATCTGGAGGCGGTGGCGGCGACCGGCGTGGAGGGCGTGATCGTCGGCCGCGCCCTGTACGAGGGTCGTCTGGCGCTCGTCGAGGCGCTGACGCGCTGGAGCGGCGGATGACGGTTACCC
>DATLZI010000199.1:0-4873 GCA_035574075.1 bacterium | reverse complement strand
GCGACGGCGCCGGCCACGATCAGCGCGGCGATCAGGGCCACGACGATCCATCTGCGCATCAGATTGCTCCTCCGCCGCGGACCTGCCGTACAAAGGCGCCCTCACCGATCGCCGTCCGCAGCGTCTGGACGATCGTGCGCCAATCAGGTCGGAACTGGGTGATCGCCTCCTGCAGTCCCAGCCCGTCGAACACCGAAACGAAGATGGCGGCCAGCGCGTCGGCGTCGATCTCCCGGCGGAGCTGTCCGGCCGCCTGCGCCTCGCGCAGCAGACCGGCCAAAAACGCGCGCCACCGCGCGTACCCGCGCGCGCACAGCGCGCGGAGCCGGTCGTCCTTTCCGGCCTCGGCCCAGATCTCCAGCAGCAGGCGGGAGGAATGCCCGGGCGCCACCTCCCCCGAGAGCAGCGCCTCGGTGAACGCCTCGGCGACGCGCTCCAGGCGCTCGAGGGGGCTGGCGCCGCTGGAAGCGGCCGTCCTGGCCCGATCGAGCGAGAGCTCGAAGCTGCGCTCCAGGACGGCGGCCATGATCTCGTCCTTAGCCTTGAAGTAGGTGTACAGGCCGCCCTTGCTCAGCCCGGCCTCAGCGCAGATGTCCTGGATGGTGGTGCGGCGCACGCCAGCCCGGGCGAAGCAGGAGATGGCGGCGCCCAGGATGCGGGCGCGCTGGCCTTGCTCGTGCGCAACGGTTACCCTCGGACTCATGCTGCCTCAGCCCCCGGGGCGCGGCCTGGGATTGCCAAGCGGCAAAAAAACCGGACGGTCGGTTTGACTGTGCCCACTGCAGGCTACGGCCAGGCTTCCCCGCTGTCAAGTGTCGCGCGTCACACCCCGAACAGGGTTCAGGCCAGGGCGGCCCGGCTCAGGACGGCACGGGAGGCGGCGAAGCGGGCGCCGAGGGAGCGGATGTCCCCCGGATACGGCGGAAGATCACGAGGACGACGGCTCCGATCCCCCACGTGAAGGCCGCGAAGATCGCCAGCCAGCCCAGGCCGGGGATGAAGACCAGCGCGCCGAGCAGCGCCGCGCCCACGACGGCCTCGGTCACGATCTGGTGCTGCTGTTGGAACCCGCCGAGGATGCGGTCGCCGATGAGCTGCGACGCGCCCGCCAGACCCGCCAGCCCGAGCAGCAGCACAGCGAACGGGAGGAAGGCCACGGCCGGGATACCCACGACGGACAGGGTGAGGAGGAGCGCCAGCGGGGGCAGCGCGATCCACAGGACGACCCCGGCGAGGAGCGATTCGCCGGGCGAGCGGCGGAGCGCGTCGGCGACCTGGCGAACCTGCAGCGGGAAGAGCGCCGCGGCCACCGCGGCCAGGACCACGAAGCCGGCGAAGGTCCACGTCGCCATCGCCCGCATCATGCCCGGCCACCGCCAGGACCAGCGCCCCTCCCACCGCTCCCTGATCGGCGGCGGCGGTGCCTGGCCCCAGCCCTCCTGCCGGACGCGCCCCCGTACCTGCGCGCCGGGCGCGCGGATGATGCGCCCGTTCGCGGACCAGACGTCGCCATCCACCACCGCGCTGGAGGCGAGGGTGATGTCGCCGTTGATGGCGCGCACCGAGCCGCGCACCGTTCCGGAGACGGCGATGTCGCCGTTCATCGTCAGGGCGTCGCCGCGCAACGTGCCGTCGATGACGATGCGCCCGTTCATCGTCAGCGCCGACCCCTCGTGCACCGTACCCCGGGGGATGACGATATCCCCCGAGAAGCGCATCGTCGGTCCCTGGGCCGCGGCGGGGGCGGCGGCGAGCAGCATGAGGAGGACGGGCAGGAGGCGGATCATACCTGGGGGCTACGCTCCGGAGGGGTGTTCTCCTCCAGGAGGCGCAGCTCCCGGCCGAGCCTCGGCACCGCCGGCGAGCTCCCCCGCTGCGCGCAGTAGGCCACGTCCGCGGCCAGGCCCAGGCGGATCACGTTCTGTCCGGCGGCCGCGCGCGTGAACACCGCCTGGGTGTCCGGCTCGTGCCGGTACAGCGCGAGCGCCGCGAGCGTGCCGTCGGTCAGATCGAACCCCCGCCCCTCCAGCAGCAGGCCGGCGAGGTAGCCCGCGCAGTACGCGTCGTCGAGACCGAAGCCGCCCTCCCGCCCCGCGCAGACGAGCGTCACGTCCATCGGGTCGTCCTCCAGCAGCGCCTGGACCGCGGCCGCCAGCGCCGGCCCGTTGCGCATCGCGCCGATGAGCACCGGCCCGAGGCGGTGCACCGCGCGGATCGCGGCGGTGCCGTTCGTCGTGACGAAGATCACCGCCCGCCCGGCCGTCTCCGCCCTGGCCAGCTCGACCGGCGAGTTCCCCCGGTCGAATCCCTCGGGCGGCAGACCGCCGGTCTCGCCGGCCAGCAGGACGCCGGGGAGGACGCGCGCCGCCGCCCGCGCCTGCGCCACCGTGTGCGCGATGTAGATCGGTCCGGCGCCGCGCTCGACGAGCGTGACCAGCGAGGTGCTGGCCCGCAGAACGTCGATCACCACGCACAGCTGCCGCCGCTCCACCGGCGGGGGCACCACGGCGCCGGTGGCGAGGAGGGCCGGATGGAAGGCGACGTGCAGCAACATCGCTAGCCGCTGAACTGCCGGCGGCGGCGGTCCTCCGCGATGACGACCCGCAGCCGGGAGTGGATCCTGAGCGCCGCCTCCCCGAGCGGCGCGCCCAGCGCCGCGGCATCCGCGGGGCGCAGGACGAGCAGGGGGATCTGGCCGCCGACGATCTCGTAGGTCTCGCCGACGCGCAGCATCGCCACCTGGCCGGGGTCAGGGTCCTGGTCGAAGAACCGGTCCATCGCCGCCGCCGCGGCGGCGATGCGCGCCGGATCGGCCAGCCGGACGATCAGGGTGTCGTTGACGTAGAGCTCGGCCAGCACGCGGCCCTGCTCGGTAACGGTGCGCGTGGCGATGCGCAGGTAACCGGCGGCGGGACGCCGGACCAGCGGAATGCCCATCCGCCGCAGCTCGGCGGTGAGGTACGCGACGCGCTCCTCCGTCTTCGGGTGATCGCGGAGGTCGCCAGGATCGACCCGCGGGCGGTAGCGCTCTTCGCGTTGCAGACGCTCCATCAGGGTGAGCGCGGCCACCGGTGTGTACGGCGTCTTCGTCAGGTAGGCGAGGGCGGTCAGATCGGCGTCGCGCTCCAGCTCCCGCGTGTAGCCGCTGAGCAGGCCGTAGCTGACCAGCTGGGCGCCGGAGGCGACCTGCGGGTCGCGCGTCAGCACGGCGATGAGAATCGTCCAGAAGGCGGCCTGGTTGCTGCGCCGGATCATCTCCATCTGATGGCGGTGCGCGATGTGCGCGACCTCGTGCGCCAGGACGGCGGCCAGCTCGTGCTCGGAGCGCACGAACGTCAGCATCGGCCGCGTGACGTAGACGAACCCTCCCGGCAGCGCGACGGCGTTGGGCTCGGCGAACTCGATGACCTTGAAGGTCCAGGGCAGGTACGGGCGCTCGGAGAGCGCGGCGATCTGCCGGCCGATGCGCGTCACCGGCTCGACCGCCGCCTCGTCGGTCACCACCGGGTAGCGCGCCTCCAGGCGCCGGGCGTACTCCCGGCCGAGGCGGATCTCGGCCTCGTCCGCAGGCGCCGCGCGCAGCACGGGGGAGGCGAGCAGCAGGAGCAGCAGGCCGAGCACCGTCAGGCGCATCTAGGTCTGCTCAACGCCGAACGCCCGGCGCGCGTTCCGCGTCGTGGCGGCGGCGAGATCGCCGAGGGGCAGGCCGCGCAGCGCGGCCACCGCGCGCGCCACCTCCACGAGCAGGGCCGGTTCGTTCCGCTGGCCGCGGTGGGGCACCGGGGTCAGCACCGGCGCGTCCGTCTCGAGCAGCAGCAGCTCGAGCGGGGCGCGCCGCGCCGCCTCGCGCACGGCCGCCGCCCGGGGAAAGGTCACCGCCCCGCCGATCGAGATGAAGTAGCCGCGCTCCGCGCAGGCGGTCGCCGCCTCCGGCGGGCCGGCGAAGGCGTGCAGGATCACCGCGGTCGCCGCCTCTTCCTCCAGGACCTCCAGGACCTCGGCGTAGGCGTCCCGGCAGTGCACGACGAGAGGCAGCGCGCGCTCGCGGGCCAGGCGGATGTGGCTCCGGAACGCCGCCACCTGCGCGTCGAAGGGCGCGCCCCGCACCCGATCCAACCCCGTCTCGCCAACCGCCACGGCGCGCGGATCGGCGGCCAGCGCGCGCAACCGTTCGATGTCGGCGGCGGAGGCGGTGTGCGCATCGTGCGGGTGGATGCCGACGGCGGCGTAGATGCCAGCCGCCGGATCGGCCAGGGCCAGGCAGCGCAGCGATGAGGCGAGCCCGGTGCCGGATGTGACCATGCCCACGACCCCGGCGGCCTGCGCCCGGGCAACGACCGCGGAGCGGTCCGGCTCGAAGGCGGCGTCGTCGAGGTGCAGGTGGGCGTCGAACAGCTCCACAGCTACGCAGAGTCTAGCACAGGGCATCGCTCCCCGCCGGCCGCCGGGCGGACCGGCTGCCGCGCCTCAGGTGATGCGCGCGCCCTTCGGCGCGTCCTTCTCCACCGTGAGCAGCGCCACCCGACCCTCCCACTCCGCGGCGAGGAGCATGCCGTGCGAGTCGACCCCCCGCACCCGGCGGGGCTGGAGATTGGCCAGGACGATGATGCGCTTGCCCACCAGCTCCTCGGGCTGGTAGTGGGGGATGAGGCCCGTGATGATCGTCCGCACCTCCGACCCCAGGTCGATCTTCGCCTCGATCAGCTTGTCGGTGTTGGGCACCCGCTTCGCCTCCAGGACCTCGGCGACGCGGATGTCCAGCCGGCGGAACTCCTCGATGCTGACACTGCCGTCGTTCACGCTGTTCGCCTCCATCGGTGGTGGGGTGTGCGGCGGGGTGGCCGGCCGGGGCGCGGTGCGCAGCGCGGGCGCG
>DATLZI010000198.1:0-10882 GCA_035574075.1 bacterium | reverse complement strand
CCGCCGTTCGCTCGGGCCCCCCGATCCTGGAGCGGATCCGACGGTACTTCCGGGAGGTGCGGGTCGAGCTGGCCAAGGTGGAGTGGCCCAGCCGCCAGGAGGTGACCGCGATGACCATCGTGGTCGTCGTCGTCCTCCTCGTGATGGCGGCCTACCTCGGGCTGTGGGACCTGCTCTTCAGCTGGCTGTTCCAGCGTCTCCTCGTCCGTGTCTGACCCGCCGGTGCTGCGATGACGGAAGATCTCAAGGAAAGCCTGATCAAGGAAGTCTTCGGGGACGATCGGCCCGAGGTGAAGCCCGCCGTGCCGGAGCCGGTGGAGGCGCCCGAGCCCGAAGCGGAGGCGGAGGAAGCCCCCAAGGATCCGCGGCTGAAGTGGTACGTCATCCACACCTACTCCGGCTACGAGAACAAGGTGAAGTCGAACCTCGAGCGCCGCATGCAGTCCATGCGGTCGCAGGGCGGCGACAAGATCCGCCAGGTCCTCGTGCCCACGGAGAAGGAGAAGGAGATCAAGGGCGGCAAGCGCCGCGAAGTTGACCGGAAGATCTATCCCGGCTACGTTCTGGTGGAGATGATCATGGACGACGACTCCTGGTATGTCGTGCGCAACACGCCCGGCGTGACGGGCTTCGTGGGCTCAGGGGCGCGGCCGGTGCCGCTCGACGATGCCGAGGTCCGACAGCTGCTCAAGCAGCTGCGCGACGAGACGCCGAAGTACCGCATCACCTTCCAGAAGGGCTCGACGGTGCGGATCACGAGCGGCCCCTTCGCCGATTTCACCGGCGTCGTGGACGAGGTGATGCTGGAGAAGGAGAAGGTCCGCGTGCTCGTGTCCATCTTCGGCCGGGCCACGCCGGTGGAGCTGAACTTCGGAGACGTGGAGAAGACGTAGGTCATGGCCAAGAAGATCATCGCCGTTGTCAAGCTGCAGATTCCTGCCGGGAAGGCGACGCCCGCGCCGCCTGTGGGGCCGGCGCTCGGCCAGCACGGCGTGAACATCATGGAGTTCTGCAAGACCTACAACGAGCGCACCGCCGCGCAGACCGGGACGATCGTGCCGGTGGAGATCACGGTCTACGCCGACCGGTCGTTCACCTTCGTGACGAAGACCCCGCCGGCCTCGGTGCTGCTGCGGCAGGCCGCGGGGCTGGAGAAGGGCTCCGGCGAGCCCAACAAGACCAAGGTCGGCAAGGTCACCCGCGACCAGGTCCGCCAGATCGCCCAGCAGAAGATGAGGGACCTCAACGCCAACGATCTCGAGGCGGCGATCCGGATGATCGAGGGCACGGCGCGCTCGATGGGCATCCAGGTCGTCTAGCGCGTTCCGAAGGGAGGGGTGGGAGATGCCAGCGCACGGCAAGCGGTACCGCGAGGTCAGCCAGCGCATCGATCGGACCACCCTGTACGATCCCCGCGAGGCGATCCGTCTCGTCAAGGCGTCGGCCAGGGCGAAGTTCGACGAAACGATCGAGGTGGCGATTCGGCTGGGCGTGGATCCCAAGCAGGCAGATCAGCAGGTTCGCGGCACGGTGGCGCTCCCCGCCGGCACCGGCAAGGCCGTGCGCGTGCTCGTCTTCGCCAAGGGCGAGAAGGCCAAGGAGGCGGAGGCCGCCGGCGCGGACTACGTCGGCGCCGAGGAGCTGATCGAGAAGATCAACGGCGGCTGGCTCGACTTCGACGTGGCCGTGGCCACCCCCGATCTGATGGGGCAGGTTGGTCGGCTGGGCCGGGTGCTCGGTCCGCGCGGCCTGATGCCGAACCCCAAGGCCGGCACGGTGACCTTCGACATCGCCCGGGCGGTCCGGGAGATCAAGGCGGGCAAGATCGAGTACCGGACGGAGAAGGCGGGGATCATTCACGCCCCCATCGGTAAAGCCTCCTTCAGCGAGGAGCAGCTGACGGCGAATTTCGCCGCGCTGCTCGAGGCGGTGATCCGCGCCCGCCCGGCGGCGGCAAAGGGCCAGTACCTGCGGTCCATCACCCTCTCCAGCACGATGGGCCCGGGCGTGCGGGTTGACCCGTCCAAGGCGGAAGCGTTGACGGCGGTCGTCGCCTAGTGCTAGACTAGGCCCCGCCTGGTGGGACGAATCGCATAGCCAGCGCCGCAGACAGCAGGTGGCTCCCCGCCGGGGAGCCGGAAGGGCCGTTCCGGCCGCCTGCCGAGGTGCTCACGAACTCCGGTGGGCCTGTCATGCGGCGGGCCCACCGAGCATTTCGGAGCGAGGAGCGCATGGACGCACAGACGCGGCACCATCCGCACGCGCACCGCGAGCGCACCACGGCGCGGCCGGAGAAGGTGCAGGAGGTCGAGACGCTGCGCGCCTGGCTGGGCTCGGCCGCCGCGGCGATCCTCACCGACTACCGGGGCCTCAACGTCGGGGAGCTGGCCCAGCTGCGCAGCAAGCTGCGGGAGACCGGCACCTCGTACAAAGTCGTGAAGAACACCCTCCTGGCCCGCGCCGCGCAGGCGCTGGGCATCGAGGGGCTGGCGCCGTACCTCGAGGGGCCGACCGCCGTGGCCGTCAACCCCGACGACCCGGTGGCTCCGGCGCGCGTCCTCTCGGAGTTCATCCGCACGATGCGCAAGCTCGAGATCAAGGCGGCCTACGTCGAGGGCCGGGTGATGACCGCCGACCAGGTCAAGGCGCTGGCCGAGCTGCCCGCCAAGCCGCAGATGCGGGCGATGGCCCTGGGCGCCGTGCAGGCGCCGCTCGTTGCGCTGGTCGGCGTGCTGAGCGCGGTACCGCGCAACTTGGTCTATGCCCTGAGCCAGATCCAGAAGCAGAAGGAGGCCGCCTGAGGCGGCGACACGTCAGGTCAGGAGGAACGGCGGTGGCCACGAAGCTGGGGAAGGCGGAAATCGTCGAGGCGATCAGCAACCTTACGGTGCTGGAGCTCGCCGAGCTGGTCAAGGAGCTGGAGAGTAAGTTCGGAGTCAGCGCGGCGGCGCCGGTCGCCGTGGCGGCGGGCCCGCTGGCGGGCGGGGCGGCGACGGGCGCGGCGGCGGCGGAAGAGCAGACCGAGTTCGACGTCATCCTGAAGAGCGTCGGCGAGAAGAAGATCCAGGTCATCAAGGTCGTTCGCGAGCTGACCGGTCTGGGCCTCAAGGAGGCCAAGGACCTCGTCGACGGAGCCCCCAAGCCGGTGAAGGAGAAGGTCAGCAAGCAGGAGGCCGAGCAGATCAAGGCCAAGCTCGAGGCCGAGGGCGCGACCGTCGAGATCAAGTGAGCGGATTCCTGCCTGCCCTTGACGCCCTGACCCGGGGCCGTTAGTATATCCTTTACGGCATTCTGGGTCAGGGCGCCTAGGTTTGACGAGAGGACACAGCCGACAATCCGGAAGCGAGGCAAATCGGAGCCTTGCTTTCGCTGTTTTTCCCGCCTGAATCCTCGCTGGAGGTGAAGGTCGTCCCGTGAAGACACGCAGCCGGCGGACGTTTGGACGTGCGGCGGGGGGTAAGCCCCGCAGCCTCGCGATCGGGCAACTCGTCGTGCGGGGGCGTCGCTCCCGGGTCAGCTCGGCGAAGCTCCCGGAGATCCTGGACGTCCCGGACCTCATCGAGGTCCAGCGCAAGTCCTACGAGTGGTTCCTGCGTGAGGGCATCCGAGAGGTCTTCGAAGAGGTCTCCCCGATCCAGGACTTCACAGGGAACCTCGAGCTGCACTTCGCCGTGGAAGGCCGCGGCAAGCGGCCGGAGCCGCCCAACGTCTTCGACGATGCGCCGGTCCTGGACTTCGGCGGCTATCGCCTGGAGCGCCTGAAGTACTCCGAGGAAGAGTGCCGCGACCGCGACTACAACTACAGCGCGGCGCTGAAGGTCAAGGTCCGCCTGCTGATCAAGGAGACGGGCGAGATCAAGGAGCAGGAAGTCTTCATGGGCGACCTGCCGCTGATGACGCGGCGGGGCACCTTCATCATCAACGGCGCGGAACGCGTCGTCGTCAGCCAGCTCGTCCGCTCGCCGGGGGTCTACTACAGCTACCAGCCCGACACCTCGGGGCGGCCGATGCCCACGGCCACGGTGATCCCCCACCGCGGGGCCTGGCTCGAGCTGGAGGCCGACGCCAACGGCATCATCTCCACACGCATCGACCGCACCCGGAAGATCCCGGTCACCGTGCTGCTGCGGGCCCTCGGCCACGACAGCGATGAGAAGATCCTGCGGCTCTACGACCACGACAAAGCGATCCAGGCCACCCTGGCCAAGGACCCGGTCAAGGAGCGCAGCGGACCGAAGGCCGTGGAGGAGGCGCTGATCGAGATCTACCGCCGGCTGCGGCCGGGCGATCCGCCGACGGTGGAGAGCGCGCGCCAGCTTCTGCAGACGCTGTTCTTTGACCCGCGCCGCTACGATCTGGGCAAAGTCGGCCGCTACAAGCTGAACCGCAAGCTCGGTCTTGAGGCGCCCCTCGAGTTCCGCACCCTGGTCCAGACCACGGGCGGCGAGGTCGACGACGTCAAGGCGCACAAGGACAGGAAGGAGTTCACCCTGGTCCTCAAGGACGGCCGCGAGTTCAGCGGCGCGCTGGCCCGGGTCGTGGCCAAGGTCGACGGCGAGCTGCTCGAGGTCCGGAAGGTGCCCCGCGGCACGCGTGTCGTCCTCGGCCTGGCCCCCTCGACGAAGGAGGTCCTCTACCTGGTCGGCGGGGAGGGCGCGCCTCGCCACGGCCAGCAGCTGCGCGACGACATCGTGGAAGTCGTGCGCTACCTCGTCGGGCTGGTGAACGAGGAGGAAGGCTTCACGGTCGATGACATCGACCACCTCGGCAACCGCCGGGTGCGCTCGGTCGGCGAGCTGCTGCAGAACCAGTTCCGGATCGGCATGCTGCGCATGGAGCGGGTGATCCGCGAACGGATGACGATCCAGGAGACCGGCCAGATCACCCCCCAGGTGCTGATCAATATCCGGCCCGTGGTGGCGGCGATCAAGGAGTTCTTCGGCAGCTCCCAGCTCAGCCAGTTCATGGACCAGACGAACCCCCTGGCCGAGCTGACGCACAAGCGGCGGCTCTCCGCCCTCGGTCCTGGCGGCCTCTCCCGGGAGCGCGCCGGGTTCGAGGTGCGGGACGTGCACACCAGCCACTACGGCCGGATGTGCCCGATCGAGACGCCAGAGGGACCGAACATCGGCCTGATCTCGTCCCTGGCCACCTATGCGCGGGTCAACGATCTGGGTTTCATCGAGACGCCCTACCGGGTGGTGCGCGACGGTCAGGTCACCCGCAAGGTGGAGTACCTCACCGCCGACCGTGAGGACCAGTACGTCATCGCCCAGGCCAACGCCAAGACCGATGAGAAGGGCAACCTCATCGAGGCCCGGGTCTCGGCGCGGCACGGCAAGGACATCGTCCTGGTCCCGCCGGAGCGGGTCGATTTCATGGACGTCTCGCCGAAGCAGACCGTCTCCGTGGCCACGGCGCTGATCCCCTTCCTCGAGCACGACGACGCCAACCGCGCCCTGATGGGCTCCAACATGCAGCGGCAGGCTGTGCCGCTCCTGGCCAACGAGGCCCCGCTCGTGGGCACCGGCATGGAGCTGCGGGCCGCCGTGGACTCCGGCGCCGTCGTCGTGGCGCGCCACGGCGGCACGGTGGAGGCCGTGACCGGCGACGAGATCGTGATCAACACCGGGCGGGGTAAGGATGTCTACCGCCTGACGAAGTTCCAGCGCAGCAACCAGGGCACGTGCATCAACCAGACGCCGCTGGTGCGCACCGGGGACGAAGTCAAAGAGGGCGACGTCATCGCCGACGGGCCCTGCACCGACCAGGGGGAGCTGGCCCTGGGGCGCAACGTCCTGGTGGCCTTCATGCCCTGGGAGGGCTACAACTACGAGGACGCCATCGTGATCAGCGAGCGGCTGGTGAAGGAGGACCTCTTCACCTCGATCCACATCGAGGAGTACGAGGTCGAGGCCCGCGACACGAAGCTTGGGCCCGAGGAGATCACGCGCGACATCCCCAACGTCGGCGAGGAGGCGTTGCGCGATCTTGACGACCGCGGCATCGTGCGCATCGGCGCCGAGGTGCGCGCCGGCGACATCCTCGTGGGCAAGGTCACGCCGAAAGGGGAGACCGAGCTTACCGCGGAGGAGCGCCTGCTGCGCGCGATCTTCGGCGAGAAGGCGCGCGAGGTGCGGGACACCTCGCTCAAAGTGCCGCACGGCGAGAAGGGCAAGGTCGTCTCCGTGAAGGTCTTCAGCCGGGAAACCGGCGACGAGCTGCCCCCGGGCGTGAACACGCTGGTGCGGGTCTACGTCGCGCAGAAGCGCAAGATCACGGTCGGTGACAAGATGGCCGGCCGCCACGGCAACAAGGGCGTGATCTCGGTGATCCTCCCCGAGGAGGACATGCCCATGCTGCCCGACGGGACCCCCGTGGACATCGTCCTCAACCCGCTGGGCGTGCCGAGCCGGATGAACGTCGGCCAGGTGCTGGAGACGCACCTCGGCTGGGCGGCCGCGCAGCTGAACATCTGGGTGGAGGCGCCGGTCTTCGACGGCCCCAAGGAGGACGAGATCAAGACCATGCTCCGCGAGGCCGGCCTGCCCGCCGCAGGCAAGGTCGCTTTGCGCGACGGCCGCACCGGCGAGCCGTTCGACAGCACGGTCACGGTGGGCTGGATCTACATGATGAAGCTGCTGCACCTCGTGGAGGACAAGATCCACGCCCGCAGCACGGGCCCCTACAGCCTGATCACCCAGCAGCCCCTGGGCGGCAAGGCGCAGTTCGGCGGCCAGCGCTTCGGGGAGATGGAGGTCTGGGCGCTGGAGGCTTACGGCGCGGCAAGCACGCTGCAGGAGCTGCTCACCGTGAAGAGCGACGACGTCGTCGGTCGCGTCAAGACCTACGAGGCGATCGTCAAGGGGGAGAACATCCAGGAGCCGGGCGTGCCGGAGTCGTTCAAGGTCCTGGTCAAGGAGCTGCAGTCGCTGTGCCTGGACGTGAAGGTGCTCAGCGAGGACAAGAAGGAGATCGAGCTCAAGGAGATCGAGGAGGACATCGCGGAGACGGCCCGGGCGCTGGGCATCAACCTGGAGGGTGAAGAGGCCCTCGTGGAGGACTATTGATGCAGGACGTCAACAACTTCGACGCGGTGAAGATCGGCCTGGCCTCGCCGGAGCAGATCCGCCTCTGGTCGCACGGCGAGGTGAAGAAGCCGGAGACGATCAACTACCGCACCCTCAAGCCGGAGCGCGACGGCCTGTTCTGCGAACGGATCTTCGGGCCGCAGAAGGACTGGGAGTGCCACTGCGGCAAGTACAAGCGCATCCGCTTTAAGGGCATCATCTGCGACCGCTGCGGCGTGGAGGTCACGCGGGCCAAGGTCCGCCGCGAGCGGATGGGCCACATCGAGCTGGCCGCCCCGGTCTGCCACATCTGGTACCTGAAGGGCGTGCCCAGCCGCGTGGGCCTGCTCCTGGACATCTCGCCGCGCGCGCTGGAGCGGGTCGTCTACTTCGCCGCCTACATCGTCATCGACCCCGGCACGACGCCCCTCACCAAGCGGCAGTTGCTCACCGAAGCGGAGTACCGCGAGCAGCGGGAGAAGTACGGCACCGCCTTCCGCGCCGGGATGGGCGCGGAGGCGGTGAAGGAGCTGCTCCTGGAGATCGATCTGGAGAAGCTCAGCCGGCAGCTGCGCGCGGATCTGCGGGAGAGCTCGGGCCAGAAGCGGATGAAGATCCTCAAGCGCCTGGAGGTTGTCGAGGCCTTCCGCAAGAGCGGCAACAAGCCGGAGTGGATGATCCTCGACGTCATCCCGGTGATCCCGCCCGATCTGCGCCCGATGGTGCAGCTCGACGGGGGCCGCTTCGCGACCAGCGATCTGAACGACCTCTACCGCCGGGTGATCAACCGGAACAACCGCCTGAAGCGGCTGCTCGACCTCGGCGCGCCGGAGATCATCGTGCGCAATGAGAAGCGCATGCTGCAGGAAGCGGTGGACGCGTTGATCGATAACGGCCGGCGCGGCCGGCCGGTCACCGGGCCGAACAACCGGCCGCTGAAGTCGCTCTCCGACATGCTGAAGGGGAAGCAGGGCCGCTTCCGTCAGAACCTGCTCGGCAAGCGCGTGGACTACTCCGGGCGGTCCGTGATCGTCGTCGGGCCAAAGCTCAAGCTGCACCAGTGCGGCCTGCCGCGGGAGATGGCCCTGGAGCTGTTCAAGCCCTTCGTCATGAAGCGCCTGGTGGACCGCCAGCTGGCGCAGAACATCAAGTCCGCCAAGCGCATGGTGGAGCGCGCCCGCCCCGAGGTGTGGAGCGTGCTGGAGGAAGTGGTGCGCGAGCATCCCGTGCTGCTCAACCGCGCCCCGACCCTGCACCGCCTGGGCATCCAGGCGTTCGAGCCGGTGCTGATCGAGGGCAAGGCGATCCAGGTGCACCCTCTGGTCTGCACGGCCTACAACGCCGACTTCGACGGCGACCAGATGGCGGCGCACGTGCCGCTGTCCGCCGCGGCGCAGGCCGAGGCCCGGCTGCTCATGCTCTCCGCCTACAACATCCTCTCCCCGGCGTACGGCAAGGCGATCACCAGCCCGACCCGGGACATCGTCCTGGGCTCCTTCTACCTCACCCAGGAGAAGGCCGGGGCGCCGGGCGAGGGCAAGATCTTCAGCACGCCCAACGAGGCGATCCTGGCCTACGAGAGCGGCGCCGTGGCCCTGCACGCCCGGATCAAGGTGCGCCTGACCCACGATAGCGAGCCGATCGAGACGACGGTCGGGCGGGTCATCTTCAACGAGGCCATCCCGGAGGAGTTGCGGTTCATCAACGACGTCGCCGACCGCAAGGTCCTCAGCGCGCTGGTCTCCGAGGCCTACAACCGGCTGGGCTCGACGAAGACGGTGCAGCTGCTCGACGCGCTGAAGGATCTGGGCTTCAAGTACGCGACGAAGAGCGGCGCTGGCATCGCCATCGACGACATCGCCATCCCCGCGGACAAGGATCGCATCCTCGCCGCGGCGGAGAAGCGCATCCAGGACATCGAGATGCAGTTCCGCCGCGGCCTGATCACCGGCGGGGAGAAGTACCAGCGCACGATCGATGTCTGGACGAAGGCCACGGAGGAGATCACCGAGGCCATGCTCCAGAACTTCGATCCGTTCAACCCGCTGTACATGATGGCCCAGTCCGGGGCGCGCGGGAACATCCAGCAGATCCGGCAGCTCGCCGGGATGCGGGGCCTGATGACCGACCCCTCCGGCCGGATCATCGAGCTGCCCATCAAGGCCAACTTCCGCGAGGGGCTCACCGTGCTGGAGTACTTCATCTCTACGCACGGCCAGCGCAAGGGCCTCGCCGACACGGCCATCCGCACCAGCGAGTCGGGATACCTGACCCGCCGCCTCGTGGACGTGGCGCAGGACGTGATCATCCGCGAGGAGGACTGCAAGACCACCGAGGGGGTCGCCCTCACCGCGATCAAGGAGGGCAACGAGGTGGTCGTGCCGCTGAAGGAGCGGATCGTCGGCCGCACCGCGGCGGAGGACGTCGTCGCGCCGCGGAAGCGCGAGGTCATCGTCGCATCCGACCAGGAGATCAGCGAGGAGGCGGCTGAGGCGATCGAAGCCGCCGGCATCGAGTCCGTGGTCGTGCGGTCCGTGCTGAACTGCAAGAGCCGCTATGGGGTGTGCGCGAAGTGCTACGGCCGCAACCTGGCCACCGGCAAGCCGGTGGAGATCGGCGAGGCGGTGGGGATCATCGCCGCGCAGTCGATCGGCGAGCCCGGCACGCAGCTCACGATGCGCACCTTCCACACCGGCGGTGTGGCCGGCTTCGACATCACGCAGGGGCTTCCCCGCGTCGAGGAGCTGTTCGAAGCCCGGCGCAGCAAGCACACCGCGGCGATCGCCGAGGTTTCCGGCCGGGCGAAGATCGTCGAGGCCAAGGGCCAGCGCCGGCTGTTCATCGTGACGAAGGACGGCGAGGAGGTCCCGGTGGCCACCCCGCCGGGCCTGCGCCTCCGCGTGCAGGACGGCGACAAGATCACCGCCGGCGACCAGCTCACCGACGGATCGGTCAACCCCCACGACATCTTGCGCATCCGCGGGCTGCACGCCCTGCAGCAGTACCTCGTGCAGGAGATCCAGTCCGTCTACCGCTCGCAGGGTGTGGACATCAACGACAAGCACATCGAGATCATCGTCCGCCAGATGCTGCGGCGGGTGAAGGTGGAAGAACCCGGCGACACCGAGCTGCTGCCTGGCGAGCTCGTGGACAAGTTCCAGTTCGAGGAAGACAACGCCAAGGCGCTGGCCGAGGGGCTGGAGCCGGCGAAGGCCCGGCCGGTGCTGCTCGGCATCACCAAGGCCTCCCTGGCCACAGAGAGCTTCCTCTCCGCGGCCTCCTTCCAGGAGACGGCGCGCGTGCTGACCGACGCCGCGACCAAGGGGAAGATCGACCCGCTGATCGGCCTGAAGGAGAACGTGATCATCGGCAAGCTCATCCCCGCCGGCACGGGGATGCAGCGCTACCGGGCGATCAAGATCAGCGTGGAGGTCTGACCTCTGCGCGCCGTACGACGCTAGCGGCGGAGGGTCGCGTCGCGATCCTCCGCCGCGCTTGGGGGGCGCGCCCCATGCCCTGGACGATCCGTCCCGCCGAAGGGACCGGGGCCCCCGATCGCCGATCTGTTGAGCGCCGTCCACGCCTTCCGCCGATTGATCGCCGAAGGCGGCGGCCGCCGGCTTGGCGTGGGGCAGGTCGAGAATAGCCACCTGCGGCCCCGCCGCAACTTCCGGCTCTCGCTGGCCGTCCATCCCGCGGCGCGCCGCCGCGCGGCCTGGGCACGGCGCTGGAGCAGGCAGACCCCCTTCCCCCGCAGGCGCGATCGGCTCGGCGGGCTGCGGCTGTTCACGCTGGCCGACGTGGGCGTCGGC
>DATLZI010000197.1:0-5861 GCA_035574075.1 bacterium | reverse complement strand
GAACTGCTTGCCGGGCCGTGATCGTCCGGAGGGCGGAGCCCGACGACGAAGCCCTCGTCTGGACCTGGCTGGCAGACGAGGACAACAGCAAGTGGCTGGACTTCGGTCCGGCCGACGAGCTCACGCCAGTGGCCGTGCGGGTGATGTTGCAGCGGCCCCAAAACGTGATGTGGTTGTTCGCCCCGACAAGCGCGACGCGAGCGGTGGGGCTCGTGGCGCTGAGCGACGTGCACCGGCGTTGCCGCACCGGGAATCTGTGGTACGTACTGGGCGAGCGTTCCGAGCGCGGGCGAGGGCTGACGACCCGGGCGGTGTCGCGACTGATGCGGCACGCGTTCGCGGCGCTGGGCCTCGCCTCGGTGCATGCGTGGACCGTGGAAGCGAATGGCGCCTCGATCCGCGTGCTGGAGCGCAATGGGTTTCGCCTCATCGGCCGCCAGCGACGCTGCCACTATCTGGACGGGGTCGTGGTGGATCGCCTCCTCTTCGACTTGGTGCCGGAGGATCACCGGGAGGTGCCCTAGTGCAGCAGAACGGCAATCTGGTGCGGCAGATCCAGGAGCTGCTCGCCGCGCGCTTCCACGCGGGGTCGGTGGATCCTGAGGTCGACCTGCTTGACAGCGGGCTCGTAGACTCGGTGTCCCTGGTCGAGCTGGTCATGGAGCTGGAGCGGCGCTTCGGCATCCATCTGCCGTTCGAGGAGCTCCAAATCGACGACTTCCGGAACGTGCGGCGCATCGCGGACCTGGTCAACCGCACGGCTCCGTGACCCGACCACTGAACATCGTGCTCGTCGCCGAGGAAGCGGCGGGCGTGCAGACCTTGCGGTTCCTCACCGCCGGGCCGCACCGCGTGGTGGCGGTACTGACCGGGCGAGGCCACGGGGACGACGGGCGCCCGCCCACGACGGTCGTGGGGGCGGCGGCGGCGCGGGTGGGCTGTCCCGTGTGGCCCGGCCGGTTGGTGCGAAGCGCGGCGCTCGCGGGCACCCTCCGCGACCTCGAGATCGACCTGCTGCTCAACGTGCACTCGCTCTTCATCGTCCACGGCGACGTCGTCGCGGCGCCCCGAATCGGCAGCTTCAACGTACACCCCGGTCCCCTGCCGGCGTACGCGGGCCTGAACGTGCCCAGCTGGGCCATTTACCATGGCGAGCGCGCGCACGCGGTCACTGTGCACTGGATGGAGGCGGCTGTCGACACCGGTCCCATCGCGTACCAGGCGGCCGTGGACATCACCGAGAGCGACACAGGGTACACGCTGAGTGCCAAGTGCGTGCGGGCCGCGGTCCCGATGCTCAGGGAGCTAGTGTCCGCCGCCGCCTCCGGCCGGGGATCGATCCCACGGGTCTCCCAGGCGGACGCGCCCCGGCGGTACTGCGGGCGCGGCGCGCCGAACGACGGCTGGCTCGATTGGACCGCGCCGGCCCGCCGCGTCGTCGACTTCGTGCGTGCAGCTGACTACTCCCCGTTTCAATCGCCCTGGGGACATCCGCGCACGCGTGTGGACGGCCGCGAGCTCGCCGTCGTCCGGGCCAGGCGCACGGCCTTGGTCGCCGATCGGCCGCCGGGGACCGTGGGTTCCGTCGCGGACGGGTCCGCTCTCGTCGCGACAGGAGACGAATGGGTGCGGGTGGAGAGCGTGCGCCAGGATGGCGTCCTGCTGGAAGGATCCGGGGCGCTCGCCCCGGGAGAGCGGCTTACGCCGGTCCCGCCAAGAGTGTAAGCGATCTGCCACATCGCCGGACGCAGGATGCGCGATCTCAGAGTAGGCGACGCGGCACTGGCCTTGCGTCACAGTAGGGGGATGCCCAGCGATCTGCCGCCGCTGCCCCCCGTCCCCCGCTCAGCCGGTGCCTCACGCCTCCGCTCCCCCGGGGTGCGTCCCCCCCCATCCCCGCCTCCACCGCGCGCACCGTCGTCAGAGCTCGATTGGCACACGTATCTGGCGGCCGTGGCGAGATACAAGTGGTGGGTCCTCGGCATCACGTTGCTGGGGACGGCGGCGGGAGTGGTGGCGGCGGTCATCATCCCGCCCACCTACCGGGCGGAGGCGATGATCTGGATCGAGGCCACTCGTCCCAGCGAGCGTGATCCGGGGCCCATTTGGTCCGGCCAACTGCTCGGGCACTCGGGGTGGGTGGAGCTCGTGCGGTCGGACGTGGTCCTCGAGCCGGTGGGGCGGGCCCTACGGCTGTACCTGCGCCCCGCGTCTCCGGCGGACGCCGCGGCGCTGGCGTCGCTCGAGGCCACCGGTGAACCGCTACGCCCCGGAACGTACCGCCTCCTGGCCGCGCCTGGCGCGTACCGCCTGCGCGACGCCGGGGGTGCCACGGTGGACGAGGCCCCGCCCGGTGCGCCGCTTGGCGCGCCGCTCGGTTTCCGATGGGTGCCGCCCGAACGTGCGGCCCGAGTCGATTTCGAGATCGTTCCGCCGCACGAGGCGGTGCGCGAGCTGCTGGGACAGTTGCGCGTCCGCACGGACCGCGAGGGCAGCTTCATGCGGCTACAGCTGCGGGGGGCATCACCGGAGCACCTGGCTGCGGTGGTGAACGCGGTCGCGGAGCGGTTCGTGGCGCTGGCCGCGGACCTCAAGCGTCAGCGCCTGAACGAGCTGGTGCGCATCCTGCGCGGGCAGGTCGATGTGGCGACGCAGAATCGGGATCGGGCGGAGGCGGCACTCAAGGACTTCCGGTTGCGCTCCGCCGGGGCGCTCACCCAGGGCGGCGGCCCGACCGTGCCCGGCGTCTCGATCACCGCTGACCCCCTGTTCGCAGGTTACATCGAGACGCGCATGACGCGCGATCAGCTGGTAGCCGACCGCGAGGCGATCGAGCGGGCGCTCGTGCCGCAGCCCGGAGGAGGGCCGTCGGTTCAGGCGCTCGAGCAGGTCGGCTCGGTGCAGCGGAGCGGCGCCTTGATGCAGGCGCTGCGAGACCTCACGGCGCGCGAGGCGGAGCTGCGGGCGCTGCGAAGCCGATACACCGACGATCACCCCTCGGTGCGGCGTCTCGCGACGGAAGTGCGCGCGCTCGAGCGCCAAACCATCCCCGCGCTGGCCGGGGACTTAGCCGACGGGCTTCGGGCCCGGGAAGAAGAACTCGGCCGCCTGGTGCAGGCGTCGGCGAGCAACCTGCGACGGGTGTCCCCTCTGGCGGTGGAGGAAGCCCGGCTGCGCTGGGACGTCGAGGTCGCCGGCGAGCTGCTCGCCAATCTACGGCAACGCTACGAAGAGGCGCGGCTCGCCGAGGTGAGTAGCATCCCCGACGTCCGGCTGCTCGACGCCGCGCGGCCGCCGGCCAAGCCGGCCAGCCATTTGGGCCCGGTCCTCGTGGTTCTCGCCTTTCTCGGCAGTTTGGGAGCCGGCGTGGGTGGCGCCGTACTCCGCCAGGTGGTCGACCGGAAGGTGCGCGCGCCCGAGGAGGTCACGACCCAGCTCGGGATGCGCATCCTCGGCGCGGTCCCGCACCTCCGTCGCAGCGATGACCGCGATGTCGCACCGGCGCTTGAGGGACTACGAGTGATCCGGCTCAACCTGATGCACGCGTATGGGGCCGCGGGCCCCATAGCGTTCACGGTCACGAGTGCCGGCGGCTCCGAGGGCAAGTCGTTCATCGCATGCAACCTGGCGCTCTCATTCGCCGACGCGGGATACCGTACCCTGCTGGTCGACGGCGACACCCGCCGGGGCCGGCTGCATCGGCTGCTGAACGCGGCCCGCCGGCCCGGGCTCACGGACCAGCTGGCTGGACGACTCGCGGTCGAAGCCGTGATCCAGCGTACGGCCCACGCGGGCCTGAGCTTCGTGGGCTGCGGGTCGCGGATGCGTACGGGACCGGAGCTGCTCACGGCGCCTAACGCCGCCGCGTGCTTTGCCGTGCTCCGCTCCCTCTACGACGTGATCATCACGGACTCCCCGCCGCTCGCCGCTGGCGTGGATCCCTACGCGCTCGCGACGCTGACAGGGAACGCCTTGCTCGTGGTACGGACGGGGGTGACCGATCGCCAGCTGGCCGAGGCCAAGCTCGATGTCCTGACGCGGCTTCCCGTGCGGCTGCTGGGGGCCGTCCTCAACGACGCCCGCATGATCGGACCGTACCGCTATCTGTCGTATTACATGGCAGGCTATGGACTCGAGGACGAGGAGGACACCCGTGGCGGCGACGTGCCCCAAGTCTTGCGCAGTTCGGAGTGACCGCGTGCGAGCCCTCCGCACGATCGTGGTGGCCCTGGGGCTCGCGGTGCTGGGGGTCCGGCCCGCGGGCGCGCAGCCCCTACCCGCGACCGGGTCGAGCAGGGGAGGGCCGCTCCTCGCGACCCGCGCCGTGCTCGAGGCGCGCGTGGCGGCGCTCCAGGCTGCCGGCGGGCAGTCGGCGGGTGCCGAGATTGCACTACTGCGCCGCCGGCTGGCCGAAGGCGACTTTCAGACCGGCGACCGCGTGCTTCTCTTCGTCCAGGGAGAGGCGGAGCTTTCCGACACGTTCACGGTCCAGCCGGGGCACGAGCTCGCGCTCCCGGTGGTCGGCACCATCTCGCTGTACGGCGTCCTCCGCTCGGAGCTCGAAGCGCGGCTCGAGCGCGAGATCGCGCGCTACGTGCGCGAGCCGACGGTCCGCGCGATGGCGCTGGTCATGATCTCGGTCACCGGCGACGTGACGAGACCGGGCTTCTACCCCCTTCCGGTGAACGCGCTGGTGGCCGACGTGGTGATGGTCGCAGGGGGCGGAACGCGCGATGCCAAGCTCAAGGACATGCGCATCGAGCGCGGCGGCGCGGTGCTTTGGAACGCCGCCTTCGTCACGCGGGCGGTGGCGGAGGGACGCACCCTCGACGACATCGCGTTGCGGAGCGGGGATCAGTTCGTGGTACCGGGCCGGGCGCGAACCAGCACCGAGTCCGGCCTGCGTGTGGTCGCGCTGCTGCTCAGCATTCCGGTGACGGCGTATACCCTGACCCGGATCTTCTAGGGTAGCGGCCTACTCTACGGCGGCGGGCAGCTCCACGTCGAACCAGAATCGGGTGCCCGCCCCGGCCCCGGTCTCGTACCGGAGCGTCCCCCCCAGCGCTTCCACCAGCCGCCGCGACACCGCCAGCCCCAGGCCGGTACTGGAGAACCGGTGCCGCCCCTGAGGCGCCCGCGAGAACGGCCGGAAGAGATCGTCCGTGGCCGACATCCCGGGGCCGGTGTCGCGCACCGAGAACTCGACCCGAACGTCGCCGCACTCCTGCGCCGCCACCTCCACCTGCCCCGCCTGGGTGAACTTGAGCGCGTTGCTCACCAGGTTGAGTAGCACCCGCTGGAGCACCAGCTCGCGCCCCACGCGGCCGTCGCGCTGGGGCCGGATGAAGCGCAGCTCGAGACCCTTCTCCTCCGCCATGGGGCGCACGATGTCCCGCACCGATTCCAGGAGCCGGGTCACCGAGAAGGGAACCGGCTCCTCGCTCCGCAGGGGGTCGCCGCCCCGCGCCAGGTCAATGGCGTCGCTCACCACGATCCCGAGCCGCAGGGCCGCGACGTGGATCAACCGGAGCTGGCGGCGCTGGAGGTCGTTGACCGGGCCGCTGCGCCCCCGCTCCAGCGTCTGGGCCAGAAAGAGCACCGAGGTGAGCGGGGAGCGGAGGTCGTGCAGGACCTCGGCCAGGAAGTCGGCGCCGTCCGGGCCGGCCAGACGACTGCCGAACTCGTGGCCGGCGTCCCGCTCCAGGCCTTCGCGCAGCGCTTCCAGCGCCACCAGGTGCCGCAACACCCGGAACCCGGCCCCCGGCACCGTGTGCTCGCTCCAGGTGTGCAGCAGGGCCGACCGCAGGAGATCCAGCACCCGGCGGACCAGGGCGGGCGAATGGCGGGGGCACATCTCCAGG
>DATLZI010000196.1:0-6960 GCA_035574075.1 bacterium | reverse complement strand
GGGTTCCGGCAGTCCTGGCAGTAGTAGATCGCCCGGCAGAGCGTGGGACCGAAGGGGTTCTCCAGGCGGGTGTTGGTCGAGCCGCAGAAGGGGCAGACGACCTCCCCTCCCCCGCTCCGCTCCGGCACGCTGAGGCCGTGGCCGCGCAACTGCTCGCGGCCGCGCTCGGTCATGCGGGCCATCGTCCACGGCACGGCGAAGACCAGGTCGACGCTCACCTCGTCCACCCCCGGCAGGGCCTGCAGCCGGGCGCGGATGTCGTCCTGGATCACGCCCACCGCGGGGCAGGCCGAGAAGGTCGGCACCAATGTCACGCGGACATGGCCGTCCTCCACCGTCACGTCCTCGATCAGCCCGAGGTCGGTGATGGCGATGGGCAGTTCCGGATCCTCGATCGTCCGGAGGACCTCCCACACGGCCTGCGCGGTCGGCGCCGCTCGCGTCACCACGTCGCCTCCGGATCCGCCCGCCGGACCGCCGTCATCTCCTCGAGCAGCGCGCGCAGATCGTCGGTGTGGCTCCCCCGCCGCCCCGCCGGCGGGGCCTTCTGCGCCGCACCGCCCGCCGGCAGCCGCAGGCCGGCGGCAGCCAGCACCGCCGTGACCTGACTTCGCCAGCGTTCCTGCTGCGCCTCGACGGGCATCCCCATCACCTCCGGGACGAGCGCCTGCGCTCCCTCCACGGGCTCGAAGAGCCCCTGGGCCAGCGGCCAGGCCTCGTCCAGGGCCGCCTGCACATGGTCGCGGCTCTGCGGGGTCGCCGCGCTGAGGCGGCGCAGCCACTGCTCGCCGTACAGCAGATGGTACTTCTCCTCGCGACGGATCGCCCGGGCGAGATCGGCGACGACCGCCAGCTGTCCGCCGGCCAGCGCGTCGAGGCGGACGGCGTCGGCCTGATCGTAGAGGAACATCCGGACGATGGTGAACGCCCAGTCGCCGTTGGGGCGCTCCACCAGCACAGCGTTGCGGAACGCCCCGCTGTCCCGCCCGTAGGCCAGCAGGTCGGGGCTCCCGCCAAGGAGCTCGGTCGCCCGCTCGTAGAACAGGCGGGCATGACCGATCTCCTCCTGCGCCACGGAGGACAGCGCGACGTCGGACTCGATATCGGGGGCCAGCCCCGTCCACTCTGAGTGACGGTGACCGAGGATGAGTTCGTCATCCGCCACCGCCAGGAGGTAGCTGGCCAGCGCCTCCCGCACCTCGGGTCGCTGGGCCTTCAGGCTCTGCGCCACGCTCATCGCGACGGACGTCGGCCGCGCAGCACCCGCTGCTGCTCGCGGTAGGAGCCGCCGAAGCGGTAGCTCTTGTCGGTGGACGGCTCGAAGAGATCGGCATCGTCGTACGCCGTAGCGGTGATCTGGCCCAGCGGCACGACCCACAGGTTGACGCAGGGGTCGCGGCGCGCGAACTGTTCCTTGGCCAGCAGCAGGGCCATCTCGGCGTCGGGCGCGTGCACCTCGCCGACGTGCACATGGGGGTCGGCCTTCGTGTCCTGCCGGAAGACGGCGAAGATGCGCGCGGCCTGCGCCGCGGTCATGCCCAGCGTCTGGGCCAGCGACGGCATTCGGCGTCCTCCCCGCGCGCCCCCGTGGGCCCGCCGACGATCAGGCCGGCACGGGCGTGCGCTGGAACATGAGGATCGAGTAGTCGAGGTTCTGGGCGTTGACGCCCAGCTGGCGGAGCATCGCCATGACCTGGGCCCGGTGGTGCACCTCATGGGCCATCATCTGGATGGCCACACCGCCGGCCGTGGTGCGGACATCCATCGGCGGCGTGGCCGCGGTGCGCCACTGCAGGACGCGGGTCCAATCCCCCTCCTCCCGCAGAATGCGCCGGGTGCGGTCTTCCAGCTCCACCCAGGCCGCCTCCAGGGCAGCGAAGTCGGTCCGGTAGTAGCGGCTGAAGGGGTGATGCTCGAGGGAGGCCGGCATCGCCTCGCCGCGCAGGCGGGTGCCGTACGACCACTCCGCCAGCGGGATCTCCACGACGGTGGCGCGGACGCTCTTCCGGCCGAAGGGGAACTCCCGGGTGTACTGCTCCATGGTCAGCGGCCGGAGCCACTCCCAGAGCTTTCGCCGGGCCGTGACCAGGTACTCGTAGAACGCCAGCGGCGTGAACCCCTGCTCCACCGCCATCACGCTGCCCTCCCCCAGGCGGCCATCGCCTCGCGGACCCAGGCGTGCCGCCGCCAGTACTCGTTCCGCAGCTCCAGGCGCGCCGCCGTCTTCGGCCCCGCGCCCCGGATCACCCGTTTGAACTCCTCCCAATCGGGCTCGCTGTAGTCGTAGCGCTGCGCCGCCTCGTTCCAGCGCAGCCGCGGGTCGGGCAGGCGCAGGCCGTAGTCCGTGATCAGCGGGACGAACTGCCGCAGGAACTGCTGGCGCAGCTCGTCGTTGGTCTTCACCTTGATCCGCCAGCGCATCATCGTCTCCAGGTGAGGCGAGGCCTGGTCGCGGGGGCCGAAGAAGTGCATGATCGGCTGCCACCAGCGGTCGATCGCGTCCTGGAGCATCGCCCGCTGCCGGGGCGTGCCCTCGGCCAGCGCCTTGTAGACGTCGAGGCCCAGCCGGATGTGGAAGTCTTCCTCGTAGCAGATGCGCTTGAGCACGCGGGCGTACGGGGCGTAGCTGCAGGAGCGCAGGGCGCCCTGCGTTTGCATCGCGGCGCCGTCCACGAAGACCTGGATCACGGCGACGTCCGCCCACGTCTCCGCCGGGTAGTGGAAGACGTTGTGGAACTTGCTCTTCCCGCTGAGCAGGTCGTCGAGCATCTGCGCCCGCGGCTTGCCAAGGTCCTCCGCGACACGGTACAGCAGCTGGGCGTGGCCGACCTCATCCTGGACCTTGGCGACGAGGGCCATCTTCCGCGCCAGCGTCGGCGCGCGGGGGATCCACTCCCGCTCCGGCAGCGCGCCCATCAGCTCGGAGTTGGCGTGCATCTGGATGAGGCGGAGGCATTCGGCGCGATAGGAGGCGGGCATCCACTCCCCGGCCTCGATGCGGTCGCCGGCAGCGAGCTTTGCCTCGAAGGCGGCCAGCTTGGCGGGATCGTCCTCGAGGGGCGGCGGCATCGGCGCGGGCGGGGTCATCAGCGTGTCACTCATTGTAGCCTCGGCGCGAAGAGAGCGTCAAGCGCACCGGAGGAGGCCCCTCCCCCGCGGGGAAGTACGGTTGGCGGGGAGGGATGGGATGGTGCTTGCACTGCTGGCCGTGGCGGCGCTCCTCGCCGCGAACGGGATCTTCGCCGCCGCCGAGTTCTCCATCGCCAAGGCCCGGCGGTCGCGCCTGGCGGTGCTGGCGGAGAGGGGTAAGCGGCTGGCCCGGATCGTCCACCAGGCCGCGGGCGATCCGGAGGCGTTCGTCGCCGCCACCCAGCTCGGCATCACGATGACGAGCCTGGGCATCGGCTGGCTCGGCGCGCCGGCCGTCGCCCGGGCCATCGCCCCGCTGCTGCAGCTCCTGCCCGCGGCCTGGCAGCCCGGCGCGCTGTTCACGATCTCCGCCGCCCTGGCGTTCGCGGTCATCACCACCCTGCATATCATCCTGGGCGAACTCGTGCCCAAGAGCATTGCCCTGCGCAACGCCGAGCAGGTCGCCCTGGTCGTGGTCCCGCCGACCATCGTCTTCTCTCGCGTCTTCCGGCCCTTCATCTGGAGCCTGGACTTCTTGGCTGACCGCACGCTCCGCCTGTTCGGGATGACCGCCGAGCACGGGCGCCACGTCGCCTTCGATCGCGACGAGCTGGTGATGCTCGTCGGAGAGAGCCGTCGAGCCGGGGTGGTCGAGGACGAGGAGGAGTCGCTCGTGCGCCGCGTCTTCCGCCTCACCGACCGGGTGGCCGGGGACATCATGGTGCACCGCACCGCCGTGGTCGGCGTGCCCCGCACGGCCACGGTCCGCGACGCGGTGGCCGTGGTCCGGGAGCGCGGCTTCAGCCGCCTGCCCGTCTTCGGCGCCACGCCGGAGGAGATCGTCGGCGCGGTACGGGCCAAGGATCTCCTCCTCGAGCTGGCGGCGCGGGGCGGCGACGCCCCGCTGGAACCGATCGTCCGGCCGGTGCTCTACGTCCCGGAGACCAAGCCTGTCGTCGAGCTACTGGAGGAGATGCGGCACGGACACTCGCAGCTGGCGGTGGTGCTCGAAGAGTACGGCAGCACCGCGGGCATCGTCACGCTGGAGGACGTCCTCGAGGAGATCGTCGGCGAGATCCCCGGCGAGTCGCGACCGCAACGCACGCAGATCTTCCTCGCCCAGCCGGACCGCATCGTGGTGGACGCGACGATCGACCTGCCCACCCTGAACGATATCTTCGGCATCGCGCTCGACACGGAGAAGGCCACAACGCTGGGCGGCTTCATCTTCCACCGCCTCGGCCGCATCCCGGAAGCCGGCGAGCGCTTCACCGCCGCCGGATTGGTCTTCACCATCGAGAGCGTGGTCGGCCGGCGCATCGGGCGCGTGGAGATTCGCAAGCTGCCGCGGTCGTAGCGCTCAGCGCGCCGTCCCGGCGGCCTGCAGGACGATGGACGCGGCGAGGCGCGCCGCCTGCGCCAGCAGGGCGCCGTCTATCCGGTCCGCGGTGTCGCCCGGGGTGTGGATCGCCGGATCATCCCCGGTGTGGATGAACACCGCGGGCACGTCCGCCATCTCGAAGGCGGCGTGGTCGCTGCTGGGGCCGCGCAGCTTGAAGCGGGGGAGCGTCAGCCCCAGCTGGCGGCCGGCGGCGAGGGCGAGTTCGACCAGCCGGTCGTCGTCGGTGGAGTTACCGACCTGCAGCCGGCCGCGCCCGACCATGTCCAGGTTCACCATCCCGACCAGACGGCCGGTCGCCTGCCGGACGTAGTGCTGGGAACCGATCAGGCCCAGTTCCTCCGCGCCGAAGGCCACGACATGCACCGTGCGCGCGGTGCGGACGCCGGCGAGGAGCCGGGCCGCCTCGAGGGCGGCGGCGACGCCGGAGGCGTTGTCGTTGGCGCCCGGGCCCCCCGCCACGGAGTCGCGGTGACCGCCGACGACGACGATCTCGTCCGGGGCAACGGCGCCGCGCCTGACCCCGATGACGTTGTAGCTGGTGCGCTGCTCGACGATGGTGCGCACGACGAGGCGCGCGCGCAGGGCCCCGCCGGCCAGGCGGCGGAGGAGCGCCTCGCCGTCGTCGCGGGAGATGGCCACGGCGGGAATCCGCGAGGGCGCGGAGAGCGTGCCGACCACGGGCGGACCCGCCTGGTGGTTGAAGATCACGACCGCTGCCGCGCCGGCCGCCGCGGCGTTGGCCACCTTCTGGCGGAAGGTGATCTCCCCCCGTTGCACGAGGGCGATGCGGCCCTGCACCGGTCGGCCGGCAAAGTCCTCCGATCGGCCGAGCCCCGCCGCGACCAGCTCAGCCTCGACGCCGCCGTCCACGCTCGCCGCCGAGTAGAGCATCGTCACCGCGGCGACGCGCTCGTCAGCCCCCACCGTGAACTCCGGGGCGCGGACCTCCTCGAAGTAGAGAAAGGGGAAGGCCTGCCGCTCCACGCCATAGCCCAGCGCGGCGAGCTCTCCCGCCACATAGGCGATCGCCCGCTCGTCCCCCGCGGAGCCTGCGGCCCGGGGCCCGATCGCTTCGCTCAGGACCCGCAGGTGGGCCAGGGCCCGGGCTGCGGAGGCGTCCGGCAGGACCGGCGCCGACGGCGTGGCGAGGAGCCCCGCCGGGAGGAGCAGGAGGGCCAGCAGCAGCGCGACCGCGGCGCCCTGCAGGCGGCGGCTCATCCGGTCAGGCCGAGGTGGCGGGCCAGCATGCGGTTCACCGCCTTCATCGTGGCCCGAACCGCCGCCTCATGGGGGTCGGCGGTGAACAGCGCCGATCCGAGGAGGTGTTCCTCGCTGGCGGGCGTTCCAGAGACCAGGAGGATGGTCAGCGCCTCGCCGGCGCCCAGCGGGGTGCGCGAGATCTCCTCCAGGGCCAGGTCCCAGCCGGGTGTCAGGAACTGCCGCACCGCGTTCAGCGTCGCTTCGACCAGCAGGCGCAGGCCGCTCATCCCGAGCAGCGGTCCCTCCGCGGTCCCTGCAGCCCGCCGGCCGTCGTACTCGAGCTCCACGGTGGCCGTCCCCCGGCTCGCCTGCACCTCAAGGTCGACCCGGCGGATGACCACGCGGCGGGAGCGGTCCGGCGTCTCGGGGGAAACCGCGGGCGCACTGGCGCCCTGCAGGATGTGCTGGTCGGTGCGTTTGGCCATCGTCGAGGCCCGGCTGGCCATCGTGATCAGATCGTCCACCGTGGCCTCGTGGTGCACGTCGGGCCGTTCCTGCACGCGCTTGCCGCCGGCAATCCCGATCGAGGCGCTGACCGCCCCCGGGGGCGCCCCCGGCACCGTCAGATCAGCGATCGCCTGACGCAGACGGCGGGCCTGCTCCGTGACCGTCTCCAGATCTCGCGTGGTGACGATCGCGAACTCGTCGCCGCCGTAGCGGCAGAGGAAGTCCGTCTCCGGATCGATGTGCTGCAGCAGCAGCGCAGCCACAGCCTTGATGATGTTGTCGCCCACGACGTGGCCGTAGAGCTTGTTCACGACGCCGAAGTCGTCGAGGTCGATGAAGACGACGGCGATCTCGCGTCCCTGTTTGAGGAGGTCAGCGCCGTGCTGGCGCAACGACCCCGACCACGGCAGCTCGGTGAGCGGGTCGGTCAGCTTGCCCAGCTCGTGCAGCAGATCGGAGCGGGTGACGATGCCGACCAGCACCCCATCGGCGACCACCGGCAGCCGCCACGGTGTTCAAGGTGGTGAACGGCCGGGACTGACGCGCGCACCTCCTGCGCCGTGGCCCCGGCGCCGTCAGTCGCCGGCGCGCCACCCGCTAGCGGGTCCGGTCAGCGCCTCGAGGCGCCCGAGATCGGCCAGCGCACCCTCGCGCCGCGCGCCGCACATCGTCTCGCTCGGCCGCAGGCTCATGCACACCGCGGGACGGTCGGGCTGGCCGAA
>DATLZI010000195.1:0-2106 GCA_035574075.1 bacterium | reverse complement strand
CGGCGCACCGCCTCGGCGATCACCGTCGCCGCCAGCTCGTCCGGGCGGGTATCCTTCAGGGTGCCTCGCGGAGCCTTGCCCACCGCCGTGCGCACGGCGGAGACGATCACAGCCTGGCGCATCAGACGCCCTCCTTCGCTGGCGGTCTGCGGTGGGGGAGCGGGGGCGCGGCGATCGTTTCCCCGCCTCCACCCGCGGGCCTTCCACCGGGGCGCCCCCGGCCGGACCGCACGCCGCGCCGGATCAGTTGCGCAGCGGGCGGCCCGTCTGCAGGAAGTGCCGGATCCGCTCCTGCGTCCGGGGATGTCCCAGCAGGCTGAGGAAGGCCTCGCACTCCAGCTCGTGCATGTATTCCTCGGACACCTCGGTGCCGTACGGCACCCGGCCCCCGCAGGCCACGTGCGCCAGCCGCGCCGCGACGTGCGCGTCGTGCTCCGTGATCTGTCCGGCGGTGCGCAGCAGGAAGAGGTAGGCCTCGATCGCCGCCAGGCCGCGCTCGCCCGCGACCCGGAACGTCTGGCGCAGCGGCGGGCGCGCGCCGGTGCGGGCCAGGGTCAGGCAGACCGTCTTGGCGTCGTGCAGCAGATGGTCGACATTCATCGAGACGCCGTCTCCCTCGCGCAGGTAGCCAAGGACGTACGCTTCTTCCGCGGACGTCGAGACTTTGGCCAGGGCGATCGTCTCGAAGGCCTGGCGCACGAACGGGAAGAGGTCGCCGTCCGACCCGGCCGGTAGGCGGGCGGCGGCGCGCCGCATCATCTCCGTCGTTCCTCCGCCCGCCGGGATGAGCCCCATGCCCGTCTCCACGAGCCCCATGTACGTCTCGGCCGCGGCCTGCACCCGCCCGCAGGGCAGGCAGATCTCGCAGCCGCCGGCGAGCGTGCGGCCCGCCGGCGCGGCGACCACGGGTTTCTCGAAGTAGCGGATGGCGAGGTTCAGGCGCTGGAACTGGCGGACCGCCAGGGCGATGTCGTCCCAGTTCCCCTCCTGCGCCTCGAGGAGCATCAGCATCAGGTTCGCGCCGGCGGAGAAGTCCGCGCCGTGGTTGCCGATGACCAGGCCGTCGAACGATTTGCGGACCTCCTCCAGCGCCCGGTAGGCCATGCGGATCGTGTCCTCGCCGAGCGTGTTGAGCTTGGAGTGGAACTCCAGGCAGGCGATGCCGTCCCCGAGGTCGACCACCGATGCCCCGGGGTTCGTGGCCACCGTGCGGCCCTGGGCCTTGAGCTGCGGCAGCCAGAGCACGTTCGGGCGCTCGGGCACGGCCCGGTAGTCGTGCGCGGCGACGTCGTAGTACTCCTCGATCCCGTCCCGCCGGCGGTAGAAGGTCCCCGCTCCCCGGCCGAGGATCTCCTCCACCAGCGGCGGAACGGCGCGGCCCTCATCCCGCAGCCGGGTCGCGATCTCCGCCGGGCCGAGGAGGTCCCAGGTCTCGAAGGGGCCGCGGTCCCAGGCGAAGCCCCAGCGCATCGCGCGGTCCACGTTCACGATGTCGTCAGCGATCTCCGGCACCCGCTGCGCGGCGTAGACGAGGATGCTGCTGGTCAGGCGCCAGAGGAACTGGCCCGCGACGTCGGGGGCGGCCAGGAGCTGACGCAGACGCTTGGCCGGATCCTCGATCAGGCGCGCCGCCTCCACGCTCGGCAGCTTGGGCTTGCGGCGGGGACGGTATTCCATCGTCGTGTAGTCGAGGGTGTAGATCTCGCCGTCCACGCGCTTGTAGAACCCGCCGCCGCTCTTCTCGCCAAGCCAGCCGCGGCGGGCCATCTCCTGGAAGAGCGGCGGGACGCGGAACACCTCCCGCTCCGGGTCGTCCGCCAGGTTGCGGTAGGCGTTCTCCGAGACGTGGATCACGGTGTCCAGGCCGACCAGGTCGGTGGTGCGGAAGGTGGCGCTGCGCGGCCGGCCGATCAACGGCCCGGTCAGCTCATCGACCTCTTCGATCGTCAGCCCGAGCTCCAGCATGAGCTGCACGGCCTTGCGGAAGCCGTAGCTGCCGATGCGGTTGGCGATGAAGTTCGGACGGTCGTGAGCGTAGACCACGCCCTTGCCGAGCTGGCGCTCGCCCCAGGCGGCGGTCTGGGCGACGACCGCCGGCAGCGTCTC
>DATLZI010000194.1:0-6897 GCA_035574075.1 bacterium | reverse complement strand
CGCCCCGATGAAGACGATGGCCCGCCAGTCCACGGCCCGGTAGACGTCATCCGTGCCGAGGCACCCCGCGGCCACAACCAGCGCCGCGGCGGCCAGGGTCGCCACGGCGATCTCCACGCCGGCCGCGCTCAGGCCAATCATCAGGAGCAGCGCGGCCAGCGCCCAGGGTGCCCGGGCGGGGCGCAGCACTGCCCCGTCATCGGGCTCGAGGACGATGAAATCGGGGTCGCGGGAGAGCAGGCGGAGACGATCGCGGCGTCCCTGCACCAGCAACGCGTCCCCCAGCTGCAGCGGCAGGTCCACGAGCGCCGTGCGGTACGGGCGGCCGGCGCGCCACAGCGCCAGCACCGTCAGCCCGTACTTCTCGCGGAAGTCGATCTCGCGCAAGGTCTTGCCGGCCAGGCTGCTGCGCGGGGCCAAAATGACCTCAACGACGCGGACCTCCGGCGATTCCAGGGCGGGGCTGTCCGCGTCGCCCAGCTCGCTGACCAGCGCCGGATCGATGAAGCGCGACCGCAGCAGCTCCTCCAGCCGACCTTGCACGAGGAGCCGGTCGCCCGCGGCCAGGCGTTCGTCGGGCGTCGGGGCGAGCAGGCTCCGCCGGCCGCGCCGGATGCTCACCACCGTCACCCCCCAGGTGGCGCCGAGCTGTGACTCCTCGATGCTCTTGCCGACCAGGGGGGAGTCGTCGGCCACGCGGATCTCGAAGAGTCGTTCCCGCAGGCGGTACAGCTCGGGCAGGCGGCCCCGCCCCGGGCGCTCGGCCGGCGCTCGGCTGGGCAGCCAGCGCCGGGCCAGGAGCGCCATGAACATCAAGCCGGCGATGAGGAACGGTCCGCCGATGGGCAGGAACTCGAAGAAGCCGAAGGGGCGCTCGCCGGCGGCGGCCAGCGCGGCGCTGGCGATGAGGTTGCTGGGGCCGGCGATCAGGGTCAGGTTGCCGCCTAGGCGGGTGCCCAGGGCCAGGGGCAGGAGGAGGCGGGACGGGCTGAGCGCGGCCTCTCGCGCCGTGGCCATCGCGGCGGGCAGCAGCACGGCCATCGCGCCGATGCTGTTCATCACCCCGGAGAGCAGGCCGGCGGCGCCGCCGAGGGTCAGGATCAGCAGCGCCTCGTTGGCGCCGGCGAGCCGGAAGAGCCGCTGGCCGATCGCCGCCGCCACCCCGGTGCGCTCCAGCGCCGCGCTGAGCACATAGACCGCGGCGACGGCGATCAGCACCGGTGAGCCGAAGCCGGCGAAGGCCTCGCGGGGATCGAGGATCCCGCCGATGAGCAGGGCCAGCAGCGCGAGGAGGGCGACGGCGTCCGGTCGCCAGCGACCGGCGATGAACGCCGCGACGGCCGCGGCGAGGATGCCGATTGTGGCGTAGCCGGCGGTGGTCACCGCGCTAGACGCGTTCCACGGCCAGGGCGACCGCCTCGCCGCCGGCCAGGCAGACGGCGGCGACGCCCCGGGAGGCCCCCCGGCGCCGCATGGCGTGCAGCAGGGTGGTGAGGATCCGCGCGCCGCTGGCGCCGATGGGGTGACCGAGGGCCACCGCGCCGCCATGCACGTTCACGCGGTCGAGGTCGACGCCCAGGTCGCGGGTCACCCCCAGCACCACCGCGGCGAAGGCTTCATTGATTTCGAAGAGATCGACATCATCGGTCGTCCAGCCGATGCGATCCAGCAGGCGGCGTACGGCCCGCGCCGGCGCGATGGTGAACCACTCCGGCGCCATCGCCGCGGTGGCCTGGCCGATGATTCGCGCCGCGGGACGCCACCCCTGCGCCTGCGCCACGTCGGCTGCGGCGACGACGACGGCCGATGCGCCGTCGCTGATGCTGCTGGCGTTGGCCGCGGTGACGGTGCCGCCCTCCTCGAACGCCGGCCGGAGGGCGGGGATCTTCTCGAAATTGACGCGGCGGGGCTCCTCATCCTCCGCGACGGTCGCCGCCGCCCCCCGCTCCGACGGCACGGCGACGGGGACGCTCTCTTCGGCGAAGACCCCGGCGTCCATCGCCGCGATCGCCCGCCGATAGCTCAGGGTGGCGAACTCGTCCTGCTCCTGGCGCGAGATGCGGTACTCGCGGGCCAGGATCTCGGCGCAGTTCCCCATGTGGATGTGCTGGTAGGCGTCGACGAGGCCGTCGCGCAGGATGGTGTCCACGACCGCGCCGTCGCCCAGCCGGTAGCCGGCGCGCGCCTTCTCCAGGACGTACGGCGCCGCGCTCATGTTCTCCATCCCTCCGGCGACCACGACATCGGCGTCGCCCGCGGCGATCGCCTGCTGCGCCAGCATCACGGCCTTCAGTCCCGATCCGCACATCTTGTTGATGGTCGTGGCCGGAACGGTGACCGGCAACCCGGCATGCAGCGCGGCCTGACGGGCCGGAGCCTGGCCGAGGCCGGCGCTCAGGACGTTGCCCATGATCACTTCGCTGACGGCCTGCGGCGCCACGCCGGCCCGGCGCAGGGCTTCCGCGATCACCACGCTGCCCAGGCGCGTGGCCGGGACGGCGGCCAGCCCTCCCAGGAAGCGGCCGATCGGCGTTCGCACCGCGCTGAGGACCACGGTCTCGCGCATCATGGCACCCCGCTCTCAGTCTACCATCCCACGGCCTCCCGCCTGCGGTGCTGGCCCCGCCGGCGGCCGGGGGCGCGCGAGCGGGGCCGCGTTGACACCCCTGGGAGCCGATGCTAGACTCGGCCCCGATGCGCACGGTGCCGCCGCACGGATTCCCGCTGAACGCCGCCGGCCACCTGACCGTGGGCGGCGTGGATGCCCTGGAGCTGGTCCGCGAGTTCGGCTCGCCCCTGCACGTCCTCGACGAGGACCGGCTGCGCGCCAACTGCCGGGAGTACCGCGCAGCCCTGGAGGGGGCGTACGGCCCCGGACGCGTCGTGTTCGCTTCGAAGGCGCTGTGCGTCGCGGCCACCTGCCAGATCGCGCACCAAGAGGGGCTGTGGGTGGACGTCGCCTCCGGCGGCGAGCTGCACACCGCGCTGTACGCCGGCGTGCCCGCAGGGGAGCTCGTCTTCCACGGTTCCAACAAGACGGGGGACGAGATCGAATACGGCCTGCGGGTGGGGGTTGGGCGCTTCGTCGTGGACAACGACGACGAGCTCGACCGGCTCGAGGAGGCCACCGCGCGGCTCGGCGCGCAGGCCGAGGTGCTGCTGCGCCTCACGCCAGGCATCGAACCTCACACCCACAGGGCGATCCAGACCGGCGGCGTGGATTCGAAGTTTGGCTTCGGCATCCTGGACGGCGCGGCGGCGCGGGCCGTGCGGCGCGTGCGGACGATGCCGCGCGTGCGGCTGCGCGGCCTGCACGCGCACATCGGCTCCCAGGTCCTGGACCTCGAGCCGTTCCGCCTCGCCGCGGCGGCGGTGCTCGACTTCGCGGCGAAGATCCGGGACGAGCTCGACGTGACGACGGAAGAGGTGAACCTGGGCGGGGGGTTGGGCATCCGCTACCTGACCGGCGACGAGCCGCCCACGCGCACGGCCTACGTCGAAGCGCTGGCCGCCGTCGTGCGGGCCAAGACCGACCAGCACCGTCTGGCCCCGCCGAAGCTCTACATCGAACCCGGCCGCTCGATCGTCGGGGACGCCGGCGTCACACTCTACACCGTAGGCGCGGTGAAGGCGATCCCGGGGGTGCGCACCTACGTCTCCGTGGACGGCGGGATGTACGAGAATCCGCGCCCCGCGCTCTACGGGGCGCGCTACGAGGCGGTCTGCGCCGCCCGGCCGCTGGCGCCGGCCGTGCAGACGGTCGCCGTCGCCGGACGTTGCTGCGAATCGGGGGACGTCTTAATCTGGGAGGCGGCGTTGCCGGAGGTGCGGCGCGGGGATGTGCTGGCGGTGTTCAGCACTGGCGCCTACACGTACGCGATGGCCAGCAACTACAACCGCTTCCCCCGCCCGGCCGTGGTCCTGGCCGGCGGGGGAAGCGCCCGCCTGATCGTGGCGCGGGAAGAGTACGACGACCTCGTGCGCAAGGACGTTGTCCTCTGACCCGCGAAGCACCCGGCGATGAGGGGATGGGATGCAACGACCCTGTTCTACGTCGGGCTGGCGCTCGTCGCGGCGGCGACGATCCATGAGTACGCGCACGCGTACGTCGCCGACCGGCTGGGCGATCCGACGCCGCGGGCCCACGGCCGGTTGACGCTCAACCCGCTGGCCCACCTCGACCTGCTGGGGACGCTGCTCATCCTCGTCGCCGGTTTCGGCTGGGCCAAGCCCGTTCCGATCAACCCGACGTACTTCCGAGACTGGCGACGGGACACGATCATCGTCGCCGCCGCCGGGCCGCTGGCCAATATCACCCTCCTGTTCGCGCTCGGCGCGCCGTACAAGCTCGGCCTGCTGGGCGGGGGCGGCACGCCAGTTGACCAGGCACTCCTGGTGGCGATCCGTATCACGGCGATGCTCGCCGTCTTCAACCTCCTGCCCGTGCCGCCGCTGGACGGCTCGAAGATCCTGATGGGCCTCCTGCCGCCGGCGCAGGCGGTGGCCTACGCCCGGCTGCAGCCGTACGGGATGGTCATCCTGTTGCTGCTCGTGCTGACGAATGCGCTTTCCAGCGTACTCCTCGCCCCGATGCGCTGGTTGATCGCCCAGGCCATGGGTACGGGAGTCTACTGATGCCGGCCTACACCGTGAAGCTCCCCCAGTTCGAGGGTCCGATCGACCTCCTCCTGACGCTGGCCCAGCAGGGCCAGGTCGACCTGCGCGAGGTGCCCCTCGGCCGGATCGCCGAGGAGTACCTGGCCAGCATGCAGGGCGGTGTCGACCTGGACGAGGCCACGGAGGTGCTGTGGATCTTGGCGGCGATGATCGAGATGAAGGCCCGGCTCCTCGTGCCCCGCGATGAGACGCCCGTCGAGCCGGTGGAGCCCTCCGCCGCCCCCTCCGACCTACAGGAACAGCTGGAGGAGCGGCTCCAGGAGTACCGCGCTTTCAAAGAGGTCAGCGCCGCCCTGCGCGCCCTGGAGGAGTATCAACAGCAAGTCTTCGCCCGACCGCCGGCGGAGGATGCGGGCGCGGTGGTCCTCGCCGGCGTGACCGTGGACGATCTCTTCCACGCCTTCCGGCAGGTCCTCGAGCGCACGCGGGAGCGGGTGGGAGAGATCCCGGCGGAGGAGGTGCGCGTTGCGGACCGCATCGAGGCGATCGAGGAGCTCCTGGCCGCGCACCCCGAGGGCGTGGTGTTCGAAGCGCTGTTCGCCGACCGCGCCGGGACGCTGGAGGTGATCGTCACCTTCCTCGCGCTGCTCGAGCTCATCAAGCTCCGCCGCGTACGCGCCGAGCAGGAACGGCCGTTCGCGCCGATCCGCATCGTCTCCGTGTCGTCATGAACGGGTCAGCGCTCAAGCCCGCGGTGGAGTGTCTGCTGTTCGTCGCCGGCGGCCCGGTCACCGTCCAGCGGCTGAGCGCAGCTCTGGAGGCGCCGCCGGAAGCGGTGCAGGAAGTCTTGCGCGAGCTGACCGAGGACTACGCCGGCCGGGGACTGCAGGTCCAGGTCGTCGCTGGCGGGTATCAACTGTGCACGCGCCCCGACTACGCGGGCGTCGTGCAGCGTTTCCTCGGCCTCGACCACCGCGAGACGCTGTCCCAGGCCGCCCTGGAGACGCTGGCCATCATCGCCTACCGGCAGCCGATCACCCGGGCGGAGATCGAGCTCGTGCGCGGCGTGCGCAGCGAGCATGTCCTGGAGCGCCTCATCGAGCGCCATCTGGTGCGCGAGGTGGGCCGCAGGCAGGCGCCGGGTCGGCCGATCCTCTACGGCACCACCGAAGGCTTCCTGCGCCACTTCGGCCTGCAGGACCTCCGGTCGCTGCCGCCGCTGCGAGGTGACGATCCCCGCGGGGCCCTCACCGCCCCGGCGTCGGTGTCGGGCGCCGATCCGCTCGACTAGCGATGCGCGGTGCCGCCGGCCTCCTCGTCCTGGTCATCGTCCTGGGCGGCGCCGGCGGAGCCCCTGCCGCCCCGGCCGTCGCCCCCCCGAAGGTGCAGGCCAGCGCCGCGGTCCTCCTCGACGACCGCAGCGGCCGCGTGCTGTACGCCGTGGCCCCCCATGAGCGTCGGCCGCCGGCCAGCACGACGAAGATGCTCACGGCGATCCTGGTGGCCGAAGCCCTGCGACCCGACGCGCCGGTGGTGATCTCGTCGCGCGCCGCCGGGGAGCGGTCCGGCTCGGCGATCGGCCTGGAGGTCGGGGAGACGTGGACGGCGGAGGAGTTGATGCGGGCGATGCTGATGCACTCCGCCAACGACGCGGCGGTGGCGCTGGCGGAGGCTGTGGCCGGATCGGTGGAGGCGTTCGCCAGGCGGATGAACGAACGGGCGCGAGCGCTCGGCGCCCGCCGCTCGCACTTCGTCAACCCCCACGGCCGCTTCCACCCCGAGCACTACAGCACGGCCTACGACCTCGCCCTGATCGGCCGCGCCGCGCTGCGGATCCCCTGGATCGCGGAGATCGTGCGCACGCCGACCTGGGAACTGGTCCGCGGCGGCGCGACGCGGATGGTGATCAACACGAACAGCCTGCTCTGGCGCTACGAGGGGGCGGACGGCATCAAGACCGGTTGGATCGCGGAGTCCGGACCCTGTCTGGTGGCCTCGGCGACACGCGCCCTCTGGCGGCTCATCGCCGTGGTGCTGAACAGCGACGCGATGTATCGCGAGGCCGCAGCGCTGCTGACCTACGGATTCACCGCCTTCGAGTCGGTGCGCGCCGCCGCCGCGGGCGAGGTGGTGCAGACGCTGCCGGTGCGCAACGGAAGCCATCCGCTGGTGGCCGTGGCCGGAGAGGACGCCATGGTCGCCATCCCGAAGGGTGCCGCTGTGCAGCGCAAGGTCTTCCTGACCCGCACCACGGCGCCGATCGCGCGGGGCGAGCGCGTG
>DATLZI010000193.1:0-2715 GCA_035574075.1 bacterium | reverse complement strand
CTGGCCACCCGGGCGCGCCCGGGTGGCGAGGACGTAGGGGCAGGCCTCGTGCCTGCCCCGGGCCTGGTGCCTGCCCCGGGCCTCGTGCCTGCCCCGGGCCTGGTGCCTGCCCCAGGCCTGGTGCCTGCCCCGGGCGGCGATACCAGGGCAACCACAAGGGTTGCCCGTACCGTAGGGGCAACCACAAGGGTTGCCCGTACCGTTGGGATATTGAGGAATCCCTGGCCCACCTGCCCGAATCCGCCGCCCGGGCGCGATGCGCATCGGTGTCCGGGAGACACGCTCCGGCGAGACGGAACCCTCGGCTCCGCGCTCCTCTCTGAATAGAACATCTGTTCTATTCCGAAACGTTCCGAAACCAGGTGTCCCATGTTCGAGGGGTTCATGCCTGAGCTTCGCTCCTCACCGCGCTCCGCGCGCCATGGGCGGGTCCCATGACGCTCTCCCTCTTTCGTCGTGGCGCCACCGCGCCGGGCCTGCCGCTCTCCCCGATCGCCGAGCTGCGGGCCCGGGACAGCGAGCGGCTGCGCCGCTACCGCGAGCTGCTCGATTTCTACGAGGGCGGCCACTTCCCCACACCCCGACGCGGACAGACGAACCTCGTCGTCAACTATGCCCGCGCTGTGGTGGATAAGGGCGTCTCCTACCTCTTCGGTCGGGGGGTCCACTTCTCCGTTCTGGAGGACGCGCCGCCCGCTACGGGCCAGGCGGCCACTGCGGCCGCGCGCGCCCGCCGGGCGGAGCGCCTGCTGGCGCAGATTGCGGAGGAGAACGACCTCGAGCTGCTGCTGCTCCACGCCGCCACCAACGCCGCCACGCTGGGCGACGCCGTGCTCAAGGTGCTCTGGGATGCGGCCGGGGGGCGGGTCCGCATCGTGAACGTGGACCCCTTCTGCTTCTTCCCCACCTGGGCGGGCGATGACCTGTCCGCGCTCCGGCGGGTCGCGGTCTGCAGCCGGATCGGGGTACCGGAGGCGCGCGAGCGCTACGGCTGGCGGGGCGCGGGGCGCGCCGGCGCCGATACGGTGGAGGCCCTCGAGGTCTGGACCGCTGAGCGGTTCCAGCTCCTCGTCGAGGATGCAGTGGTGCGCGAGGGGCCCAACCCGTACGGCTTCATCCCCTTCGTTCACGTGCCCAACCTCCAGCCGCCCAACTCCCCCTGGGGCCGCTCCGACCTCGTGGATGTGATCCCGCTCAACCGCGAGCTGGACGAGCGGATGAGCGACCAGGCGGACCTGATCCGCTACCACGCGGACCCGCCGGTGGTGTTCCGCGGGGTGGAGCGGCATTCCGATCTGGCGGTGGGGCCGGGCACAGTCTGGGACCTGCCGCGGGACGCGGACGTGGCGCTGCTGGAGTGGCGCGGCTCCCTGCCCGCGCTCCAGGAGCACATCGAGCGGGTCCTGCGCGCCCTCTACGAGGTGGCGGAGACCCCGCGCACGAGCTTCGGTGACTCCGGTCGCCTCCTCTCTGGGGTGGCGCTGGAGACGGAGCTGCAGCCGCTCATCCAGCGCACCCTCCGTAAGCGGGTGGGCTGGAGCGTGGCGCTGCGCCGCTGTGCCCAGATGGCCCTGCAGCTCACCGACCGGTTCGGCAGCGCGCGCGAGGGGGTGGGTGGACCCGGTCCGTCCCCGCGCTCCGCTCGCTACCGGGTGCGGGTCATCTGGCCTCCCATGCTCCCCCGCGATGACGACGCCGAGGCGCAGCGCAACCTGGCGCTGGTGGCCGGCGGGCTGCGCGCCCACCGCTCCGCCATGGACGCGCTCGGCGTTCCGGACCCGGAGGCCGAGCTGCGGCGCGTCCAACAGGACCGCCAGATCCTCAATACGGGAGCCGCGCCATGAGCCCCACAGGAGAACAGCGTGCGATGCAGGCGTTGCAGCGGGCGGATGTTCCTCGACGAGGATGGCGACCGCTTCTGCTTAATGTGCGGCGAGCGCATCTACGACTGGCTCAGCGGCTTCGTCGAGCGCCTGCTCGATGCGATGGAGCGCCAGGCGCGGCGGGAGGCGCGCCATGACCACGCGCGCCGAGCTCCGCGCCGCGATCCGCACCGAGCTGAATGATGGCGGCGGCACGCCGCTCTGGTCCGATGCGCTGCTGAACGAGTTCATCGCTCAGGCCATCCGCCGCTACGGGGCCCAGCTCCCCGAGGAGGCGTCCACCACGATCGCCGTCGTGGCGGGCCAGGCCGCGTACCCGCTGCCGGACCGCTTCCTCCGCGCCGTCCGCGTGGAGCAGCCGGCGGGGACCGAGCGCGTCGGCGATGGACGCCACCCCTGGAGCTACCGCGTCTTCGCGGGCCAGCTCCTACTGGACCCCGCGCCCACCCAGGCGGGGAGCGACCAGGAGATCACGCTGGACTACCTCCGCCGCTACGCGGAGCCCGCCGCCGATGGGGATACGCTCGCCACCCCGAGCGCGGACGATGACGTCCTCGTCGCGCTGGTCTGCGCCCGGGCACTCGACGAGCTTGCCCTGGACGAGAGCAAGCGCCAGCGCTTCTCGCGCGTGCGCAGCGCGGACCCTCGGGGGGTTGCCGCCGCCTATGAGCGGCGCGCCGGCGAGCGGATCGCGCTGCGCGCGCGGGTGCTCCGCGTGGGAGCGCTGGTGGATCGGACCGCTTTTCACGAGTAAGGGAGGAGATCGCGATGGCAGATGAGCAGGCAGGGGTCACCCCGGGATTGGACGCCGGGGAGCAGGGCTCCGCGGGAC
>DATLZI010000192.1:0-3412 GCA_035574075.1 bacterium | reverse complement strand
GCACCCTGGTCCAGCTCGCCGACGTGCCCGCGCCGGGCAACGACCCGACGATCGCCTACGCCGCCGCGCCGCCGCCGGCCCCGGCGGCGGGGGCGGCCACCCGGCGGTGGGTGATGGTCATCGACCTCGCCAAGTGCGACGGCTGCCGGGAGTGCACGCGGGCCTGCCAGGGCATGCACTTCATCCCGGCCGGCCAGGAGTGGATGCGCGTCTACGAGCTGCGGGACACCGAGGACGGCGCGCCCTACTGGTTCCCGCGGCCCTGCATGCAGTGCGACAACGCCCCCTGCGTCAAGGTCTGTCCGGTGAGCGCGGCGTGGAAGCGCGAGGACGGCATCGTCATGCAGGACACCTCGCGGTGCATCGGCTGCCGCTTCTGCATCGCCGCCTGTCCCTACGGCGCGCGGTCGTTCAACTGGGTCCAGCCAGAGGAGAGCGAGGCGCAGCGGAACCTGCCGTATTCCGATGAGTGGAACCAGCGCCACCGCAAGGGCACGACGGAGAAGTGCATCTTCTGCCCCGGGCTCATCAAGGAGGGCAAGCTGCCGGCCTGCGCGGCGGCGTGCCCGATGGGCGCGATCTACTTCGGCGACCAGGTCGAGGACGCCGTGACCAACTCCCAGGGGGAGACGGTGCGCTTCACCGAGCTGATCCGCCAGAACGCCGGCTACCGGTTCCTGGAGGAACTCGGCACCGAGCCGCGCGTCTACTACCTGCCGCCGCGGAAGCGGCTCTATCCGGCCCCGCCTGAGGAGCCGCTCCCGGCCACCGGGGGGGAGCGGCCGTGATCGACCGCCGCAAGCGGGCGGCATTCTCGCCGCGCGAGCAGCGCCTGCTCGATTCCCTGCAGGCCGCCAGTCCCCGCTACTACGCGCTGATCGGCGCCCTCCTGGCCGTCATCCTCTGGGGGCTGATCGCCTACGGCGTGCAGCTGCGCTACGGGCTGGGCGTGACCGGACTGCGCGATTACTTCATGTGGGGCGTCTACATCACCAACTTCATCTTCTTCATCGGCGTCAGCCACGTCGGCGCCCTGATGTCGGCGATCCTGCGCCTCACCGGGGCGGAGTGGCGGCGGCCGATCACCCGCATGGCGGAGGCGATCACCTTCGCCTCGCTGCTCATGGGAGCGCTGATGCCTCTCGTGGACATGGGCCGGCCGGACCGTCTGCTGAACCTCGTCCTGCACGGCCGCCTGCAGTCGCCGATCCTCTGGGACATCATGTCGATCACGACCTACCTGACCGGCAGCACCCTGTTCCTGTACGTGCCGATGATCCCCGACATCGCGCTGCTGCGGGATTATTACGCCCAGGGTCCCGCCTGGCGGCGGCGCCTGTACACCGTCCTGGCCCTGGGCTGGCGCGGGACGGAGGCGCAGCGGCGCCACCTGGAGACGATCATCGGCGTGCTGGCGGTGCTGATCATCCCCGTGGCCATCTCGGTGCACACCGTCGTCTCCTGGATCCTGGCCATGACGCTGCGCGCCGGGTGGAACAGCACGATCTTCGGGCCGTACTTCGTCTCCGGGGCGCTGTTCAGCGGCGCGGCCGCCGTGATCACGGCGATGGCCGCGTTCCGCTGGGCGTACCACCTGGAGGAGTACATCACGGTGCGCCACTTCAAGCGGATGGGCTACCTCGTCATCGCCCTGGGGCTGATCTACGCCTACTTCACCTTCAACGAGTACTGGACGCCGCTGTACAAACTGGCCCGGCCGGAGCGCGGCTACCTGGCCGCGGTGCTGAGCGGAGCCTACGCCCCGCTGTTCTGGTTCACGCAGATCGGGGGCCTGGTGGTCCCCGTGCTCTTGCTCACGCTGCCGACGATCTCCTGGATCCCGCGCTTGCGCGATGTGCCGCTGCTGCAGCCGCGGCCGGCCCTGGTGACGGCGGCGGCTGCGCTCGGGATGCTGGTCTTCGTCTCTCTCTCCGGCCCCCAGGCGGCGCTGGGGGACCTCGCCGCCGCGCGCGCCGTGCTGCCGGGGGCGCTGGCCGCGGCCGCGCTGTGGCTGTTCGTCACGCTGCTGCCCTACCTCCGGGAGCGCCCGATCACCACCGCGGTCGTCGCCTCGCTCCTCGTCAACATCGGCGCCTGGCTGAAGCGGTTCGTGATCATCGTGCCGACCCTGCAGCATCCGTTCCTGCCCATCCAGCGGGCTCCCGACCTCTGGGCGGTCTACCGGCCGACGTGGGTGGAGTGGTCCATCACCGCGGCGGCGCTGGCCGGGTTCGCGCTGATCTACATCCTGTTCAGCAAGCTGTTCCCGATCGTCTCCATCTGGGAGACGCGGGAGGCGCACGCGGCGGAGGGGCAGGCGCCGGCGGGAGGGGAGGTGGCCCATGCGCCCGCTCCGTAGCCTCGTGCTGACCTGCGCGCTGCTCGTCGCCTCGAGCGCCGCCTCCGCGCAAGGGGCGGAACCGGCCCGCATCTCGCTGGTCCAGGCGGCGCAGACCGACGGCGCGGTGCGCCTGGTGGCCACCGTGACAGACCGCGCGGGCGCGCCGGCCAGCGGCGCGGCGGTGACGTTCCTGGGCCGCACCGCGTTCGGGTGGCTGACGCTGGCGGAGGTAGATACGGACGCCGCCGGCACGGCCTCGATCACGCTGAGCGCTCCGCCGCGCTACCCCGAAGTGCGGGCCCGGCTCGGCGAGGACGCCAGCGTGCAGGCGGGCCTGCGGCTCGGGGCGCCGGCCGTGCGGAATCCGCAGCGGCGCCCGGGACGCGAGGCGCTGCGCGACCTCAGCCCGCAGCCCGGATTCCTCAGTCCCTATCCCCCCGCCCAGATCCTCTTCGTCGCCGTGCTGCTGGGCGGCATCTGGACGACGTACGCCTACCTGATCGCGCTGCTCCTCCGCCTCCGGCGGGCGTCGTAGCGCTGACCGCGCGCCGCACAGGGTTCCCTTCCCGGGGCTGCGAACAGAGGTAACTCGTGCCGGTCCAGATCGACGACCCCTACGCGGTCCCGGGAGATTACCGCAAGGCCCAGCTGCACTGCCACACCACCGCCTCCGACGGCCGCCTGTCCCCGCCGGAGCTGCTGCGGCGGTACAAGGACGCGGGGTACGCCTTCGTCGTGATCACCGACCACAACCGCGTCACGCGCTGCGACGCGCTGAACGACGACCGCTTCCTGGCCCTGCCCGGCGCGGAGGACACCGTCTCGTATCTCCTGCCGCCGCTGGGGCCGCACCTGGGGCGCCTCTTCGTCGAGGCGCCGACGCGCCGCGGCACCGCGCAGGAGCGCATCGACGCCACGACGCGGGCCGGGGGGCTCGCCTCGCTGTGCCACCCGACCTGGACCGGCAACCTGTGGACCGGGACGTGGACGCTCCGCGCCGCGACGACGCTGCGGGGCTACCGGCTGATCGAGATCTGGAACCCGCACTCCCGCCCGGAGCGGGACCTCGCC
>DATLZI010000191.1:0-5419 GCA_035574075.1 bacterium | reverse complement strand
GCAGACCAGCTCGATGCCCACGACCTGCTGCACGTGCCCGACCACGGTGAGGGCTTTGCGGGCCGCCGTACTGCCCATGCTGACGTGGTCCTCCTGGTTCGCCGAGGTGGGGATGCTGTCCACGCTGGCCGGATGGGCCAGCACCTTGTTCTCCGACACGAGCGCCGCGGCGGCGTACTGAGCGAGCATCAGCCCGGAGTGCACCCCCCCGTCCGGGGTGAGGAAGGCCGGCAGGCCGCTGAGGTGCGGATTGACCAGGCGCTCGATGCGCCGCTCGGCGATGGAGGCCAGAGCGCTGACCGCGACGGCCAGGACGTCGAGCGCGAGCGCCACGGGCTGACCGTGGAAATTCCCGCCGGAGAGCACGCGCCCGGTGTCGGGGAAGACCAGCGGGTTGTCGGTGGCGGCGTTGAGCTCAGTTTCCAGCGTCGATCTGACGTAGGCCAGGGCGTCTCGCGCCGCGCCGTGCACCTGAGGGATGCAGCGCAGCGCGTACGCGTCCTGCACCCGCCCCGGTGCGGGGGTGCTGACCATCCCGCTGCCGGCGAGCAGGCGGCGCAGGTTCGACGCGCTGGCCTGCTGCCCGGGATGCGGTCGCACGGCGTGCAGCGCGGGGTCGAACGCGCCGGCCAGGGCCTGCAGCGCCTCGCAGCTCATCGCGCCCGCGATGTCGGCGCACACCGCCGCCAGCTGCGCATCGTGCAGGGCGAGGACGCCGCAGGCCGTCATCAGCTGGGTGCCGTTGACCAGGGCGATCCCCTCCTTCGCGGCGAGGACCACGGGCTGCAGCCCGGCGGCGGCGAGGGCGGCCCGGGCGGGCCGGACGGTGCCCGCGGCGTCGCGGATCTCACCCTCGCCGATCAACGTCAGGGCCAGGTGGGCGAGGGGGGCCAGGTCGCCGCTGGCGCCGACCGAGCCCTGCGCGGGGACGACGGGGTGGAGGCCCTGGTTGAGCATCGCCAGCAGCAGCGCCACCGGCTCCTCGCGCACCCCGGAGTAGCCCAGCGCCAGGGCGTGGGCGCGCAGCAGCATCATCGCCCGCACCACCTCGTCCGGCAGCGGCTCGCCCACGCCGGCGCTGTGGCTGCGCACGATGTTCACCTGCAGGGCGGCGGACTGCGCCGGAGAGATGCGGACGTCGGCCAGCTCGCCCACGCCGGTCGTGATGCCGTAGACGACGGCGCCTTCTCGCACCAGGCGTTCCACCACGGCGCGCGAGGCCGCCATCTTCGCCCGGGCACGAGAAGAGAGCGCGACCGGCGCCCTCTCTCTCGCTACAGCGACGACGTCGGCGATGGTCAGGGCGTCGCCGACTTCGATCGTCACTTCAGGCTTTCGTGGAACGTCGCGGTGACCTTCTCCTGGCCGCGCGTGCCGACGACGGTGGCCAGGGTCACGTCGCCGTAGACGATCCGGCTGGTCACGGTCTTGATCTGGCTGAGCTGGCTGATGATCGCCTGCCAGGCCAGGAGCCCCTCGGTCTCGAGGTTCTGCCGCGCCTCGCGCTTGTCGTCGGGCTCGATCAGGGCCACGGCGTTGTGCTCCTCGACCTGGTCGCCGCGCTTCACCAGCAGGCGCACCAGCCGGCCGGTGTGCTCAGCCTTCGCCGCGAGCACCTCCTTGCCGTCGGCGGTGCGGACGTAGACCAGGGGCTCGCCCCGGCTGACCCGCATCCCCGAGATCAAGCGGTCCAGCCCGCGGCCGCTCACGGTGCCGGCCACGGTGGCCCGGGCCGCCGGCGGGTAGGTGGCCGATTCGAAGGTCACGTCCACGGTGCCGGCCTGCTCATCGACGCGGAGCGTCTTCACGCTGCCGCGGCCGATGATGTTCTCGACGAGGTTCTTCGCCACGACATCCGCCGGCGGCGGCTTGCGGGCCGCCTCCTGCTGGCGCCGCCAGCTGACGTCCCAGGCGACCAGGCCGGCGGCGATGACGGTGACCGCCCCCACGTAGACGAGGATCGGCACCAGGCTCAGGCCGGTCTTGCGCTGCAAGCGATCGGTGCGTGCCACCTCACACCTCCCCGCGGGCGTTCGCGCCAGCGACGGCGATGGCGTCCGTGGTCGTGATCAGACCCCGATAGAGGAACGACGTCTGGCGGATGGCCACGTGCAGGTCGAACGGCGTGATCGCCGAGATCGCATCCACCGGCAGGACCACGCGGTAGCCGCGCAGCGCGGCGCTGCCCGCGGTGTGCAGGACGCAGATGTTGGCCACCGTGCCGCAGACGATCACCGTGTCCACCCGGCGCAACCGCAGCTCGTGGTCCAGGCTGGTTCCGAAGAACCCGTCGTAGCGCAACTTCTCGATCACGCGTTCGCCCGGCTGGGGGGCGAGCTCGTCGACGATCTGCCAGCCCCACGACCCGCGCAGAACGTGCTGCCCCCAGATCGGGAATTCGATGTCCCCCGGCTGGTGGGTGTCCTGGGTGAAGAATACCGCCAGACCGTGGCGCCGGGCCAGGGAGAGCAGGCGCTGGATGGCGGGGATGGTCTCCGCCGCGCCGGGGACGACCAGCGCCCCGCCCGGCTTGACGAAGTCGTTCTGCATGTCCACGACGATCAGGGCCGTGGTCGCGGGCGCCACGACCACACGCGGCTCGACCTGGACCTCCGGCGCTTCAAGCAGAGCCATCCTGTTCCCTATCTTACGACGGTTTGAGCAGGGGGCGCAGCAGGGGAACCACGACGCTGATCACCACGACGTCGATCACGACCTCGACCAGCAGCCCCACGGAGAACACGCTGGCGGTCACCTGGTTCGCGGGGAGCAACCCGGCGATGACGAAGGCGATGATGTTCAGGGCGTGGCCGACGACGATGGTCAGGGCGGCCAGGACCAGCGGGGCGCGCCGGGCCGCCCCGGCGGCCAGCCCCATGATGCCGTGCGGGACGATCGCCCAGTACTCGTAGGCGTTGCCCGCCGGGCTGAGCGCGTTGAGCAGGGTGCCGATCAGGCCGACCAGGCCGCCCGCCGTCGGCCCGAGGAGGATCCCCGCGATGACGACGACCGTCATGTTCAGGGCGACGTTGGCCCCCGGCACCATCGGGTTGGGGATGAAGCGGGTGAGCTGCCCCAGCACGACGTAGAGCGCGGCCAGCACGGCCACGTACGCGATCTTCCGGGTGGACATCATCGCCTCCGCCGGGCCACAGTCGGCGCGGGGGGTGACTTCGCGGGCGGCGGCGCCTCTCCTCCTGCGGTCAGGAGGCCTCGGGCTTGGGCTTCAGCTGCGGCAGGGGCTTCTCCGCCCGCGGAGTTTCCGCGCGGGACTCGGGCGGCGGCGCGGGCGCGGCGGCGGGGGCCTCCTCGAGGGGCTGGCCGGCCATCACGCGCTCCAGCTCATCCCCTTCCAGGCTCTCCCGCTCCAGCAGGGCCTTCGCCACGCGCTCCAGCGTGACGCGGTGCTCGCTGATCACGCGCCGGGCGCGTTCGTAGCACTCATCGATGATGCGGCGCACTTCCTTGTCGATCTCGTACGCGATCTCCTCGGAGTAGTTCTTCGTTTCCACGAGATCGCGGCCGAGGAAGACCGGCCCGTGCCGCTTGCCCAGGGAAAGCGGCCCGAGCTTCTCGCTCATGCCGAACTCGGTGACCATCCGGCGGGCGAGATCCGTGGCCTGCTCGAAGTCGTTCTGCGCGCCGGTCGTCACCTCGCCGAAGACGAGCTCCTCGGCGACCCGCCCGCCCAGCGCCGCGGTGATCCGGTCGAGCAGCTCGCTGCGGGTGTAGGTGTACTTGTCCTCGGGAGGCGCGGAGATGACGTAGCCCAGCGCCATGCCCCGGGGGAGGATCGTCACCTTGTGCGGCGGGTCGGCGTTCGGCAGCACCTTGCCGAGCAGGGCGTGGCCGCCCTCGTGGTAGGCGGCGATCTCCCGCTCCCGCGGGCTGAGGATGCGGCTGCGCCGCTGCGGTCCGGCGATGACGCGCTCGATCGCCTCGTCCATCTCGGCCATCGTGATCTTCTTCTTGTTGCGCCGCGCGGCCAGCAGGGCGGCCTCGTTCACCAGGTTGGCCAGGTCGGCGCCGGAGAAGCCCGGGGTGTGCTTGGCCAGGACCTCGATGTTCACGTCCTCGGCCAGCGGCTTGCCGCGGGCGTGGACCTCGAGGATCGCCTTGCGGCCCTTGCTGTCCGGGTTGTCGACGACGACGCGGCGGTCGAAGCGGCCCGGCCGCAGGAGGGCCGGATCGAGGATGTCGGGCCGGTTCGTCGCGGCGATGACGATGATCCCCGCGTTCGGATCGAACCCGTCCATCTCGACGAGCAGCTGATTCAGCGTCTGCTCGCGCTCGTCGTGGCCGCCGCCCAGCCCCGCGCCGCGCTGACGGCCGACGGCGTCGATCTCGTCGATGAAGACCAGGCAGGGCGCGCTCTTCTTCGCCTGCTCGAACAGGTCGCGCACGCGCGAGGCCCCCACGCCGACGAACATCTCCACGAACTCCGACCCCGAGATGGAGAAGAACGGCACACCGGCCTCGCCGGCCACGGCCTTGGCGAGCAGCGTCTTCCCGCTGCCGGGCGGGCCGACGAGCAGCACGCCGCGCGGGATCTTCGCCCCCAGGGCCTGGAACTTCTTCGGATGCTTGAGGAACTCGATGACCTCCTGCAGCTCCTCCTTCGCCTCCTCCACACCGGCCACATCGTCGAAGGTCACCTTCGGGCGGTTCTCGGTGTGCAGGCGGGCGCGGCTCTTGCCGAACGACATCGCCTGGTTGCTGCCGGACTGCGCCTGCCGCAGCATCAGCAGCCACAGGCCGATGAGCAGGAAGAACGGCAGCATCGTGCTGAGCAGGTTGGGCCACAGGGCGTTGCGGTTCTTGGGCTCGACCTTGATCGTCACGCCCTTGCTCTGCAGCAAGCCGAGGTACGAGGTGTCCCCGGGGGGCACGAAGGTGCGGAAGGCGGTGCCGTCCCGGAGCTTGCCGCTGACCGTCTCCTCGGCGATGGAAACCTCCACGATCCGGCCGGCGGCGGCGTACGTCAGGAACTGGCTGTACGAGATCTCCGTGCGCGGCGTCTTGGCGCGGTACAGCGGCAGGAAGAAGTAGACGACCACCGCGAGGATGATCGCCCAGACCACCAGGTTGCGCAGATATCGGTTGACCACCGGTCGGCCCCCTGCCACTCAATTGGTCATACGATACGATGATTCCCGCTTCAAATCAAGCGCGCCGCGCAGGCGCCGCGCGCACGCGCAGGACGCGCTCCGTACGCTCCGACACGCCGCCCACGGCGGCGCGCCGGTGACCGATCACCCACAGGATGCGGTCCGCGGCGTCGGTGAGCAGCGCCACCCGCGGACGGTGCCAGCGGGGGATCTTCGCGTCGACAAAGTAGTCTTGGAGCTTCTTCCTCCCGCCCAGCCCGCGGGGGGCGAAGCGGTCGCCCGGCCGCGCCGCGCGGACGACCAGCGGCAGG
>DATLZI010000190.1:0-2195 GCA_035574075.1 bacterium | reverse complement strand
TGGGCGCTGCTGCACCCCGAGGACGCCCGCCGCGCCGCTGTGGCCGACGGCGACCCGGTGGTCCTGACCTCGCGCGCCGGCGCGATCGCCCTGCGGGCGCGCCTCTCCACGGCGATCCTGCCCGGGCAGGTCTTCGTGCCGCGCGGCTACGACGCCGCGCCGGTGAACACGCTGGTCGACGGCGCCGCGGCCGTGACGCGGGTGCGGGTGAGCGGGCTGTGAGCGACCTCGTCGTCGCGGCGGCCAAGAGCGCGGTGCTCATCGTCGTGCTGCTCACGATCTTCGCCTACATGACCTGGCTGGAGCGCAGGCTCCTCGGCCGGTTTCAGGTGCGCTACGGCCCGAACCGGGTGGGGCCGGCGGGGCTGCTGCAGCCCCTGGCCGACGGGGTGAAGCTGCTCGTCAAGGAGTCGTTCCGTCCGGCGGACGTGGACGCCGTGATCTACTTCGTCGCGCCGATGATCAGCATGACCGTGGCGCTGTTCGTCTACGCCGTGATCCCCTTCGGGCCGGAGGTCGTGCTCTTCGGGCGGCGGATCACGCTCTACCTGGCCGACGTGAACGTCGGCATCCTGCTCGTCCTGGCCGCGTCCTCGATCGGCGTCTACGGCATCATCCTGGGGGGCTGGTCCTCGAACAGCAAGTACTCGCTGCTCGGCGCGATGCGCAGCGCGGCGCAGCTGATCAGCTACGAGCTGGCCCTCGGCCTGGCCGTGATCGGCGTCGTCCTCACCGCGGGGACGCTGAGCCTGGTGGAGATCGTGCGGGCGCAGGAGCGGATCTGGTTCGTGGCCCTGCAACCGCTGGGCTTTGCGATCTTCGTCATCGCCGCCCTGGCCGAGACGAACCGCGCGCCGTTCGACCTGCCCGAGGCGGAGCAGGAGCTCGTCGCCGGCTTCCACACGGAGTACGGCGGCTTCAAGTTCGCGATGTTCTACGCCGGCGAGTACATCGGCATCGTGACGATGAGCGCCCTGATCACCACGCTCTTCCTGGGCGGCTGGCACGGGCCGCTCCTGCCGCCGCTGCTCTGGTTCGCCCTGAAGACGTTCGTCTTCATCTTCTTCTTCATCTGGGTGCGCGCCACGCTGCCGCGCGTGCGGCACGATCAGCTGATGGCCCTGGGCTGGAAGGTCCTCGTGCCCCTCGGGCTCCTGAACATCGTGGTCACCGCGCTGATCGTCATCCTGGGGGGCGCATGAGCACGGTGGCGGCGGTGTGGCGGTCTCTGCGCCGGGGGGCAGCGATGCTGGCCGGTCTGGGCATCACCTTCCGCTACCTCTTCCGGCGGCCGATCACGATCCCGTACCCGGAGCGCAAGCGCGACGCCGTGCAGATGCGGTTCAAGGGCCGGCACTGGCTGACGCTGTACGAGGACGGCATGGAGCGCTGCGTCGGCTGCGAGCTGTGCGTGATCGTCTGCCCCTCGCAGGCGATCTACGTGCGCGCCGCGGAGAACACCCCCGAGCACCAGGTCAGCAAGGGCGAGCGCTACGCCGGGGACTTCCAGATCAACGAGCTGCGCTGCATCTTCTGCGGCTTCTGCGAGGAGGCGTGCCCGACGGGCGCGATCGTCCTCGGGCGCGAGTACGAGCTGGCCGGGACGACGCGCGAGGCGCTGATCTACACCAAGGCGATGTTGACGGAGCCCTACCCGGGCGCGTCGGGGCGGGATCCGGCGCGGGAGGTGTAGTGGGCGGGGTCGTGGAGGTCATCCTGTTCGGGGCGGCGGCGGCGGGGGCGCTGGCCGGCGGCGTGGGGATCATCGCCAGCCGGGCACCGGTGCGCAGCGCGCTGTCGCTGCTCCTCGTCCTGGCCAGCCTGGCCGTGCTCTACCTGCTGCTGGCCGCGCAGTTCGTCGCCGTGCTGCAGGTGATCATCTACGCCGGGGCGATCGTCGTCCTCTTCCTGTTCGTGATCATGCTGCTGCACGCGCGCAGCGGCGAGGCCGCGCCCCCGCGGCTGCCCGGCCTGCGCACCGCGGGCGCCGTGCTCGCCGCGGCCTTCCTCGTCGTCGCCGGGATCCTGCTGGCCGGGATGGACGGCGCCCCGCCGGCGGCGATCGGGGCGGAGTTCGGCACCGCCCAGGCCGTGGGCCGGATGCTCTTCACGACGTACGTCCTGCCGTTCGAGCTGGCCTCGGTCGTGCTGATCGTCGGGATCGTCGCCGCCGTCGTGCTGGGGCGGGTGCGGCC
>DATLZI010000189.1:0-18840 GCA_035574075.1 bacterium | reverse complement strand
CCCGCCCCGGCGCCGCGGGCGGGGGCAGCAATGGCCTTCGATCCCGCCGCGCGGTCGTTCGTCCTCTTCGGCGGCGGCGACGGCAAGGCGATCTTCGGCGATACGTGGGCGTGGGGACCCTTGGCGTAGCGGCGCCCCCGATCGGCCTGCGGCACGGAACCTCTCTCCCGTCGGTTCACGTCTTATCGGTAGACGTGCCCGCCGCCGTACTCGCTCCCCCGCGATGGGTGGGATGCTGCTGCGTGAGCGGTGCGTGGCGAGCATGGTATGTCGTGGCAGGGGAACGGAGCCGATGCTACAGTAGGAGCAGCGATGGCCAACGGCGACACGACGCGACGCGTCCCCGGCGCCCCCCGCCCGCCGGCGATCCGGCCGCCCCGCCGCCTCTGGTTCCGGGGGCGGGGGTGGCGCATCGCCTCCGGTGTGGTGCTCGCCCTCCTCGCCGCGGCCCTCATCGCCGTCGGCGTCGTGGCCGGGATGGGCCTGGCCTTCGCCGCCAAGCTGCCGGATATCTCCGCGCTCTACCAGCCGCCTAGCGAGGCGACGCGCGTCTACGCCAGCAATGGCGAGCTGATCGCCAGCCTGTTCCGCGAGAACCGCGACTACGTCCCGCTGAACGAGATCCCGCCCGTCCTGCAGCTGGCGGTTCTGGCGATCGAGGACGACCGCTTCTATCAGCACCACGGGGTAGACCTGCGCGGCTCCCTGCGCGCGATGTGGCGCAACCTCCTGGCGCGCGAGTTGCGCGAGGGCGGCAGCACGATCACCCAGCAGCTGGCGCGCAGCGTCTTCCTCACGCAGAGGCGGGTCCTCAGCCGGAAGCTGGCCGAGATCATGCTGGCTGTGGAGATCGAGCGGCGGCTGACCAAGGCGGAGATCCTGGAACGCTACCTCAACCAGGTGTACTTCGGCGCGGGGGCCTACGGCGTGGAGATGGCGTCGCGGGTGTACTTCGGCAAGCACGCCCGTGAGCTGACGTTGGCGGAGAGCGCGCTGCTGGCCGGTGTGATCCGCGCCCCGTCGATCTACGCTCCGCACCAGAACCCGGAGCTGGCGCGCGGCCGGCAGCGCGTTGTCCTGCAGCGGATGGCTCAGCTTGGCTACATCAGCGCGGCTGAGGCCGCCGCGGCGGCGGCGCAGCCGCTGCGTCTCTCCAACGGGGTGAACGCCGGGCTGAGCGGTATCCGCGCGCCGTACTTTGTCTCGTTCATCCTGCCGTACCTGCTGGATCGCTACGGCGAGGAGGTTGTCTACAACGGCGGCCTGCGCGTCTACACCACGCTCGATGTGGCGATGCAGGCGGCGGCGGAGAAGGCCCTGCGCGCCGGTTTGGAGCAAGCGGCGCGGGAGAAGCTGCGGGTCTCCCAGGGGGCGCTGGTGGCCATCGAGCCGCGGACCGGTTTCATCCGGGCGATGATCGGCGGGGCGGACTTCGAGCGCAGCCAGTTCAACCGCGCCTGGCAGGCCCGTCGCCAGCCCGGCTCGGCGTTCAAACCCTTCATCTATACGGCGGCGATCGCCAACCGCATGACCCCAGCGAAGATCATCGTCGATGAACCGGTGCGCTACGAGATCGCCGGCGCCACGCCGGCGGAGCGGATCTGGGAGCCGAAGAACTACGACGGCACCTTCCGCGGGCCGGTCACGCTGCGCACGGCGCTGGAGCAGTCCATCAACATCCCGGCGATCAAGACGATCGCCGAGCTGGGGCCGCAGACCGTGATCGCCTACGCGAAGCGGATGGGGATCACCTCGCCGCTGCAGCCCGTGCTCTCCCTGGCCCTGGGCACCGCCGACGTCACCCCGCTGGAGATGGCCTCCGCCTACGGCACGCTGGCCGCGCTCGGCGTGCGCGCCGAGCCCATCGCCGTGCGCCGGGTGACCACCCGCGACGGCCAGATCCTCGAGGACAACCTGCCGCGGCGGGAGCTGGTCCTCAGCAGCGACGTGGCCTACGTGATGATCGATCTGATGAAGGGGGTCATCCGCAACGGCACCGGACGGGCCGCGGACATCGGCCGGCCGGCGGCGGGCAAGACCGGCACGACGGACGACTACCGGAACGCCTGGTTCATCGGCTTCACGCCGCAGCTCTCCGCCGCGGTGTGGGTGGGCAATGACGACAACGCCCCGATGCGCCGGGTCGTCGGCGGGATGGTGCCGGCGCGGATCTGGCGCGCCTTCATGAGCAGCGCGCTGGAGGGGTTGCCCCCCGAGGATTGGCCCAGGCCCGAGGGGGTTGTCGTCGCCACGGTCTGCGGCACGTCGGGGCTGCTCGCCACCGGCGCCTGCCCGTCGCCCCGCCCGGAGGTGTTCATCCGCGGCACCGAGCCCACGGAGTACGATTATGGCGCGGGGGCCGGCGACGGCGCGGAAGGCACCCGGGTCACGGGCGGGGTGCCGCTGGAGATCACCGCGCCGCGCGGCGGCCAGAGCCTGACTTCGCCCTTCGTCATCGAGGGGACGACGGCGCCCGGCGTGCGCGTCACCGTGAGCATCCTGGCCCAGGGCGGCTTCCTGCGCATCCAGGTCGCCGATATGGAGTTGCCGGTCACCGACGAGGGGCGCTTCAACTACGTCTTCCGGCCGTCGCTGCGCATCGCCGGCGTCCGCTACCTGATCACGGTCACGGCGACGACCGCCGACGGGGCGCGGTCGGTGGCCACCCTGACGGTGACGGAGCGCTGAGCGCTGTAGTACAATACAAGCGCTCCCACCTCTCGGCAGGCGAGGGTCGCGGTGTCCGGACACTCCAAGTGGCATAACATCCGCATCAAGAAGCAGAAGGTCGACCTCGTGCGCGGCAAGCTGTTCAGCAAGTTCGCGCGCGAGATCGCCGTGGCCGCGCGGGAAGGCGGCCCCAACCCCGAGGGCAACGCCCGCCTGCGGACGGCGATCGAGCGGGCGCGCGAGGTCGGGATGCCCAACGAGAACATCCAGCGGGCGATCCAGCGCGGGGCGGGGGGCAGCGAGGGCGCGACCTACGAGACCGTGACCTATGAAGGCTACGCCCCGGGCGGCGTGGCTGTCCTCGTCGAGGCGCTCACCGACAACCGCAACCGCACCGCCGCCGACGTGCGCAGCCTCTTCAGCAAGCACGGCGGAACCCTGGGCGAGCTGGGCTCGGTGGCCTGGATGTTCGACCGCCGCGGCATGATCCTCGTCGATCGCAGCAAAGTGGCCGAAGACGATCTGCTGCTCGTGGCGCTGGAGGCCGGGGCGGAGGACGTGCGCACCACCCCTGAGGCGTACGAGGTCGTCACCGCGCCCGAGCAGCTCTACAGGGTGAAGCAGGCGCTCGAGGCGGCGAAGATCCCGGTGCAGTCCGCGGATGTGACGATGGTGCCCAAGTCCACCGTCCGCGTGGAGGCGCGCGAGGCCAAACAGGTGCTGGCCCTGATGGAGGCCCTGGAGGACCACGACGACGTGCAGCGCGCCTACGCCAACTTCGACATCCCGGACGAGATCCTGCAGCAGGTCAGCTGACTCCGCGCCCTCGCACCCTTTGATCCCTTCGCCATGTTGCGAAGGATCGTTTGCTCTGTTGTCGAAACCCGGCGTGGCATGCGCGCGCTGTGGAAGGGGGGCGAAAGTTGAGCAACGTCCGAGCGACCGTACGGACTGTTGTCCTGATCCTCGCCGTCATGGCCCTGGCCACACCGACCGGCGTCCTGGCGCAGGCGCCGCGGGCGGGCGGCGAGCTGGTGCTGGTCTCGACGGAAGAACCGGATACGCTCGACGCTCAGAAGACCAGCACCGCCGTCACCGGCCTGCTGATGCGCTATCTCGGCGACACGCTGGTCGCCAAGGACCTGGCCGGCAATTACACGCCCGCTCTGGCGCGGTCGTGGAGTGTCTCGCGCGACGGCCTGACCTGGACCTTCCAGTTGCGGACCGACGTCCGCTTCCACGATGGGACGCCCTTCACCGCTGCCGCCGCGAAGGCGTCCATTGAACGGGCGCTGGCGCCCGAGACCAAGTCGCCCATCGCGGGAGCGCTTTTCGGTCCGGTGGCGGAGGTGCAGGCCGCCGGATCCGCCACCCTGGTCATCAAACTCAAGCAGCCCTTCGCGCCGTTCCTCGACAACCTGACGGACCCGCGCGCCATGATCGTCAGCCCGCAGGCCGTCCGTGAGCTGGGCGACCGGTTCGGCCGCAGCCCGGTGGGTACGGGACCCTTCAAGTTCCAGGAGTGGCGCAGCGCGGACCGCATCATCTTCGCCCGCAACCCGGACTACCGCTGGGGACCGGGCTTCGTGCACGCCGGGCCGCCTTACGTCGACCGGATCGTCGTACGGATCATGCCGGAGTCCGCCGCCCAGGTGGCAGCCTTCGAGCGGGGAGAACTCTCGATCCTCGGTGTGCCGCCCACCGACGTCCGCCGGCTGCAGGCCGCCGGGAAGTACCAGTTCTTCTCCTTCCTGCGCAAGGGCGTCGGGCTGTTCATGGAGTTCAACGTCACCCGCGAGCCGTTCTCCGACCTCCGGGTGCGCCGGGCCTTCAACCACGCCATCGAGAAGAAGAGTGTGCTGCAGATCGGGCTGGAGGGGTTGGGCGAGATCGCTTATGGTCCTCTGCCCCCTTCCATCTGGGGATACTGGGACGGGATCAAGGATTACGCCCCGAAGTATGATCCGGCCCGGGCGAAGACGCTGCTGGCGGAAGCGGGGTGGCGTCAGGGCGCCGGCGGCGCTCTGGAGAAGGACGGCCGGCCCTTCAGTTTCGTGCTCTACACCGCGCCGATCGACACCTGGCGGCGGTCCGCCCAGATCGTGCAGGCGCAGCTGCGGGCTTTCGGGATCGCCATGGAGATCCAGACCTTCGAGTTCGGCACGCTGCTCAGCAAGCTGCGGGCGGGAGAGCATCAAGCCGAGTTCATGGGATACACCTACACCTCGCCGGACATCGTGCAGCTGTGGTTCCACTCCTCGAACATCGGCACGGGTCTGACCCTCAGCCATCACAGGGACCCGAAGCTTGACGCCATGATCGAGGCCTCGCGGCGCGAGACGGACCAGAACCGGCGGCTGGGCATCTACCGGGAGATCCAGAAGTACATCGTGGACCAAGCGCTGTGGGTGCCGCTGTGGACCAACACCAACTACATCGCCGTCCAGCCCACGGTGCAGGGGGCCAAGATCCACCCCGATGGATTCCTGGTGCTGAATGACGTCTGGCTGAGGTAGCGGGAACGGGCCGGGACGGGTCGGATGCGGGCTTTTCTGCTGCGGCGACTCCTCCTGCTGGTGCCCACGGTGCTCGGGGTCACCCTGGCCACCTTTTTGATGCTGCAGCTCACGCCGGGTGACCCCGTGGCGATCATGCTGGGCGAGTTCGGCTCGGCGACCGAGGTGGCCCGGCTGCGCAGCGAGCTGGGGCTGGACCGCCCTGTCGTTGTGCAGTACGTGCGTTTCCTCGGCCGCGTGGTGCGCGGGGATCTGGGGACGTCGATCCGCAGTCGGCGGCCGGTGGCGGAGGAGATCGCCGAGCGGCTGCCGCCGACACTCGAACTGGCCCTGGCCGCCCAGGGGCTGGCCGTCGGCGTCGGCGTCCTCGCCGGGGTGGTGGCGGCCACGGCCCGGCGGCCCGCTCTGGACTCCGCGGTCGTCGCCGTCACGCTGGTCGGGCTGTCGATGCCGACCTTCTGGTCCGGGCTGTTGCTGATCCTGCTCTTCTCCCTCACCCTGGGATGGTTGCCCATCACCGAATCGGAAGGGCTGCGCGCCCTCGTGCTGCCGGCGGTGACGCTGGCCGCGCCCGCCGGGGCGGTCCTGGCGCGCATCACCCGGGCCAGCGTGCTGGAGGTGTTGCGGCAGGACTACGTGCGGACGGCCCGGGCCAAGGGGCTGGCCGAGCGGGTGGTCGTGTACCGGCATGCCCTGCGCAACGCCCTCATTCCCGTGCTGACCGTCGCGGCGCTGCAGTTCGCCGGCCTGGTGGCGGGGGCGGTCATCGTGGAGTCGGTGTTCGCGCGCCCGGGACTGGGGCGGCTCGCGGTGACGGCCATCCTTTCGCGTGATTTCCCGCTGGCCCAGGGTATCGTGCTCGTCGTGGCCGGCATGTACGTGTTTGTCAACGCGGGGGTGGACGTGATGTACGGTCTGCTGGACCCGCGGATCAGGTACCGCTGATGACGACGGCGGTGTCCGGTCCGGTCCCCGGGGCGCGGGCCGTGGCTCCCCGGCGGCGGGGGGTCTGGTGGCGCCGCCTCCGGCAGCGGCCCCTGGTGCTGCTGGCCATGGGCATTCTCGCTCTGTTCCTGGTGCTGGCGGCCGCGGGCGCTCGGCTCAGCCCGCACGATCCGACCGAGCTCATTCCGGGCGCCGTGCTGCTTTCCCCCTCCGCCGCGCACCCCTTCGGGACCGACGAGCTGGGGCGCGATGTGCTCAGCCGCGTCATCGCCGGGGCGCGCATCTCGCTGCAGACCGGCGTGGTGACGATCGGCGCGGCGCTGCTCCTGGGAACGGCCGTCGGCGTCGTCGCCGGCTATTACGGCGGGCTGCTGGACGGCGCGCTCATGGCGGCGATGGAGGTGCTGCTGGCGTTCCCGCAGATCCTGCTGGCGATGGCCATCCTGGCCATGCTGGGACCCAGCCTGCGCAACGCGATGATCGCGGTCAGCCTCTCCGCGGTCCCGGTCTACGCGCGGACGGCGCGGAGCACGACGCTCACCGTGCGCGCGATGGACTACGTGGAGGCGGCCCGGGCCCTGGGGGCCGGAGATGGGCGGATCCTGACGCGCCATGTCCTCCCCAACATGATCTCTCCCGTGGTGGTCCTGGCCACGGCCGGGATCGGGATCGCCATTCTCATCGCGGCAGGGCTCAGTTACCTCGGCCTGGGGGCCCAGCCGCCGACCCCGGAGTGGGGCTCGATGCTGAGCGAGGCCCGGGCCTACCTGCGCAACGCCTGGTGGATGGCGACCTTTCCGGGCCTGGCCATCACCCTCGTGGTCGTGAGCCTGAACCTGTGCGGGGACTGGCTGCGCGACCTGCTCGATCCGAGGCTGCGGACGTGAACCCGGCGGAGGTGCTTGCGGCCGTGCAGGAGCGCGCGCGGGGCTTCAGCGGTCGGCTCGGGCTGTGGGCGCATTCTCTGACCTCGGGGACGACCGTCCAGTGGAACGCCTCCGAGACCTTCCCGGCCGCGTCGACGATCAAACTGCCGATTCTGTACGAGGTATTCCGGCAGGCCGGGGAGGGACGGTTCCGACTGGACGACCGCCGCGAGGTGCGGGACGACGATCTCGTCGAGGGCTCGGGCGTGCTCAAGGACCTCACACCGCCGCTGCAGCTGTCCATTCGCGACCTCGCGACGTTGATGATCGTCGTGAGCGACAACACCGCGGCGAACGTCCTGATCGACCTCGTCGGAATCGAGGCCGTGAACCGGTCCATGAGCGACCTGGGACTGCGCAAGACGCGCCTGGAGGCCCGCTTCTTTCGGGCTCCGGCGGGGACGCCGCGCAGTGCCACCACGCCCGAAGACCTGGGGCATCTCCTGGCGCTCATCGCCGGACACGAGGTCCTGGACGCCGAGGCCTGCGAGGAGATGCTGGCCCTCCTGCGGCGGCAGCACCACACCGAGCAGATCACGCGGCGGATGGCGGACTTCGACGGCTATGTGGAGGCGGACGCGGTTCCCGCGGTGACGGTGGCCTCGAAAAGCGGGGCCATCAGGGGGACGCGGAACGACGTGGGGCTCGTCGAGCGGCCGGGGCTGCGGTACGTCATCGCGATGATGACCCGTGACTGCGCCGACCGGCGGTTCCACCCCGATAACGAGGCTTCACTGTTGCTGGCCGACGTCGCGGCGATCGTCGACGGGGCGTTCCGTGGGGGCCTGTGACCGGGTTGTCCGGGGGCGAGGAGCCGGGGGACTCGCCGCGAACCCTCCAGATGGAATCAGGTCGTCGGAGCCGACAGAGCAGACGCCGTGCTATAATCCGAACACAGGTTCGACATGCGCATCCTCGGGGTGGATCCAGGTCTCCGGGCGACCGGCTACGCGGTGCTGCAGGGCTCTCCGCGGGGCATCCGGCTGATCCGCACCGGCGTCATCCGGACCGACGACGCTGCGGCCCTGTCGCCGCGGCTCCGCGCCATCTACACCGCCCTGGCCGCCGTGATCGAGGAGTACCGACCCGACGGGCTGGCCGTGGAAGATCTCTTCGCCGCCCGGCGGTTTCCGCGCACGGCGATCCTGATGGGCCACGTGCGCGGCGTGGTCTGTCTGGCCGCGGCGGAGCGGGGGATTGCCGTGGACGCCCTCCCTCCCGCCGCGGTGAAGTCGGCCATCGCGGGGTTCGGCGGGGCGAGCAAGACGCAGATCCAGCAGGCGGTGCGCCGGCTGCTGGGCAAAGACCTCGCCGCCACCTCGCACGCCGCGGATGCGGCGGCGATGGCGCTGGTCGTCCTCTCCCGCCGGGGTGTGCCGCTGGCGAAGGAGGCCGCCGGATGATCGCCTTCCTGCGCGGTCCGCTGCTGCGCCGCGGCGACGAGACGGTGGTCATCGAGGCCGGCGGTGTGGGGTACGAGGTGCACCTGCCCGCCGTGGTGGCCCGCGCCCTCCCGGCGCCGCAGGGGGACGACCGGCCGGTGGTGGCGCTGCACATCTCGTTCTACGCCACCCCGAACCAGCCGAGGCCGCTGCTGATCGGTTTCCTGCACGAGGTCGAGCAGGAGTTCTTCGAGCGGTTCATCACCGTGGACGGCATGGGACCGACGAAGGCGATGAAGGCCATCGTCCACCCGATCCACGTCATCGCCGATGCCATCGAGCGCAAGGACGTCACCTTCCTCCGCCGGCTGCCCGGGATCGGCGAGCGCACCGCGGAGAAGGTCGTCGCCGCCCTGCATGGCAAGATGGGCAAGTACGCCCTGTTGCGCGAATCGGCCCCCGCTCCGCCGCCGGCCATGGAAGACGTCAGGGCTGAGGTGCTGGAGGTACTTACCACGCAGCTCGGGCACCGGCCGGCCGAGGCGCGGCGGATGGTGGAGGAGGCCCTGCGGCGGCGCCCGTCGGTGGCCACCGCGGAGGAGCTGTTCCAGGAGGTCTACCGCGTGGAGAAGGGCGCGGGGGTGACCACGTCGTGAGCGAGCTGACCGCCGACGAGCAGTTCATCCGCAGCCTGCGGCCGCGCACCCTCGACGAGTGCATCGGCCAGGCCAAGGTGATCGAGGGCCTGCGCATCAGCATCCAGGCCGCGCGCGCCCGGCGGGAGGCCCTCGACCACGTCCTGCTGCACGGGCCGCCGGGGCTCGGCAAGACGACCCTGGCCAACGTCATCGCCCACGAGATGGGCGCGAACATCATCACCACCTCGGGGCCGGCGCTGGAGCGGGGCGGCGACCTGATGGGCATCCTCACCAACCTGCAGCCCGGCGATGTCCTCTTCATCGACGAGATCCATCGCCTGTCCCGGCCGGTCGAAGAGTTCCTCTACCCGGCGATGGAGGATTTCTGCGTCAACTTCGTCATCGAGAAGGGTGCGCACGCCCGCACCCTGCGCTACCAGCTGCGGCCGTTCACCCTGGTCGGAGCGACGACGCGGGCCGGGTTGCTCTCCTCGCCGCTGCGGGAGCGGTTCGGCATCTTCCACCATCTCGATTTCTTCACCGTGGACGAGCTGGTGAACGTCGTGCAGCGCTCCGCCGTGATCCTGGAGATCCCGCTCACGGACGACGGCGCGCTCGCCATCGCATCGCGCGCCCGCGGCACCCCGCGCATCGCCAACCGGCTGCTGCGCCGGGTGCGAGACTACGCGCAGGTGCGGGGCGACGGGCGGATCACCGGCGCGCTGGCCGCGGAAGCCCTCGCCTTCGAGGGGGTCGATCCACGCGGGCTGGATGCCCTGGACCGCGACCTGCTGCGTACGATCGCCACGGTGTACGGCGGTGGGCCGGTCGGGCTCGAGGCGGTGGCGGCCACGCTGAACGAGGAAGCGCAGACGATCGAGGAAGTCGTGGAGCCCTATCTGCTGAAGATCGGCTTCCTCACCCGAACGCCGGCCGGCCGCCGCATCAGCGCCGCGGCCTGCGAACACCTCGGGCTGGCCCTGCCTGAGCGTCCGGCGCGCGCCCAGGGCTCGCTGTTCGAGCGATGAGTGACATCGGCCGGATGCTGATGTTCGTGGGGCTCGTGCTGCTGGTCGTCGGCGCGCTGCTCACCGTCGTCGGCCGGGTGCCGCGCCTGCCCGGCGACATCCTCATCCGCCGCGAGCACTACACGATCTACATCCCGCTCGCCACGAGCCTCCTGCTGAGCCTGCTGCTCACCGTGCTGCTCAGCCTGCTCGCCCGCCGCTAGCCGATGACGCGCCTCCTGTGGAGCAGCCTCCTCCTCGTCCTGCTGGCGCCGGCGCCCCCGGGGGCCGCGTCGGATGCGGCGATCCGGGTCGGCATCCTGCGGGAGCAGGGAGGGGTCGTCCTGATGAGCGACCGGCCGATCGATGTCCTGGCGGGATGGCAGCGCGCGTCCCTGCCGGCGGGGGCCCACGAGATCGTGCCGGGGGCGGCGGGGCTCGAGGTCCCGGGCCTGGGGGACGTCGTCCCGCCCGTGCGCTTCACGCCGACCGGCGAGGCCCGTCTGTTCATCGGCATCCGGCCCTACCGCGGGGTGATCGAGCTGCGCCGCACGCCGGGGGGCCGCATCACGGTGATCAACGAGCTGCCACTCGAGGCCTACCTCTACGGCGTCCTGAAGATGGAGGTCGATCCCTCCTGGCCGGTGGAGGCGCTGAAGGCGCAGGCCGTCGCCGCCCGCACCCTCGCCCTCTACCACCTCGGGCGGTACCGCAGCGAGGGGTATGACGTGCGGGCGACCACCGACACGCAGGTCTACGGCGGCGTGCTGGCCGAGGATCCCCGCACCGTTGCGGCCGTCGAGGCCACGCGCGGGGAGATCCTCGTGTACCAGGGCCGCCCCATCCTCGCCGTCTTCCATTCCGACTCGGGCGGCATGACGGAGAGCAGCGAGTACGTCTGGGGCGGCCGCTATCCATACCTGCGCGGCGTGCCCGATCCCTATACCGCGGCGACCCCCTGGTCGCTGCGCGTGGAGCTGCGCGATCTCGAGGAGCGGCTGCGGCGAGCGGGGAAGCTCGTGGCCGGTCTGCGCAGCATTGCGGCGGAGGAGTTCACGCCCTCGGGGCGGGTGGCCACGCTGCGCCTGGCCGGCGCGGGCGGCACGCTTGTGCTCAAGGCCACCGAGCTCCGGACGATCGTGGGCCCCGCGGCGTTGAAGAGCACGCTGTTCAATGTCCGCACGCTGGAGGAGGAGGGGATCGTCGAGTTCTCGGGCCGCGGCTCCGGCCACGGCGTGGGGATGAGCCAGTGGGGCGCCCGGGGCCTCGCCCTGCAGGGCCGCGGCTACGAAGCGATCCTCCGGCACTACTACGCCGATGTGACCCTCACCTCGCGATAGGGTGTGCGCCTCGCCGATTTCGACTATCCGCTGCCCCTCGAGCTCATCGCTCAGCATCCCGCCTCGCCGCGGGACAGCGCGCGCCTGCTCGTCCTGCACCGCGGGGACGGCCGTCTCGAGCACCGCATCTTCCGGGATCTGCCGGCCTATCTGCGCGCCGGCGACGTTCTCGTGCTCAACGACACGCGGGTCATCCCCGCCCGGCTGCGGGGCCGGCGGCCCTCCGGGGGCGCGGTCGAGGTGTTGTTGCTGCGGCCGGCGGAGAGCGCCTCGGGGCGCGAGACGTGGGAAACCCTGGGCCGGCCGGGACGGGGGCTGCGGCGGGGGGCGCGCCTCCTCTTCCCCCGCGAGGGCGGAGCCGCGCTGGCGGCGGAGGTGGTGGGGGTGCGGCCGGATGGGGTCCGCCTGGTGGCCTTCGACGCCGATCGTCCCGTGCTGGAGATCGCCCGCGAGCTAGGCACGCTCCCCCTTCCGCCCTACATCCGCGAGCCCCTGGCCCACCCCGATGACTACCAGACGGTCTACGCCCGCGACGAGGGGGCGGTGGCGGCGCCAACCGCGGGCCTGCACTTCACGCCGTCGCTGCTCGACCGCGTCCGCGCCGCGGGCGTGGCCGTGGTCACGGTGACGATGCACATCGGGTTGGGCACCTTCAGGCCGGTGACCGCCGAGGATCCTCAGCGGCACCGCATGGAGGCGGAGTGGTACGAGGTGACGCCGCAGGAGGCGGAGGCGATCAACGCCGCGCGCGCGGCCGGCGGCCGCATCATCCCCGTCGGCACCTCCGCGGTGCGCACCCTGGAGACGGTGGCCGACGCCGCCGGCGTCGTGCACCCCGGATCGGGATGGAGCGAGCTGTTCATCAGGCCCGGCCACCGCTTCCGCGCGGTGGATGCCCTGATCACCAACTTCCACCTGCCGCGGACGACGCTGCTCATGCTGGTCAGCGCCCTGGCCGGCCGCGAGCTGATCCTGCGCGCCTACGCCGAAGCGGTGGCGCAGCGGTATCGGTTCTACAGCTTCGGGGACGCGATGCTGATCCTCTAGCCCGTCCGCCCGCTCTCCGGCGCGTCCAGGACCCGCGTCCAGCCGCCGCGGAGAGGCGTCCAGCGGGAAGGGGGCAGGGAGCCGAAGGCTGCTTCCTCGATGCGGTAGCCCGCCCGCTCCAGGCGGGCTTTGGCCTCCGCGTAGTAGCGATAGTCCACCTGAAAGGCGCCGGCGCGCAGCGGATTCTTGTAGCCGCCGAGACCGCCGATGAGCTTAATGACGTTCTCCTCCTCGCCTGGCGCGACCTGCAGCTCGACGCCGACGTTGACGCCGCCGTAGGCGCGGATCGTGGCGTCCTTGGCCGGGCCAGCGGGACGGCCGGCGGCGTTGGCCGAGGAGACGAACGTCTCCAGGGTAGCGGGGGCGGCAGGTCGCTCCGCGGCCGGAGCCTGCGCCGCGGCCGCGCGCTGGGCGCGGATCGCGTCCGCCTTGGCCTTGATCGCGGCCAGGATCTCTTCCCGGCTCTTTGGCTTCTGCTCATCCATCGCGCGACATCACTGAAGCATCTCTCTTCGCGGCGCGCGCGCACCGATTCCTGCCAGCAGGCGAGGCCCGCGGATTGGGCATATGGGGGATATGAAGCTTCTCGCGATCGGCCTGCTCCTCCTGAGCCTGGCGCCGGCCGCGGCCCGGGCCGCGGCGCACGCCGAGAGCGTCGGCGTGAAGGGATTCGTCGTCGACCGACGGGGCCCAGATCTCACGGTGCGCAGCGGCGACGGCGCGGCGGTCGTTGTCCGCCTCGCTCCGGGGACCGAGGTCGCGGGCCTGCGCACGGCGGCGGCCGAGATCGCCCTCCTCGACCTGGTGCGGGTAGAAGGCCTCCGCGGCGCGGGCGGGGTCGTGCTGGCGCGCCGCGTGGACGTTGTCATGGCCGGGGACGGCTTCCGCCGCGGGCGGGCCGAGGAGCGCAGCCTCTTCTGGCGGTGGGTGCTGAACGGCGCGTTCAGCGTGCCGCTCCCCTAGGCGGTGTCCTCCTCGTAGCGGGCCTTCAGGGCTTCCACCACCGTCGGATCGGCCAGCGTCGTCGTATCTCCGAGCACGCGCCCTTCGGCGATGTCCCGCAGCAGCCGGCGCATGATCTTCCCGCTGCGCGTCTTGGGGAGCTCTCCCGCGAAGAGGATCTGCTCCGGGCGCGCCAGCGCGCCGATCTTCTTCACCACGTGCTGCTTCAGCGTCTCCGCCGCCTCCGCTCCCGGCGCGTGCCCCTCCTTCAGCGTGACGAAGGCGGCGATGGCCTGGCCCTTGATGTCGTGGCGCACGCCGATCACCGCGGCCTCGGCGACGGACGGGTGATCCACGAGCGCCGACTCCACCTCGTACGTGCCGATGCGGTGGCCGGCGACGTTGATCACGTCGTCCACCCGGCCGAGCAGCCAGATGTCCCCGTCCGCGTCCCGCTTCGCGCCGTCGCCGGTGAAGTACAGACCGGGGAACCGGGACCAGTACTGCTGCCGGTAGCGCTCCGGATCGCCGTGGATCCCGCGCAGCATCGCGGGCCAGGGTCTGGTCAGGACGAGGTAGCCGCCCTCCCCGGGCGGCACCGGGCGGCCCTGTTCGTTGACGATCTCCGCGCCGATGCCCGGCAGAGGGCGCATCGCCGAGCCGGGCTTCAGCGTGGTCAGGCCCGGCAGCGGCGCGATGAGGATCATCCCGGTCTCGGTCTGCCACCAGGTGTCTACGATCGGACAGCGCTCGCCGCCGATGTGGCGGTAGTACCAGACCCAGGCCTCGGGATTGATCGGCTCGCCCACCGTGCCGAGGAGGCGCAGCGAGGTCAGGTCGTGCCGCGCGGGGTACTCGGGCCCCCACTTCATGAAGGTACGGATCGCCGTGGGCGCGGTGTAGAGGATGTTCACGCCGTACTTCTCGACGATCGCCCAGAAGCGGTCCTTGTCGGGGTAGTCCGGGGTGCCCTCATACATCACCACGCTGGCGCCGTTGAGCAGGGGACCGTAGACGATGTAGGAGTGGCCAGTGACCCAGCCGATGTCGGCGGTGCACCAGTAGACGTCGTCCTCGCGCAGATCGAAGACCCACTTCGTCGTGGCGTAGGTGCCGGTCATGTACCCGCCGGTGGTGTGCACGATGCCCTTTGGCTTCCCGGTGGTCCCGCTGGTGTAGAGGATGTACAGGAGGTGCTCGCTGTCCAGCGGTTCGGCGTCGCAGCGCAGCGGCGATGCGGCCATCAGCCGATGGTACCAGTGATCGCGACCCTCGCGGATGTGGATCTGCGCCGCGTCGCCGATCCGCCGCACCACGACGACGTGCCGCACGGAGGGCGCCCCCTCGAGGGCCTCGTCGGCGTTGCGCTTCAGCGGGACGATGTGGCCGCGCCGCCAGCCGCCGTCGGCGGTGATCAGCACGGTGGCCCGCGCGTCATTGATGCGATCGCGCAGGGCCTCCGCGCTGAAGCCGCCGAAGATCACGGTGTGCGCGGCCCCGATGCGGGCGCAGGCCAGCATCGCCACCGGCAGCTCGGGGATCATCGGCAGGTAGATCGCCACGCGATCGCCGCTGCGTACCCCCAGGCCTTTCAGGACATTCGCGAATTTGCTGACCTCGCGGTGGAGATCGGCATAGGTCAGGACGCGCTCGTCACCGGGCTCGCCTTCCCAGATCAGCGCCGCCTTGGTCCGCCGGGGGGTGGCGAGGTGGCGGTCGAGGGCGTTGTAGGCGATGTTCGTCCGGCCGCCCACGAACCACTGCGCGTCGGGCGGCTGCCACTGCAGCACGGTCCTCCAGGGGTGGAACCAGTGCAGCTCGCGCGCCGCCGCGGCCCAGAATCCCTCGGGATCCCGCGCCGCCTCGTCGTAGATTGCGGCCTCGGCCACGACGGCCCGGCGGCGGAACGCCTCCGGCGGCGCGAACCGCCGGCCCTCGAGCAGCAGCGCTTCGATCGTCTTGTCGGAGACCGTTTCGGACAAGGGCGACCTCCTCCGTCCACTTTGCCCTTGGCGATTCTCCGGGTCGGGTGGGGGCTCCTCTGCTATACTCGTCGGGGCATGAGCGCCGTTCGCTTCGAGCTCCTGCACCGCGACCGCAGCAGCCGGGCGCGGCTGGGTCGTCTGAGCACGTCCCGCGGGGTGGTGCGGACGCCGGCCTTCATGCCGGTCGGCACGCAGGCTACCGTGAAGTCGCTCGACGCCCAGGAGGTGCGGGAGACCGGGGCGGAGATCGTGCTGGCGAACGCCTTCCACCTCTACCTCCGGCCGGGCCCGGAGGTGGTGGCGCGGGCGGGCGGCCTGCACCGCTTCATGGCCTGGGACGGGCCGATCCTCACCGATAGCGGCGGTTTCCAGATCTTCAGCCTGGGGGCGCTCGCCCAGCTGACCCCCGAGGGGGTGACCTTCCGCTCCCCGATCGACGGCCGCGAGCACACCTTCACTCCGGAGCGGGTGCTGGAGATCCAGCGCGCGCTGGGCAGCGACCTCGTCATGCCCCTGGACGTCTGCCTGGGCTACCCCGCGGAACCGGCCCGGGCGCGGGAGGCGCTGCGCACCACCCTGGCCTGGGCGGCGCGCTCCAAGGCCCACGGCGTCGGCCCGGGTCAGGTGCTCTTCGGGATCGTCCAGGGCGGATTCGAGGAGACGCTGCGGCGCGAGGCCGTCGAGCGCACAGTGGCCCTGGACTTCGAGGGCTACGCGATCGGCGGCCTCAGCGTCGGCGAGCCGCGCGAGCTGGGCCTCGCCCTGCTAGCCGTCGTGATCGAGGGGCTGCCCGAGGACCGACCGCGGTACGTGATGGGAGTGGGCTCGCCCGTGGACCTGCTCCAGGCCATCGACCGGGGGGCGGACATGTTCGACTGCGTCCTGCCGACGCGCGTCGCGCGCACGGGCATCATCTTCACGCGCACCGGCCGGCTGACGATCCGCAGCGGCCGGTTTCGCGACGATCACACGCCGCCCGATCCAGCCTGCCGCTGCCGGGTCTGCCTCCGGTACAGCCGCGCCTACCTGCGTCATCTCTTTCACACCGACGAGATGCTGGGGCCGCGGCTGGCCACCTATCACAACCTGGCGTTCCTCGGTCAGCTGATGGAGGAAGCGCGGGCGGCGATCGCCGCGGACCGCTTCGCGGCCTGGCGGCAGGCGGTGCTGGAGGCCTACCGCACGCGCTGGTAGGCATTTGCTACAATGAGGTCCCGGGCGGAGGCATGCCCGTCCCGAGATGGAGGTGGCCAGGTGCCCGTACTGCACGTTGTCGCTCTGCAGGCCGGCGGGTCGCGCTTTTCCAGCGTCCTCATCCTCTACGGTCTGTTGATCGTCGTCTTCTACCTGCTGCTGATCCGTCCGCAGCAGCGGCAGCAGCGCGCCCGCCGGGAGATGCTGAGCAAGTTGAAGCGGGGGGACCGCGTCGTGACGCTGGGCGGCCTGCACGCCACGATCCACGATGTGGACGAGGACCACCTGACGCTCGAGCTGGCGCCCAACCTCCGGGTCAAGGCCGACCGGGGCGCCGTGTCCTACGTGCGCTCCCGCAAGACCGAAGCCGGCGCCTCGCCGTTGAGCGAGGGCGGCCCGCCGCGGCCGTAGGTCCATGGCCGAGGAGCGGTCTTCCATGGCTGAGCCGGCGGAGGCGGCGCCGAAGGTCCGCCTCGTCACCCTCGACGACCTGAAGCGCGACCCCGAGGTGGACGCCTACATCACGAAGGCCAACGAGTACACCGGGGCGATCGGCTACACCGAGCACGGGGCACGCCACGCCACGCTCACGGCGAACATCGCCTTCAACACCCTGAAGCGGCTGGGCTATCCGGAGCGCGAGGCGCAGCTGGCGGCGGTGGCCGCGTACCTGCACGACATCGGCAACCTGGTCAGTCGCATCAACCACGAGCACACCGGCGCGGTCCTGGCCAACGACATCCTCAAGCGGCTGGGGATGGAGCCGGAGGAGCGGGCCGTGGTGATGGGCGCCATCGGCAACCACGAAGAGAAAGGCGGCGAGCCGGTGAGCCCGGTCGGCGCGGCGGTCATCCTCGCCGACAAGTCCGACGTGCATCGCTCCCGGGTGCGCAACCCCGACCCGACGACGTTCGACATCCACGACCGGGTGAACTACGCGGTGGAGCATTCCTTCCTGCGCGTCGACGAGAAGAGCAAGACGATTGCCCTGGAGCTGACCATCGACACGAAGCTCTCGCAGGTCATGGAGTACTTCGAGATCTTCCTCAGCCGCATGGTGATGTGCCGCCGTGCGGCGCAGTTCCTCTCCTGCGAGTTCAAGTTGCAGATCAACGGAGCGAAGCTGCTGTAATCGGCCAGGCCGGCAAGGCGAGGAGCCGGGCGGCGGCGCCGCCGAGGAGCAGGGCCACCGCGAGCGTGCCGGCCACCGCCGCCGCCGTGCGGCGCCACCCCGCGACGCGTGCCAGCACGCCGATCGTCGCCGTGCAGGGCACGGCGATCGTGTTCACCAGCGCGTAGGTGAAGATCTGCCCGGGGGTCAGGAGGTCCCGCAGCTCGCCGGCGCTCCCGCTCATCGCGGCGAGGACCAGCAACAGCTGCAGGGCCAGCTCCTTGCGCAGCACGGCGAAAACCAACGTCAAGCCGGCCGCGGGCGGCAGGCGGAGCCAGCCTACGATCACAGGGGCGAGGGGAGCGGCAGCCCGCCCGATGATGCCGGTTTCGTAGAGGACGCCCAGGATCAGGCTCCCGGCCACCACGAACGGGATCGCCCCCACCGTGAACTCCCGCAGGTGCGGCCACAGCAGGTGCGCCACCCGCCGCGGGCGGGGCAGGCGCAGCGGCGCCGCGGGGCGGAGGGCTGGAGGGTGGAAGCGGGGGAGCATGCGGCGCAGGCCGTGGCCGGCTGCTAGGATGACGGCGGCGACGATGGCGTACAGCCCCACGGCCCAGGGCCAGCCCAGGACGTAGCCCACGGTCCCGAAGACGACAGCGGTGCGCGCGCTGCACGGCACCAGGGTGACCAGCGTTCCAGCCGCGGCGCGGTGCCTTGGACCGGGCAGGCCGCGCAGGCTGAGGATCGCCGGCACGTTGCAGCCGGCGCCGATGATGAGCGGTAACGACGCGGCGGCGGTCACTCCCGTCCGCACCGACAGGCGATCGAGAGCTGCCATGAGACGATCGAGCACCCCGGCGTCCTGCAGCGTGGCCATGATCAGGTAGAAGGTGAGGACGTAGGTCACAGCGACGGACAGGACAGCGTTCAGGCCGGCGTCGACGCCCCACAGCGCTACCCGGGCCGGGGCGCCTTCGCCCAGGAGGCGCCGGATGGCAACGCCGAGCCGGGGAGAGACGCTGGCCTGCCACGCCGCGTCGAAGACGGCGGCGATTGCCCCGCCGCCCCAAAACAGAGCGGCGAATATCGCACCCAGCACGGCGGGGATCCAGAGGACGAAGAGCCGTCCCCCGG
>DATLZI010000188.1:0-3437 GCA_035574075.1 bacterium | reverse complement strand
CAGGATGGCGTCGGGCCGCGCCCGGGAGAGGACGGCCTCGGTGATCCCGAAGGTGCGGGTGTACTCGGCGAGGGAGGGCACGAAGCCCCCGGCCTGGCGCTCCAGCTGCATGCGCAGGGCCATCACCACGTCCGCCCCGGCGACGGCCTCGGCCAGCGAGGCCGTCATCTCCACGCCGGGAGCGAAGGGCGCAGTGGGCAGCAGCGTCGGAGGTCCGGCCAGCACGACCGAGGCGCCCAGCTTCGCGAACCCCCACGCCGCCGACCGGGCGACGCGCGAGTGGAGGATGTCCCCGACGATGGCCACGCGCAGCCCCGCGATGCGGCCTTTGACCTGACGGACCGTGAGGAGGTCGAGGAGGCCCTGCGTGGGATGCTCGTGCATCCCGTCGCCGGCGTTCACCACGGCGCAGGCGACGTGGCGCGCGGCCAGCGCCGCGGCGCCGCCGCAGGGATGGCGGATGACGAGCGCGTCCGCGCCCAGCGCCTCGAAGGTGCGCACCGTGTCCACCAGGGACTCGCCCTTGCGCACGCTGCTGTGGTCCACGTCGCAACGCAGCACCTCCGCCCCCAGCCGCCGCGCCGCGAGCTCGAATGACATCTCGGTCCGCGTGCTCGGCTCGTAGAACAGGGTGGCGACCACGCGGTCCGCCAGGCTCGGGCGAGCGCCGGAGGAACGGCCGGCCGGCGACCGCGCCGCCGCGGCGTGGCGCTGCGCCGCGTCCAGCAGCTCCTCGAGGACCCGGCGGTCGAGATCGCGCAGCGTGAGGAGATGGGGCATCAGCGCACCTCCGGGGACCGCGGCCGGAGCGGGGCGCGGACACGGAAACGGGGCGCCGGGAGTCTCCTCCCGCGCCCCGTCTGCGATGCGCCTGGTCGGTGCGTCACGATCGGCCCTTTCCGGCCTCTCCGGACCGGGTTAAAGGTTCTGTCGCGGCTACTCTACCACAGGCCGCGCATCCGAGTCAACGCGATCCGCTTGCACTGTGGATGAAGAGCGATAATGTCCCCCCATAAGCGAAAAGCAAATCTGTCACCCTGGGGTATGACCAGGGAGACGATCACCTTGACCCGGCGTGAGCAACAGCGCGTGATCGTGGTGAGCCAGATCCAGGCCCGCCGCCTGGCCGTGGCCGCCGGCCAGCAGGATCCCCCGGCAGGAACCTACAGCCGCCCGATAGCCGCCGCCGCGCCCTGCAGCGCCTGGTAGGCGGCCAGGTACAGCGCGCCGGAGTCGGCGCCCACCGCGCGGCCGCTGAAGCGGCCCTCGAAGACGCGCCGCCGGCCGGGAGCCTCCATCACGCGCACCTCCACGTCGGCGACGGCCAGGCCGTCCCCACCGCGCACGCTGGGGCTCGTGGGATCCTCCGGCACACTGCGGCTGATGGTGCGCAGCTGCGTCCACCGGCCGGTGACGAGCCACTCCGCGCCGACCGCCTGGGCCACCTCCGCGGCCCGGGACGGGTAGATCAGGTCCGCCGGGGTGTAGCCGCGGGCGCGCAGCGCCGCGCGGACGGCCGCCCCCGCCACCACCCGCACCGGCGCCCGCTGCCGCTGCAGCAGCTGCGCCAGGAGGTCGCTCAGGACGGCCGCGGGGATGATCCCGCTGTCCACGCTGATGTTCTCGAACTCCGCCACGGCGATGGTACGGACCGGCATGGGCGGCGGCTGCGCCGCGGCGGGCGCGGCGGTGACCGCGAGCGCGAGCAGCCCGAGCACGACAGCACGCATTCCTACGTCCCTCGCTTCCTGACGATCGTCCAGGTGCCGCCCGCGTACTTGACCAGGTCGCCCACCTCGACCTGATCGTAGAAGTCGTCGGGCACGTTGTACTCCACGTTGTTGATCACGACCACGTACGACTGCCGGCGGCCGTGCCAGTACTTGGCCTCCACCCATCCGACGACCTCCCGGCCGGTGCCGCCGGTCCCGCAGGAGGGGAGCACCTGCGCCAGCGAGACGGCCAGGACCACCACGAGCAGGATCTTCACCGCACCACCCCCACCGGACGACGGCGTGGAAAGGACGGAGTCCCCGGGTCATCGTACCCCGGGGACTCCGTCACCGCAAGCGGTCGGGCCGGCTTACCAGGAGGCGTCGATCTGCAGCCGGTAGCGGTGCGTGGCGAGCGTTCCGGGCGGCGTCTCGCGCCGCTGGTAGCGGAACTGCGCCGTCACGCCCTGCGTGATCTGGCTGAAGAAGCCGAGCTCGAGCTCGGTCTGCGTCACGCCGGTGGACTTGATGCGACCCGACTCGTAGTTGACGTAGGGCCGGAAGAGCGGGCTGACCGTCAGGCTCAGCCGCGCGTTCCAGGCGGTGAAGTCGGTGGTGTTGCCCAGCCCGAACAGGTCGTTCCCGCCGCGGTACACCGGCGCGTACCCGGTGTTGTAGTCCTTGTACTGCAGCCGCAGGGAGGGGCTGAACATGGTCATCCCCGTGAGCTGGCCCAGGTTGATCGTGGCGTTGACCTGCAGGGCGTTGGTGTTCGCCGCCGCGGCGATCACGCCCGGTCCCCCGGCCGGCCGCGGGTTGAAGGTCGCGTACTCGGCCTGGAGCGTCACGCCCGGGACGACGGTCCCGGCCAGGTCGACGCTCCAGCCGGCGCCCGAGGCGGTGCCGCCCGCGCAGTTCTGGTTGCACCGCTCGGTGTAGTAGTTCGCGCCGACGGTCCAGCCCGGGATCAGGCCGAACGAGGCGCGGGCCATCAGCAGGGAGAGCGCGGCGGTGATGCTGGCCGCGTCGTAGGTGTAGGTGAACCCGGCGGCCTCCACGCTGACCGGCCCGAACCCGCCGCTCACCTTCAGGCCGTCGATGCCGACGGAGTTCCCGCCGAAGACGGCCACCGAGCCCTCGCGGAACAGCAGGCCGATCGGGCCCAGGGTGTACGTCTGCCGGCCGAGCCGCCAGTTGAAGCCGAAGGCGGACGCGTCCAGGTAGGCGCGGTCGAAGGTGACGCCGGTGACGGCGTAACCGCCGCCGTTGCTGTTGTTCAGCGTGTCGCCGCCCGCGGTCTCACAGCCGCTCCCGGTGTTGGCGACGTTCTGGCTGGTGTTGCTGCCGAAGGCGAAGATGCCGCCGTCACAGCTGTCCAGCAGCATGTTGACGGTGGCCGACGCCGTGGGGCTGATCGTGCCGTTGAAGGTCACGTTGAAGAGCCCGAAGGTGTAGGGCGCTCCGCTGCCGGTCAACGGCGCCTGGTAGCGGAAGAACGTGAAGCCGGTGACCTTGGTGTTGTCCAGCCGACCCCGCAGGGCGGCCAGCTCCTCCTCCACCGCGGTCACGCGGACACCCAGGGCGGCGAGCTCAGCGCGGAACTCGTTGATGAGCCGCTGCAGGGTGGCGATGTCCGCCCGGGTGACGTCGATCTTGGGCGGCGCCGGCGGCGCCGGGATCTTGATCGCCTCGATCCGCGCCAGCAGCCTGGCCACGACCATGGCG
>DATLZI010000187.1:0-41514 GCA_035574075.1 bacterium | reverse complement strand
AACCTGCCGGCGCGGGAGCTGGTCTTCCGCAAGCTGCGCGAGGCGATCCTCATCGGGCGCTTCCAGCCCGGCCAGCGGCTGCGCGAGCGCGAGCTGGTCAGCCGCCTGGGGGTGAGCCGCACGCCGATCCGCGAGGCGCTGCGCAAGCTCGAGCTGGAGGGTCTGATCACCACGGTGCCCTACAAGGGGCCGACCGTGACGCGGCCCACCCTGGACGGCGCGCGCCAGCTCTACGAGACCCGCGCCGCCCTGGAAGGCCAGGCCACGGCGCTGTTCACGGCGCGCGCCACCGAGGCGGCGGTGGAGCGGCTGCGCGCGCAGATCGCCGAGGCCGAGCGCGCCCTGGCCCGCCGGCAGCCGGCCGCCGTGCTCTCCGCGAACAACGCCTTCCACGACGAGATCGCCGCGGGCTGCGGCAACGCCCTGCTGCAGACGCTGATCGCCAACCTGCGCGACCGCATTGTCCTGCTGCGCGTCGAGTCGCTCTCCTACCCCGGTCGGCGCTCGCGGTCCATCGCCGAGCACAAGACGATCGTCCGCCTGATCGAGCGCGGCGACGCGGCGGGCGCGCGCGCCGCCGTGGAGGAGCACATCATGCACGCCTGGCGCGCGGCGCGCGCCCAGCTGATCGAGCAGCGCCGCAACGGCGGGCTGCGGAGGGCCCGATGAACCCTGCAGCGATGGCCGGCACCGCCCGCCGGATGATGGAGCAGGTTCTCGCCGTGCGGCCCGGCGAGCGGCTGGTCATCGTCACCGACTTCGAGCGCCCGCGCACGATCACCGATCTGCTCACCACGACGGCGGCGGTGTACGGCCTGCAGACCGTGGTCGTGACGATGCCGGCGCGGGAGATGGGCGGCGAGGAGCCGCCGGCGGCGGTGGCCGCGGCGATGCGCGAAGCGGACTGCATCATCGTGCAGACGTCCCATTCGATGACCCACACCAACGCCGAGCGGGAGGCCCTGCGCGCTGGCGCACGGGTCTGCAATATCCGCGAGGTGGACGAGGAGATGATGGTCCGGGGCGGGATGACGGCCGATTACGACGAAGTGGACCGCATCACGCGCCGGGGCGTGGCCCTGCTCACCGCCGCCCGGCGGGCGCGGATCACCACGCCGGAGGGCACCGACCTCACCCTGGACCTCACTGGCCGGCCGGCCTTCGCCCTCTCCGGGTTCGCCCGCGAGCCGGGCACCTTCTCCGGCCTGCCGGACGGCGAGGCGGCGATCGCCCCGCTGGAGGGGCGCACGGAGGGCGTCCTGGTCAACCCATACCTGATCGAGAAGATCGGACCGGTCACCGAGCCGTTCCATCTGGAGGCCCGCGCCGGCCAGATCACCCGGGTGGAGGGCGGCGCGCAGGCCCAGCAGCTGGCCGCGATCCTGGCCCGCAAAGATCCGGGGGCCCGCAACTTCGCGGCGGAGCTGGCCCTCGGCACGAATCCGGCCTGCCGCCTGATCCCGAAGTCCCGGGAGATCAAGAAGAAACTGGGCCAGGCCCACGTCGCCCTCGGCGACAACCTCAGCCTGGCCGGTACGGTGGACAGCGCGATCCACCTGGACATCGTCCTGCTGCGGCCGACGGTGACGCTGGACGATCAGGTCGTGCTCGATAGGGGGGAGCCGGTGTTCGCGAAGGACGGATGAGGGGGGCAGCATCATCGAAAGGGGGAGGGTCATGACCGTGAAGGGATCAGCGGCAGTCCTGGCGCTCGCGGCCGTGCTGGTGCTCGCCGTGGGCGCGCTCGGCCAGGGATCGTATCCGACCAAGCCTATCATCCTGGTCACGCACAGCAGTCCGGGAGCCGGGGGCGACATCTTCCTGCGCAACCTCGCCAAGCACCTGGAGGGCATCGTTCCCGTGCCGATCGTCGTCGAGAACCGCAGCGGCGGGTCGTCGGCGCGCGCCGTGACCTACGTCGCCACGAGTCCGAAGGACGGCTACATCCTCTACGGCAGCACGCCGACGATGCTGCAGACGCCGATCCTGACCAAGACGCCCCACTCCTTCCTCGACCTGCAGCCCGTGGCCAACGTCTTCTTCGACCCGATGATCCTCTACGTCAAGGCCGACTCGCCGTGGAAGACGCTCACCGACATCATCGCCGCGGCCAAGCAGCGGCCCGGGACGGTGCGCTTCGGCGCCGCCACGCCGGGCTCCGTCGAGCACATGATCGCCCACCAGCTGCAGAAGGTAGCCAAGGTGCAGGTGCAGCCAGTGACGTTCGAGGGCGGCGGCGACCTGCTGCTCGCCGTGCTCGGCGGCCACGTCGACCTGGGTGTCGGCGAGTACGCGGAGGTGGCGGCCCAGGTCCAGGCCGGCCAGGTGCGGGTGGTGAACTCCTTCACCGCGCAGCGGCTGCCCGGCACCACCATCCCCACGGCGAAGGAGCAGGGTGTGGACATCGTGGTGGAGAAATTCCGCGGCCTGCTCGGGCCGAAGGGCATGGACCCGGCGGCGGTGGCGTACTGGGAGAACGCCATCAAACAGGTTCTGGCCAAGCCCGCCTACCGCGCCTACTACACCTCCGTCTACCTGCTGCCGGCCTACATGGACAGCAAGCAGTACAACGCCTACCTGCACCGGATGAACCAGACGCTGCGGCGCTACATGAAGGAAATCGGCGTGATCCAGTAGGAGGCGGCTCCGGATGCGGCGCGCGGATCTCATCACCGGGCTGGCGCTGCTGGCGTTCACGGCGCTGTACGCGCAGCAGTCGTTCCTGATCCGCCGTGGCTTCGCCTCCGACCGGCTGGGGCCGGCGGCCTTCCCGCGCCTGCTGGCGCTGACCCTCGGCGTCCTGGCCGTGCTCCTCGTCGTGCGGGCGCTGGCGGGACGGTCGGACCCGTCCCGCCCGCCTGCCATCCGCGGCGGGCCGTTCGCCGCGGTGCTCGGCCTGCTCGTGGCCTACGCCCTGCTCATGCCGCGGGTCGGCTTCCTCCTCGCCACCCCGATCCTGCTGGGCGGCGTGATCTATGCCCTGGGGCTGCGCGCCTGGCTGACGCTGGTCGGTACGGCGCTGGGGATCACCGCCGTGCTGTACATCGTCTTCGCCCGGGCCCTGCACGTCCTGCTGCCGATGGGGGTGCTGCGGTGATCGAACGCTTCGCCCTCGGCGCCCAGATCGCGTTCCAGCCGCTGTCCCTGCTGATGATGCTCCTCGGCGTGGCCTGGGGCATCCTGGGCGGGGCGATGCCGGGGATCTCCGGCTCGATCGCCATGGCCCTGCTCCTGCCGCTGACCTTCGGCATGGATCCCGCGGTGGCCCTGATGATGCTGGCCGGCGTCTACATCGGCGCGATGTACGGCGGCTCGATCACCGCCATCCTGATCAGCACGCCGGGCACGCCGGGCGCCGCGGCCACCGTGATCGACGGCTACGAGCTGCACAAGAAGGGCCAGAGCGGAAAGGCCCTCGGCGTGTCCCTGATCACCGGCACGATCGGCGGCATCGCCAGCGTCTTCATCCTCGTGGCCATGGCCGTGCCCCTCTCGAGGGTGGCTCTGGCCTTCGGGCCGCCGGAGTACTTCGCCCTGGGCGTCTTCGGCCTGGCCCTGATCAGCAGCTTCGTCGGCCGCGACCTCGTGAAGGGCGCGATCTCCGGGGTGCTCGGCCTGATCCTGGCCACCGCGGGGACCGATCCGTTCTCCGGCACCCCGCGCTTCACCTTTGGCACGATCGACCTGCTGGGCGGGGTCGCCCTGGTGGCCGGGATGATCGGCCTGTTCGCGGTGTCCGAGATCTTCACCCGCATCGCCGAAGGCGCGAACTGGGAGCAGGTGCGCGGGAAGTACCGCACCGACCTGCCCACCCTGCTCGAGCTGTGGAAGCTGCGCGTGGCGACGTTCATCGGGATCGTGATGGGGACGATCGAGGGGCTCCTCCCCGGCGGGGGCGGCGCCATCGCCGCCTTCATCTCGTACAACGAGGCGCGTCGCTGGTCGAAGACCCCCGAGGAGTTCGGGCACGGCGCGCTGGAAGGCGTCGCCGCGCCGGAGACGGCGAACAACGTCGTCACAGGCACGGCGATGATCCCGCTGCTCACCTTCGGCATCCCGGGCAGCAACTCGGCGGCGATCATGCTGGCGGCGATGATGCTGCACGGCATCCAGCCGGGCCCGGCGTTGTTCGAGCGCACGCCGCAGATCGTCTACGGCCTGTTCGTTGGGATGCTGGTGGCGAACGTCATGATGCTCGTCCTCGGCTACCTCGCCCTGCGGCCCTCCATCGCCCTGGTCAACGTGCGGCCGCCGCTGCTCTACGCCGGCATCCTCGGCCTGGTTCTGGTCGGCGCCTACTCGATCAACAACAGCATGTTCGAGGTCTGGGTGGTCCTGGCCACGGGCCTGGTGGGCTTCGTGATGCGGCGCTACGGCTTCAACATCCTGGCCATGGTGCTGGGGCTGGTCCTGGGTTTCATGGTCGAGGTCAACCTGCGCCGGTCGCTGCTCATCGCCCTGGGCAACCCCTGGGTCTTCTTCACCCGGCCGATCTCAGCGGCGCTGCTCGCCCTGGCCATCCTCACCCTGCTCTGGCCGATCGTCCGCCAGCTCCGCGAGGACCGGCGGGCGCGGGCTGTGAGCGCGGCGTCGGCGCCGTCGTAATGTCGTAATGGAGCTGCACCTCCGCGGCAAGGGCGTGCTCCTGGCGGGAGGGACACGCGGCATCGGCCGGGCCGCCGCGGAGCTGCTCGCCGCCGAAGGCGCGCGCCTGGCGGTGGCCGGCCGCGATCCCGAGGCGCTGCGCGCGACGGCGGAGGCGGTGCGCCAGCGGGGCGGGGAGGTGCGAGAGATCCCGGCCGACATCACCGATCCCGCGCAGGTCGAGCGGCTCGTCGGCGCGGCGCGCGACTTCCTGGGGCAGTTCGACGCGGTGATCGACGCCGTGGGCCGCAGCTTCCGCGGCACCTTCCGCGAGGTGGATGAGGCGACGTGGCGCGAGGCGTTCGAGGTCGACTTCTTCTCGGCCGTGCGCCTCGTGCGCAGCGCGCTGCCCTTCATCCCCGCGGGCGGCCGCGTCGTCCTGGTCGGCGCGGCCTCGGGGAAGCAGCCGCATCGCGGGCAGGCGCCGAGCAACGCGGCGAAAGCCGCCCTCGCCAACCTGACCCGCAGCCTGGCCGACGAGCTGGCCCCGCAGCAGATCGCGGTGAACTGCGTCGCCCCGGGGCGGGTGCTCTCCGAGCGCCGCCGGGCGCGCCTGCTCGCCGAAGCCGCCCGGCAGGGCCTGCCCGCGGAGGAGGCGCTGGCCCGCGACGCCGCGGAGGTGCCGCTGGGGCGGCACGGGGATCCCGCGGAGGTGGCGGCGGTGATCGTCTTCCTGGCCTCGCCGCGGGCCAGCTACATCACGGGGCAGCAGATCGTGGTGGACGGAGGGCTGGTTCGGGTCCTCTGAGGGACGTCCGGGGGGGGGGAGAGGATGAGCCGCGAGGCGATGATGCGCACGGCCCGCATGCTGGTCGAGCACTGCGTGGCCCTCCGGCCGGGCGAGCACGTCCTGGTCATCGGCGACACGACGACCCGGGAGATCGCGGACGTGCTGGCTGACGCGGCCCGTGAGCGCGGCGGAGACGTCGTCCTGGCGATCATGGATCCGCGCGCCCAGCACGGGAACGATCCGCCCCGCGTGCTGGCCGCCGCGATGCTGGCCAGCGACGTGATGCTGATGGCGGTGAAGCACTCCATCACGCACACCACCGCCCGGCGGGACGCCAGCGCACGGGGCGCGCGGGCCGTGGTGCTGCGCAGCGTCACCGTGGAGAGCATGACCGAGGGAGCGGCTACCGCCGACTACCGCGCGGTGCGCCGGCTGACGAGGGAGATCGCCGCCGCGCTGACCGCCGGGACGAGCGTGCACCTCACCTCCGCGGAGGGGACGGACCTGCACCTCAGGATCGACGGGCGCTCCGCGCTGACCCTGGACGGCTTCGCCACCGAGCCGGGATCGTTCACGCCCTTCCCGACCGGAGAGGCGCCCATCGTGCCGCGGGAGGGCTCCGCCGAGGGTGTGGTGGTCTTCGACCACGCCATCGACAACGTCGGCGTCCTGGACGCCCCCATCCGCTGCGAGGTGCGCGGGGGGCGCATCGTGCGGGTGGAGGGGGGGCGCAGCGCCGAGGTCTTCCGGGAGCTGATCGCCACCGACGCCAATGCGGGCAACATCGCCGAGTTCGCCATCGGCACCAACCCGGCGTCGCGCCTGCGCGGCAACATGGCCGAGGACAAGGTGTTGCTCGGCGTCGTGCACATCGGGATCGGCGACAGCCACACGATCGGCGGGCTGGTGGAGAGCGCGATCCACGTGGACGCGATCATCCTCAACCCGACCGTGACCGTGGACGGCCGGACCCTTGTGGAGCGCCGCAAGGTGCTCGTCCAGGTGCCATGAGGCGGGAGCAGACCACGGAGGAGGTGGACACGATGCGCGTCTTCTGGATCCTCCGCGGCGCCGTCGCGGGGCTGCTGGTCGCCCTGCTGGTTACGGCTCCGCTGTCCGGCCAGGCCTACCCGAGCAAGCCGATCGAGTTCGTCGTGCCGTTCGGCGCGGGCGGCGGCAGCGACATCCTGGCCCGGACCATCGCCCGCATCCTGACCGAGGAGCGGATCATCACGGTGCCGATCGTCGTCGCGAACAAACCCGGCGGCAGCGGGGCCGTCGGGTGGAGCTACGTCCTCAGCAAGCGGGGGGACCCGTACGTCCTGACGACGATCAGCGGCAGCTTCTGGACCACGCCCCTGGTCAGTCAGGCCCCGTTCAAGGTCACCGACTTCACCCCGCTCGCCGGACTGGCCCTGGACACGTTCTTCCTCGTCGTTCGGGCCGAGTCGGCCTACCGCACCGTGGGGGACATCGTGAAGGTGAGCAAGGCGACGCCCGAGGTGATCAGCGTGGGCGGCTCGGCGATCGCCTCCGACGATCGCGTCGTCACGGCGATGCTCGAGAAAGCCGCGGGGATCAAGATGACCTACGTGCCGTTCGGCGGCAGCGGCCCGGCCCTCACGGCGATGCTCGGCGGCCACGTCTCGTCGGTGTGGCTGAACCCGGCGGAGGCGGTCGAGCAGATCCGGGCGAAGAAGGTGCGGGCCCTGGCCGTCTCCTCGACGCGGCGCCTGACGATCATGCCCGACGTCCCGACGTTCCGCGAGCTGGGCTACGACGTCGTCTGGGATCAGTACCGCGGGGTCTCGATGCCCCCGGGCGTGCCGGCCGAGGCCGTGCAGACGATGTGGAACGCCTTCCAGCGGCTGTGCCGCAGCCCGAAGTGGCAGAAGGAGTACATCGAGGCCAACATGCTCGTCCCGATGTGCCAGGGCCCGGCGGAGTGGAAGCGCACCGTGGAAGCCGTCGCCCAGCGGTACGTCGATTTCTACCGGGAGATCGGGCTGATCAAGTAGAGCGGAAGGATGCACCGCGGCGACCACGCGGCGGGGGGACGGACGTGGCTCGGTGGGATCATCTGACGGGGGCGCTGCTCCTCCTGTTTGCGGTCTACACGATGATCACGGCGGTGCGGCTCGGCCTGTGGATGGGCCGCATCCCCGGGCCGGGCTTCGCGCCGCTGTGGATCGGCGCGGGCCTGGCCCTCTGCGCGCTTGTGCTGCTGGCCCGGCCGGCGTCCGGGCCGGCGCATCCGGCGCCCGAGGAGCGCGCGGCCGCCCGCCGCGAGGTGACCGTCGCGCTCGAGACGGCCGCCGCCACGGCGGCGGCGATCTTCCTCATCCCGGTGGTCGGGATGCTGGGCGGCCTGGCGCTCCTGCTGCTGGCGCTGGTCCGGCTCCTCGGCGGGTCGTGGCGCTCCGCGGCGTCGACCGCCGTTATCGTGCCGGTGGTCTTCTACCTCATGTTCGTGCGCTGGCTGGCGGTCCCCGTCCCCCGGGGGCCCTGGGGGTTCTAAGCGGTGGACACCCTGCGCCTGCTGCTGAACGGCTTCCAGGTGGCGCTGCAGCCCGTGAACCTCCTGGCCGCGGCCACCGGGGTCGTGATCGGCCAGCTGATCGGGGTGCTGCCGGGGATCGGTCCCTCGGCGGCGATCGCCATCCTCCTGCCCGTGACCTTCGACCTGGACCCGGCCACTTCGATGATCACCTTCATCGGCATCTACTACGGCGCGATGTACGGCGGGACGATCACCTCCGTGCTGCTGCGCATCCCCGGCGAGTCGTCCTCGGTGATGACGATGCTGGACGGATACGAGATGGCGCGCCAGGGGCGGGCCGGGGCGGCGCTGGGGATCGCGGCCTTCGGCTCGTTCCTGGCCGGGACGGCCGGCATCGCCGCCCTGATGTTCCTCGCCCGCCCGCTGACCCGCGTGGCGCTGGCCTTCGGGCCGGCGGAGTTCACGGCCCTTCTCGTCCTGGCGTTCAGCCTGACCGTCTACCTCACGGGGCGGGACAAGCTGAAGGGGGCCATCGCGGTGCTGCTCGGGCTGTGGCTGTCGACCGTCGGCATCGATCTCATCAGTGGGCTGCCCCGCTTCACCTTCGGCCAGCTCAAGCTGCTCGACGGCGTGCAGTTCATCCCCGTGGCGGTCGGGCTCTTCGGGATCGCAGAGATCCTGGCCACGGCGCATCAGGTCGCCCCGTACCGGGTGCCGGACGCGCGGTTCACGCTGCGCGGGGTGTTGCCCGCGGCGGCGGACTGGCTGGCCAGCCGATGGGCGATCCTGCGGGGCACTGTGATCGGCTTCCTCGTGGGGATGCTGCCGGGGGCCGGGGCGACGGCCGCCTCGATGATTTCTTATACCGTGGAGAAGCGCGCATCGCGCGATCCCGACCGCTTCGGCCGGGGCGCGATCGAGGGGGTGGCCGGCCCGGAGAGCGCCAACAACGCCGCGGCGGTGGGGGCGATGGTCCCCCTGCTGACCCTCGGCCTGCCCGGCTCGGCCACCACGGCGGTGATGCTGGGCGGCCTGATGCTCTTCGGGCTGCGGCCAGGCCCGCTGCTCTTCGAGCAACACCCGCAGTTCGCCTGGGGCATCATCGCCAGCATGCACGTCAGCAACTTCCTGCTGGTCCTGCTCAACCTGCTTGCCATCCCGCTCTTCGTCAGCGTCCTGCGCCTGCGCAAGCCGGTCCTCTACCCCTCGATCATCGCCCTGGCCGTGATCGGCACCTTCAGCCTGGAGAACCACCTCTTCGAAGCCTGGCTGGCGCTGGGCTTCGCGATCTTCGGCTACATCATGATGAAGCTCGACTACCCGGCGGCGCCGCTGGTGCTGGCGCTCGTGCTCGGCAACACGCTCGAGGAGTCCGCGCGGCAAGCGCTGCTGCTCTCGCACGGCAGCCTGCTCACCTTCGTCACGCGGCCGCTGTCCGCAACGTTGCTTGGTCTGACGCTGTTGCTGGTGCTGTCCTCGTTCCTGCGCCGCCGCCTTGCGGCGGCCGCGCCGGAGATGGCCGGCGGGGGCGGCTGAGGCCAGAGGAGGGATCGGTGTGCAGATCGCGGGGTTGATCGAGGGCGCGCGCAAGGTGATCCGGGTCTGCGCGCGCGTTCGGTCCGGCGAGAAGGTGGTGGTGGTCGCGGACACGGGCGAGGTCAGCCTCACCGTAGGCGAGGCGCTGGCCGCGGCCGCCCTGGAGGTGACGCCCCAGGTCGTCACCACCGTGATGACGCCGCGCGAGGTGGACGGCGACGAGCCCCCGGCGGTGGTCGCCGCGGCGATGGCGGCCGCGGACGTGGTCCTCACCCCCGTGAGCTACTCGATCAGTCACTCCGCCGCCGTCCACGACGCGCTGGCGAAGGGCGCGCGGGTGCTCTCGCTGCCCGCCATGGTGACGCCGGAGATGCTCTATCGCGGAGGGCCGGAGGCCGACTTCGAGGCCGAGTCGCCCCGCTGCCGGCGGGTCGCCGAGCTGCTCACGGGAGCCTCCACCGCGCACCTCACCACGCCGGCGGGCACGGACTGCGCCTTCGATCTCCGGGGCCGGACGGGGAACGCCCACGACTGCATCCTGGACCGGCCCGGGAAGTTCTCCGCCTTCCCCTGGATCGAGGCGAACATCGCGCCCGTGGACGGGAAGGTCGAAGGCCGCCTGGTCTTCGACGGCAGCATCCCGAACCTGCGGTTGGGCGGGTTGCTGCGCAGCCCCGTGGTCTGCACCGTGGAGGCCGGCCGCATCGTGCGCGTGGAGGGCGGGGCGGAGGCGGAGATGATCCGCAAGGTCTGGGCTTCCCTGGGCGACGCCGCGGTCTACACCATCGCCCAGCTGGCGGTCGGCCTGAACCCCGCGATCCTCACCCTCACCGGACGGTGGACGGACCACGGGGCGCTGGGGACGGTGCACATCGGGATCGGGACCAGCGCGAACATCGGCGGCGCGACACGCGCGGTGGCCCACTTCGACGGGATGATGTTCCGGCCCACCCTGCGTCTCGACCGGACGGTGCTCCTCGAGCAGGGCGAGCTCAGGCTGTGAGGGCGGCCCGCTCCTGATGCCCACGGGTTCCCAATCGCCGCTGCTCCAGGATGACCTGGCGGCCTCGCGCCCCTCGCTGGCCTGGATCCCGTGGGCGGTCTTCGGCGCGGCTTTCCTCGTCGCCGCGCTGGCGCCGCTGCCCGCGGCGCTGTCCCGCCAGGGAGCGTTCGCCCTGGCGGGGCTCCTGGCCGCGGTCGCCTTCTGGGCCAGCGGCGTGCAGGATCCGTCGCTCTCCGGGCTCCTGCTGCTCACCGTGCTCTCCGTGCTGGGCGTCATGCCGTTCGAGGAGGCGGTCGCCGGGTTCGGCACGGAGTTCGTCTGGCTGCTGGTCGTGACGTTCATCCTGGCCCAGGCCATGGCCGACACGGGGCTCGGGCGCCGGATCGCCCTGGCCCTGCTGCACCGCGCGGGCGATCGTCCGCCCCTCGTGCTCCTCGCCGTGCTCGGCACCGTCCTCATCCTGGCCTTCATGGTGCCGACCGCGGCCGGTCGCACCTCGATGATCCTGCCCGTCGTGCTCGGGATCATCGAGGCCGCGCGCATCCGGCCTTCGTCGCCTTTCGCCAAGGCGCTGCTGATCGGGATCTCCCACGTCTCGATCATGGTCGGCATCGGGCTGATGACCGCCGCCGGCGCCACGGTGTACGCGGCCGGCGCCTTCGGGACCCTGATCGACGCGCGCTGGACGTACCTCGCCTGGCTGGCCGCGTTCTACCCGCTGGTCGTGGTCTTCACCCTCGCCATCTGGCGGCTGCTGCTGTGGCAGTTCCCGCCCGAGCGCGGCGAACTGGCCGCCGGCGCGGACTACGTCGCCGCGGAACTGCGCCGCCTGGGGGCGCTCTCCGTTCCCGAGTGGAAGATGCTGTCGGTCTTCGCGGTGATCTTCCTCCTCTGGGTGGCGGGACCGCGCTGGGGGATCACGACGTCCCAGGCCGGGATGATCGGCGCGCTCGCCCTCCTGCTGCCCGGGATCCGCGTCCTCTCCTGGGAGCGCGCCCTGGGCTCCGTGCGCTGGAACGTGATCATCCTGTTCGGCGTCTCGCTGGCCCTGGCCAACGCGCTCGACCGTTCCGGCGCCGGGGCCTGGCTGACGCGTGAAGCGCTGGGGGTCATCGCCCGCCCCTCGCCGCAGGTCGTGGCGCTCGTCATCGCGCCGCTCGTCCTGCTGATCCGCGTCGGTTTCGTGAACAACCTGGGGATGATCGCCGCCGCGCTGCCGCTGGCCTTCACGCTGGCGAAGGGCTGGGGGCTGAACCCGGTGTGGACCGGGATGGTCGTGGTGATGACAGCCGGGCCCGGATTCCTGCTGCCGACCCAGACGCCGACCGGGATGATCACGATGGGGTACGAGTACTACACCATCGCCGACTACTTCCGGTCGGGGATCCCCGCCTCGCTCGTCCTGCTCGCCCTCACCTGGCTCGCGGCGATCGTCTACTGGCCCCTGCTCGGCTACCAGCCCTGAAGGCCGGCCGCCTGGGCCCCGCGTCCGCTTCACGGGGTAACAGAAGCGCCCGGCGGGCCGGCGCCCGGCGAGGGCGCGCGCGTCTCGGCCAGCGCCGGTGCCCCTGGCGCAACCGGGACAGGAGCGCCCGCCCGCGAGGTGCGAACTCTCTCCTCATCCTGGTCAAGGAGGTCTCCATGGACCCGTTCGTGGCTCCGTTCGCCGAGGCGCTGGACCGCGTGCACGACGACATCTACCAGCTCGTCGAGCCGATGACCGACGAGACGATCAACTGGTGGCACCCCAACCTGGCGAACACGGTCGGCATCCTGCTGCGCCACATCGCGGGCTCGGAGCGCTACTGGATCGTGCAGGTGGTCGGCGGGCGGGCGGTGATGCGCGACCGCGCGGCCGAGTTCGAACGGGAGCGCCTGGCGAAAGCGCCGCTGGTGAGCGATCTGCGCGCCGCGCAGGCCGAGGCGCGCGGCGTGCTGGCCAGCCTGACGGCGGACGATCTCGCCCAGACCGTGGAGGTGCCGTTCCGCGGCAGCGCCCGCGCGGTACCCCGGCAGTGGGCCGTCACGACGTCGCTCATGCACACGGCCTACCACCACGGCCAGATCCAGCTCTTCGCGAAGCTGGCGGGGGCGAGCTAGCGGGTCACTTCTCGAGCGCGGCGGCGGCGTAGACGTTGGCGGGGCTCCAGAGGTACCAGCCGGAGGCCCCGCCGGCGTCGTACACGGCCTGGATCTGTTCCCGGACCGCCGAGGGCGGATAGCTGGCTCCCAGGTCGAACGCCTGGAGCCACGGCCGCAGCCGGGCGAGCGTCACCTCGCCCGCGTCTCCGCCGGCGGCCAGCGCGCTCAGCTGCCGCCGCAGGCGCAGGCGGCGTTCCTGCGCCCGCAGCAGCGAGTAGTGCACCACCGCGTAGGGGTGCGCGGCGGGGTTCGCGAAGGTCAGGAAGCCCCGGGCGTAGTGCGAGGGGTAGACCATCGGCGCCACATAGTCGAAGTAGAGCAGCGCGTCCTCCAGGATCTGTCCGATGCCCATGTCGTCCGCCGCCACGGTGGTCAGGCCGAACAGATCGGCGGAGAGCACGGCGCCGGTGGGGCGCAGCGCCACGGTGAGGTGCTCGAAGAAGCGCTGCAGCGTGCGCCGCCGGCCGACCGTGCCGTCGAAGAACGGGTAGCGCAGGCCGTCCAGCTTGCCGTCCGAGGGGAAGCGGACGTAGTCGAAGTTCAGCTCGTCCACGCCCGCCGCCGCGGCCGCCCGCCCGACCGCGACCAGGTAGTCCCACACCTCCCGCGCGGCGGGATCCACCCACCCGATGCCGAGATTGTCCCGCCAGACCGCGCCCTGCGCATCGCGCACGGCGAGGTCGGGGCGGCGCCGGGAGAGGTGGTGGTCCTGGAAGGCGGCGATCCGCACCGCGACGTACGCGCCCGCGTCGTGGAAGCGCCGGACCAGCGCCCCGAGGTCGAGCCGCCCCACTTCCGCGCCCATCGCCGCGACCGCGGGGGACCCCGTGCGGAAGGCGACGGCCCCGGTGTAGTCCTTGACGTCGATGACCACCGCGTTGAGCTCCGTGGTCTCGAGGAGCTCGAGCGCCCGGGCCACCCGGCTGGGGGTGGCCGCGCTCCAGGAGGTGAGGTAGATCGCCTTGATCACGTCGGGGCGGGGCGGCCGGGCTGGAGACGGCGGGGCCGCCTCCTCCGCGGGACGGGGAGGCTCTTCGCTGCTGGCCGGGCCGGGCGCGCTGAGGATCCAGGGGCCGGCGGCGATCGCGGCCAGGGAGACGGCGGCGGCGAAACCGGCGGTCAGGGCGCGGGACACATCTCATCCGTGCCCGCGCCCCGGCCGCCTAGACGCCGCGGCTTACTCGACGATGATGACGCCCTTCATCCCGTACGGGGCGTGCGTGATGCACCAGTACTCGTAGCGCCCCGCCTTGAGGAAGGTCAGGCTGTAGTTCTTCGGCAGGCCGGCCGGCGCCTGCGGGGGGTACAGGATGCCGGAGTTCACGAAGCCCGTGCCGTCGTAGTTGCGGTGCCCGGAGGGCCTCGCCGCCACCGGGTTGAGGAGCACCTTCGGCGGGCCCTGCTGCTGCGGCCGGATCAGCTCGAACGTCGGCGGCCGCTTGCCGCTGGTGAACGTCACGGTGTGGATCTCGAACGGATCCGCCATCTGCCAGGTCACCGTCGTGCCGACCGTCACGCGCAGGGGGGCCGGGGTGAATCGGAAGATCGAGGCGCCGACCCGCGCGTCGCCGATCAGCGGGATGGCCACGTCGCGACCCTGGCGGATGACGCGGAAGCGCTTCCACATCGACTGCCCGCCGGCGACGGCCGCGGCCTGCTGCCGCCGCGCCTCCCGCAGGAGGGCTGCCGGCGATCCTGTCACGGCGTCCTTTACCACCACGGTCCCCCCCATGGCGGGTCCGTGCACGACACAGACGTACCGGTAGGTCCCCGGTTTGGTGAAGGTGACCGAGTAGGCATGCGGTTTGGTCGGATCGAGGGCGATCCCCGAGTTGATGTAGCCCTCTCCGGCGTAGGCGCCTCCGCCGACCGGGAAGACGACGTTCGGGTTGATGACCATGTCGTTGCCCGCGGGCTGCACGAGCGGCGGCATGGGCGTGCCGCCCAGGAACGCCACGTTGTGAAAGCCTTCGAACTGCCAGCGCACGGTATCACCCGTGGCGACCTCGAGCGTGCGGGGAAAGAAGGCGTTCAGGAAGACGGTGCCGTCTTTCGTGCCGCCGCCGACGATCACCGTCCACGTGCGGCCGGCTCCCCGCGCGGGGAGCGCGGCGATGGACAGCATGACCAGCGTGACGCAGAGCGCGATCGGGCCGATCCGTTTCACTGGAATCCCTCCTGAAGGTGATCTCCGACAGGGTGGAGCGAGGGCCGGAGTCGAGGTGTCAGCGTAGGAACTAACCGTCTCACCATTCTGCAGCCATCGAGACAATCCTGCTCCGGTTCATCCAGAAAGGGATGCCTCGCCCGGCACCGCGATCGGCCCTCCTGCGGTGGTGATCGTCCAGCCCTGCGGGCAGGCAAGGGAGAAGCCGGACGGGGCGGGTGTGGACGGTCAGGCGAGGTGCCCTGCGGCGCGCCCGCGACGCACCAGATCGGCCGCGGCGATGATCGCCGCGGCCATGCTGTCCGCCCGGGCGATCCCCCGGCCGGCGATGTCGAAGGCGGTGCCGTGGTCCACCGAGGTGCGGATGAATGGCAGGCCGAGCGTCACGCTCACCGTGCCGTGGAAGTCCAACGTCTTCGCCGCGATGTGCCCCTGATCGTGGTAGAGCGACAGCACGGCGTCGTAGCGGCCTTCCAGCGCCTGGGCGAAAACGGCGTCGGCGGGAACGGGACCGCTGACGTCCAGGCCGCGGGCCCGCGCCTCGCGCACAGCCACAGCGATGATGTCGCGCTCCTCCGTCCCCAGCGCTCCGCCTTCGCCCGCGTGCGGGTTGAGCGCGGCGACGGCCAGGCGCGGCCGGTCGAAGCCGAGCCGGCGCAGCTCCGCGTCGATCCGGGGCAGCCGCTCCATGAGGCGCTCGCGGGTGATGCGCGCGAGTGCCTCCCGGAGGGAGTGGTGGCGCGTCAGGAAGAAGATGCGCAGTCCCCGTACCTGGAACATCGTCAGCGGATCGGCGACGCCGGTCAGCTGCCCCAGCAACTCGGTGTGTCCGGGCACGGCGTAGCCGGCGGCCCACAACGCCTCCTTGTTCAGGGGCGCCGTGGCGATGGCGTCGACCCGGCCGGCCAGAGCCTCCGCCACCGCCCGCTCGACGTACTGCGCGGCGGCGCGACCGGCTTCCGGCCGGACCTGGCCCCAGGGCAGGTCCGCCGGCACGTTGGCGAGATCGATCAGCGTCGTCCGATCATCGAGGCCCAGGGCGACGCCGGCCACGGTCGCCGCCCGCTCGAGGATCGCGCCGTCGCCGACGACGACGAGCGCGGCCGACCGGCGCACCGCCTCCTCGGCGATGGCCCGGACGACGATCTCCGGTCCGATCCCCGCCGGATCGCCGATCGTCACGGCCACGGTCGGATGGTCACGCACAGGGAAGGGATTCACGCTCCGCCGGGCAGGGGCCTCCCCGGCCCCCGTGGAACGGAGTCAGCCACGATGGCCGCGGTGCAGCAGGGCTGCCTGGTGATCGGCGACATCAGCGGCTACTCCCGGTACGTCGCGGGGGTGGAGCTGGAGCACTCCCAGGACGTTCTGGCTGACCTGATGACGGTGCTGGTCGGGCAGATGCAGGGGCTGCTGCAGCTGGCCAACCTGGAAGGTGACGCGGTCTTCTGCTACGAGCGGGCCGGGCAAGGCGCGGCGGACGGCGGCACGCTCCTGGCGATGCTCGAGGCGGCCTACGACGCGTTCGCCCGGCGGCTGAGGCTGATCGACCGTCACACCACCTGCGAGTGCGCCGCCTGCCGTCTCATCCCCACCCTCAACCTCAAGTTCCTGGTGCACCACGGCGCGTTCGTGGTGCATGAGGTGGCGGGGCGCAGTGAGCTGCTCGGGCGCGACGTCATCCTCGTGCACCGGCTCCTGAAGAACGCCGTCACGGCGCGCACCGCCCGGCGCGGATACGCGCTGTTCACGGCGCCCTGCCTGCAGCGGTTCGCCCTGGACCTTTGGGCGCTGGAGGCGATCGAGCACGTGGAGACGTTCGACGACGTCGGCGAGGTGCGCGGCGCGGTGATCGATCTCGAGGCCCGCTGGCGCCGGGAGCAGGACCGCCGCGCCGTCTACCTCGCGCCTGGCGAGGGGCTGTCGGTGGCGGAGATCGATCTCCCCGCTCCCCCGGCGCTCGTCTGGCACTACCTCACCACCCCGCGGTTGCGGATGGTGTGGCAGCCGGACACCGTGCGGGTGGAGGAGCGGTCCCCCGGCGGCGTGCGCGGCGTCGGCACGGTCAACCACTGCGTTCACGGCAGTCACACGATCACCGAAGAGATCCTCGACTGGAAGCCGTTCCGCTACCTCACCGACCGTTCTAGCGGGGCGATCGGCGCCATGCTCTTCACCACGGAGCTGAGCCCCTCCGGGGCGGATGGCACGCGCGTCTCCGTGCGGATGCGGCCTGACGGCGGGCCCTCCGCCCTGGCCGCGGCCCGGGCCGTCCTCCCCGAGCTGCAGGCCCTGTACCGCGAGGCCGGTCAGCGCCTGCGCACGCTGCTCGAGTCCGCGCATGGCTGACGAGGTCGTCGTCTTCGGCCGCCGCTTCACGGTGACGGTGGAGGGGCCCGACGCCGACCGGCGCTACAGCGCGACGATCCGCGAGATCGCCACGGGACGGCTCCTCACCCGCGCGCCCGTGCGCGGCCGCAGCGCCTCGGACGCCTGGCAGCGCGCCCTGGAGGTGGCGCACAACCTCCTCGGTATCGAGCGCCTCCAGGAGATCGTCGTCGAGGTGGCGGGCGAGCTGGCGCCGGGCGCCTCGGTGCAGCTGGAGGAAGACGCGCGGACCATCCGCGCCGACCTCGCCGGCCCCTGGCGGCTGGCGGTGCCGCTGGCGTTCGATCGCGAGCTGGTGTACGATCCGGCCTTCGAGCCGGAAAGTGCACGCCCGCTGATCTGGGCGCACCTGCGGACCCACCTCCGGCCGGAGGGCTCCTGACGGGGAGGACCGCCCCGCCGCCCAGCGAATCTTCCTGGAAGTCTCCGCGGTCACCTCTCATGGATCTCATCATCCGGGGCGGCGCCATCCAGGGACGCGAGGGTCCGCAGGACATCGGCGTGCGGGAGGGCCGCATCGCCGCCGTCGGACCCCATCTGGCCGAACGGGCGCCGCTGGAGCTGGACGCCTCCGGCTGTCTGGTTACCCCCGCGCTCGTTGAGACGTACATCCACCTCGACGCCGTGCTCACCGTCGGCCAGCCCCGCCACAACCGCAGCGGCTCGCTGTTCGAGGGCATCGAGATCTGGGGCGAGCGCGTGCGATCCCTCACCTTCGAGGACGTGAAGCGGCGGGCCCTCACCGCGCTGAAGTGGATGCTGGCGCACGGCGTGACGCGCGTGCGCACGCATGTGGACGTGTGCGATCCGAAGCTGACGGCCCTGCGGGCTCTCCTCGAGGTCCGGGAGGAGGTCTCCGATCTCCTCGCCCTGCAGATCGTGGCCTTCCCCCAGCAGGGGATGTACTCGTTCCCGGACGGCGAGGCTCTGGTGGTCCGCGCGCTGGAGATGGGGGCGGACGTGGTGGGCGGGATCCCCCACTACGAGTGGACGAGAGAGTACGGAGAACGGGATGTGAAGACCGCGCTTAGCCTCGCGGCGGAACGCGGTCTCCGGGCGGACCTGCACTGCGACGAGACCGACGACGACCAGAGCCGCTTCCTGGAGCTGGTCGCGGCGGAGACGGTGCGCCTCGGCCTGCAGGGCCGCGTCACGGCCAGCCACGCCACGGCGATGCACTCGTACAACAACGCGTACGCCTACCGCCTCCTGCGCTGGATGCGCCACGCCGGCGTGCACATCATCACCAACCCCCTGGACAACGCGGTGCTGCAGGGCCGCTTCGACAGCTATCCGGTGCGCCGCGGCTTCACGCGGGTGAAGGAGCTGCTCGCCGAAGGGATCAACGTCTGCATCGGCCACGACTCGATCATGGATCCATGGTACCCGCTGGGCGTGGGCGATCCGCTGCAGGCCTGCTTCGTCATGGTGCACTACGGGCAGATGTCCGGCCGCGCGGAGCTGGAGACGCTGCTCGAGCTGGTGACGACGCGGGCTGCGGCCTGCTTTGGCGCGGAGGACTACGGGCTGGTGCCCGGCGCGCGCGCCGACCTCGTCGTCTTCGACGCCCCGACCGCGGTGGACGCCCTGCGCACGCTGGCCGCCCGCCGCTACGTCGTGGCCGGCGGCCGCCTCGTCGCCGAGACCCATCCGGCGCGGGCCACGGTGCGCTGGCAGGGACGGGAAGAGGAGGTCCGCTTCCTCCCCTGATGGCCGTGTCCCGCCCTCCCCGCACCCCGGCCGCCGACCTCATCTCGTGGGCGATCTTCGCCGCGGTCGTGGTCACCGCCTGGGAGGTCGCCGCGCGGTGGTACGCCCAGCCCTACCTGCTGCCGGCGCCGTCGCAGATCGTGCAGGCCCTCCGCGAGGACGCCGCCACCGTGCTCTACTACGCGCGGGTGACGATGCAGGAGACCGTGCTGGGCTTCGCCCTGGGCGCCGCGGCGGCCCTGGCCGGGGCGGCGCTGTTCATCTGGCTGCCGCGGGCGATCGAGGACTTCCTCTACCGCATCGTCGTCACGCTGAACAGCACGCCCTTCGTCGCCCTGGCCTCGCTGGTCGTGGTCTGGTTCGGGCTGGGCATCACGAGCAAGGTGATCATCGCCGGCCTGTACACCTTCTTCGCCGTGCTCTACACGACGCACAAGGAGTTCATCTCCATCGATCCGATGCGCGAGCACCTGATGGAGGTCTACAACGCCACCTGGCTGCAGCGGCTGCTCCTGCTGCGGCTGCCCAGCGCCCTGCCGATTATCTTCACCAGCCTGAAGGGCGGGGTGATGGCCGCGGTGAACGGCGCGATCGTCGGCGAGCTGTTCGGAGCGTTCGAGGGGCTGGGCTACATGATCCTGGACAGCCGCTACGTGGGCAACACGGTGCGGGTCTTCCTGGCGGCGGTGTTCTGCACGCTGATCGGCTGGGTGCTGCTGGGGGTGGTCACCGTCGCCGAACGGTGGCTGCTGCCCTGGCACGTCAGCCTGACGCGGGAACGCAGCTAGGCGGCTGGTGCACACAGCACTCGGGGGGGTGAGGAGGACGATGCGGATCCACCGCGTCATCACGCTAGCGCTGGTCCTGGCCCTGCTGGGTTCCGGCGCGGCGCTGGGGCAGGGCCAGAAGGTCTCGATCATCGAGGCCTGGTTCATCCACAACGAGTCCATGGGCGATCCCGTGGCCGTGGAGAAGGGGTTCTTCGGCGCCCTCCAGGTGCAGGTGGTCGGCGGCGGCCCCGGGCTCTCGCCGATCGACCGCGTTATGGCCAAAGCGCGGGCCGGGGAGATCGTCTTCGGGGTGGACTACCCGTACAACATCCTGGAGGCGCGCGAGAAGCAGAAGCTGCCGCTGGTCGTCGTGGCGCACGACTTCCAGAAGTCCGCGGTGCACCTGCTCTCCTGGAAGCCGCTGCGCTCGGCGCGCGACATCCAGGGCACGGTGGCGACCTGGATCGGCTACGACAAGCAGATCAAGGCGGCGATCGGCGCGGATTGGGCGAAGCGCATCAAGATCGTCAACCAGCAAGGCGATCCGGCGACGATCGGCGCCTGGATGCGCAAGCAGTACCAGTTCGCGCACGCCATGGGCTACAACGAGGTGCTCGTGGCCAAGCGGCTGGTCAAGGAGACGTACTACGTCTATCCGATCGCGCAGTTCGGCCCGGACTGGCCGGAGAACGTCGTCTTCACCACGGAAGCGATCGTGCGCCAGTACCCGCAGATCGTGCAGCAGTTCGTCACCGGCCACTACCGGGGGCTCGATTACGCGCTGAAGCACCGCGCGGAAGCGGCGGCCATCCTGCTCAAGTACAACAAGAACCTAGACCGGGCCCACGAACTGGAGGGGATGGACTTCCTGCAGTCGATCATCGTCACCCCCGCCAGCCGGGCGAACGGCCTGGGGTACATCGACCCGGCGGGGTGGGAGCGCATGGCCGCAGACCTCGTGACGATCGGCGTCCTCGCCGCGCCGCCGAACGTGCGCGCGGCGTACACCACGCAGTTCAAGAGCGGGGTCAAGCCGTAGGCGCTGAGGCGGGACGGGGGCCCGGGACGTCGGCGGCCCGGGCCCCAGACCCCGGAGCGGGCATGGAGCCGGTCATCCGCATGGCGGGGGTCAGCAAGGCCTACGAGGTGGCCCGCGGCAGAGACCTGTTCGGCCGGCCGCGCGCCGAGCGCGCCCTGGACGTGGTGGTCAACGTCTCGCTGGCGGTGGCGCCCGGCGAATTCGTCTCGGTGATCGGGCCGTCGGGATGCGGGAAGACCACCGTGCTGTTCTTGCTGGCGGGACTGCGCGAGGCCAGCCGCGGGACGATCGAGGTCTGCGGCATGTCCCCTCGCGCGGCGGTGCGCGCCGGTCGCTGCGGCGTCATCTTCCAGCAGCCGGTGCTCTTCGAGTGGCTGAGCGCCGAAGAGAACCTGCTCCTACCGCTCCGGCTGCGCGATCCGCGCTGGTGGTGGTGGCCGGCACGCCGCTTCCGCTACCGCGAGACCGCGCGCCGGCTGCTGCGCACCGTGGAGCTCGACCAGTTCGGCCGGTATTACCCGGACAAGCTCAGCGGCGGGATGCAGCAACGCGTGGCCATCGCCCGCGCGCTCACCCTCGATCCCCAGGTCCTGCTCCTGGACGAGCCCTTCGGCGCTCTGGACGAGCTGACGCGGGACCGCATGAACCTCGAACTGCTCGCCCTGGCCGCGGAGCGGCGGCTGTCGGTGGTGTTCGTCACCCACTCCATCGAGGAGGCGGTCTTCCTCTCCGATCGCGTCGTGGTGATGGGCCGGGGCGCATCGGCCCGCACCGGCAGCAGCGTTGTGCGGCAGATCCCCGTCGACCTCCCTCGGCCGCGCGCCCTGGCGCTGAAGGAGGATCCGGCTTTCTTCCAGATCGTCCGCGACGGGCGGGCCGCCCTGCGCGAGGCGCAGGGCGTGGTCTAGGGCCTGGCGCGGCGGCCGCCGTCGGCTATACTGTCCGTGATGGATATCGCCGCCTGGCTCCTCCTGCAACGGCCTCGGGGCTGCATCTGTCCCTAGCCCGGTAGAGCCGCGCGCTCTATCTGGGCTTCCGCCCGATCGTCACTAGCGGTGCCAATTCGGAGCCGAGTCTAGAGGAGGGGTCTCGCATGCCGTCCCGGGAGCCGAACCTGGGCATTGTGTACGAGCATCCGCAGTGGTTCATCCCCCTGTTCGCGCAGCTGGAAGAGCGTGGGGTCCGCTTCGATCGGGCGGACGTCAGCAGCCACTTCTTCGATCCCCAGGTCGGGGAGAGCCGCTGGACGGTCGTCCTGAACCGGATGAGCCCGTCCGCCTCCCTGCGGGGCCACGGCCGGGCCATCGCGTACACGCGCGAGCTGCTGCGCCATCTCGAGGCCGCGGGGGTGGACGTGATCAACGGCAGCCGTGCCTTCGCGCTCGAGACCTCGAAGGTCGCGCAGCTGCGATTGCTGCGGTCGCTGGGGCTGCGCGCCCCCCGGGCGCGGGTGATCAACGACCCAGCGCAGGCCGCGGCCGCGGCGGAGGCCCTCGCCTTCCCTGTGGTGGTCAAGCCCAACATCGGCGGCAGCGGCGCGGGTATCCAGCGCTTCGAGACGCCCGCGGCCCTGCGGGAGGCGGTCCGCGCCGGCGCCATCGACCTGGGCGTGGAGGGCGTCGCCCTCGTCCAGGAGTTCCTGCCGCCGCGGGACGGGCACATCGTCCGGGTCGAGGTCCTGGACGGACAGTACCTCTACGCCATCGCCGTCTATCCCGACCCGAACGCCGGCTTCAACCTCTGCCCGGCGGACATCTGCCGACCCGACGATCCCCGGGCGCAGCGCGGCGCCCCGCCCACCCCGCCGCTGCCAGCGGCCGATCTGTGCCCGGTGGATCTGCCCCGGACGGCGTTGCGGATCGAGGCCGTGACGCCTCCCCGGCGCGTCATCGAGGACGTGCTGGCGATCGCCCGGGCCGGCGGCCTCGACCTGGCCGGGGTGGAGTACCTGGTCAACGACCGCGACGGCGAGATCTACTACTACGACGTGAACGCGCTGTCGAACTTCGTGACCGACGCGGTCCGGATCGTGGGGTTCGATCCCTACGCCGTCCTGGCGGACTACCTCGTTCGCCGCGGCCGACTGGCCGAGCGGATCCCGGCGGCCGGCCTGTGATGGCGGCGACAGCGGCGGTGTAACGGCGATCCTCGCCTCCCCGGAGCGCCCAGCGTACCGTGCAGCCAGGGAGGGACGAATAATGACCAGGGCGGCATTGCACGGGCAAGCCGCGGGACGCCCCGCGCGGGCGGTGGCACGGCCGGCGGCGCAGGCCGCGCGGTCGCTGGGCGCGCGAATGGCGAAGGTGCTCGGCGCGCTGTGGGCCGAGCTGGCGCGGGTCTCAGAGTACGCCGACGAGGCGGCGTCGGTGGAGGAGAATCTGCGGAGGGCTCACTGGTCCGGGCGGTACCGGGCGTAGCCGCCAGGTTCCCGGCGATTTTTTCCCTTGACATGGCGGTCTGCCCGTGGCAGATTGGGCATTGGTTAGTTGTTGGACCAATGGACCAATTCTGACCGGGCGGGTCAACAATCTCGACACCGTCGTCTCCGGTCATCAGCGAGCTGGAGCCGGTCCGCCGGACCAAGGTTTACGAAGAGGTCGCGGACCGGATCCGCCGGCTCATCGTGGAGGGCCGCCTCCAGGCGGGGGACCGCCTGCCGCCTGAGCGGGAGCTGGCCGAGCGCTTCGGGGTCAGCCGCACCTCTGTCCGCGACGCCATCCGCGTTCTCGAACTGATCGGCCTGCTCGAGCCCCGCCAGGGCGACGGCACCGTGGTCCGGGAGCTCAGCCCGGAGTCGCTGGCCCAACCCCTGGCCACGATCCTCATCCACAACCAGGCGCTGCTCGCCGAGCTGCTCGACGTGCGCAAGTTCTTCGAGCCGCCGCTGGCGGCGCGCGCGGCGACGCTGGCCGGACCCCAGGACATCGCTGCGCTGGAGGAGATCCTGGCCCGCCAGATCGCGCGCAGCGCCCGCGGCGAGGTGGCCATCGCCGAGGATTCCGAGTTCCACTACACCCTGGCGAAGGCTGCCCGCAACCGCGTCGCCCTGAAAGTCCTCGACGTCCTGATGGACCTGCTGCTGGAGAGCCGCCAGCGCTCCCTGCAGGTGCCGGGTCGCGTCCAGCGTTCCCTGGAGGGCCACCGGCGCATCCTCGAGGCCATCAAGCGCCGGGACGCCCCCGGCGCCGAGCGCGCGATGCGCCAGCACCTCACCGAGATCGAAGACGTGCTGTTGAAGTCACAACCGGAGGGGTAGCATGGGCCGCCTCTTCGCGGTGGAGATCGTCTACCGCGGCATCTTCCAGAAGACCCTGGCCAAGAACATCAGCCGCGGCGTGGTGCTCGCCGCGCATCACGCCGGCAAGCACGGCATCTCGTTCGGCCGGTACGGCGACAGCCCGGAGCGGAACGGCATCCCCGCCAAGAGCTTCGCCGTGATCGGCACCGACCCCGAGACGCTCGAGGAGGGGATGGCCAAGTACGAGCCCAAGGAGGTAGACGTCACCATCGCCGTGGACGACACGCTGCTCAAAGGCGTGGAGTCCTGGGCCTGGTACGGGCTGCAGCCCATCAACCGCCTCCTGCGCCCCGGCGGCACGCTGATCGTCACCTCGATGCACGACGCCGAGACGCTGATCCCGATGGCCCACCGCAAGGACGCCCCCTACCAGCTGGCGGTCCTGAAGGGCACGCCGAGCTTCTCCGGGCTGTGGGTCTACAAGGACGATCACACCGACGTGCGGATCCTGGGCGCGATCGCGAAGGTCCTGCCCGAGCTGTTCAGCCTGGACGATGTCGAGCAGGCGATCCTCGAGGAGTGGCGCGCGCCCCTCAAGGTGACCTCGGCGCGGAAGGCCTACGAGCGGCTGACGACGCGCGTGGTCACGCCCGCCGAGGGCAATCCCGAGAAGCCGTTCCAGTTCGAGCTGCCGAAGTGGCACGAGATGCGCGAGGGGATCGCCATCCCCTCGATTCCCCGGGGCGCGGCGATCGCCGACCCGGTCACCCAGCAGGTCGGCGGGTTCCGGCCGGCGCGCAACCCGACCTTCAAGAAGTTCACCACCCGCACGATGCGCCCCGTGGTGAACTTCGACACCTGCGTGAAGTGCACGCTGTGCTGGCTGCAGTGTCCCGACTCCTGCTTCGACGTCACGCCGGACGGCCTCTACGACGCCAACATGGAGGCCTGTTGCGGCTGCGGCGTCTGCGAGGCCGTCTGCCCGGTCGAGCACTGCGTGACCATGGTCAACGAGACCGCCTTCAGCGACAACGCCAGCCAGTGGGCGATGTGGAAGCAGGACAAGGCGGCCTATGCCGCCTGGCTGCGGGAGAAGATCGCGCACCGCCCGGAGCGGACCCACGGCTTCCGCTTCCGGGGCCAGTACGAGCAGGAGCTGCCGCCGATGCTGGAGATCGCGGGCGGCGCCGGAACCGAGGACGAACCGGGCAAGGAGGGTCAGTGAGCCATGGCCAGAGCCGTCGAGCACGTCGCCACCGCGCCCCGGGAGCAGGACGCGCTGATCAGCGGCAGCGAGGCGATCGCCGTCGCCTGTAAGCTCGCCGACGTCGACGTCATCACCGCCTATCCGATCCGACCTTACGATACCGTGATGCAGTACGTGGCCAAGCTCGTCGCCAACGGCGAGCTGGACTGCGAGTACATCGTCGCGGAGAGCGAGCACTCGCAGTTCGAGATCGTCAAGCACGCTTCCGCCGCCGGCGCCCGCGTCTTCTGCGGCAGCAGCGGCGTGGGCTGGATGTACGCCTTCGAGGCGCTGACCGTCACCCCCGCGCTGCGCATCCCGATGGTGGCCATGGTCGGCAACCGGGCGCTCGACGACCCCGGCGCCTTCGGCGTGGAGCACAACGACGCCCTGGCCGTGCGCGACCTGGGCTGGCAGCTGGTCTGGGTGGACACCGCGCAGGAGGCGCTCGACACCGCGCTGATCGCCTACCGCGTGGCGGAGGACCGGCGGGTCTTCCTGCCCTGCGCCATCGCCTGCGACGGAGCCTTCCTGACGCACTCCCAGGCCCATGTGCGCATCCCGCCGCAGGAGTGGGTGAACCGCTTCCTGCCGCCCTACAACCGCGGCGACCTGCTGCTCCATCCGGACAACCCGATCACCGTCGCTCCGCAGGTCAACGAAGACTGGCTGATGGAGATCCGCAAGCACAACGACGAGGCGATGAAGCGGGCGAAGACGGTGATCCAGGAGGCCTACGCACAGTTCGCGGAGATCTTCGGCCGCGACTACGGCAACCCGTTCTTCGAGGAGTACCAGACCCAGGACGCCGACGTCGTGCTCGTCGGCATGGGGACCCTCTCCATGCCGGTGAAGGTGGCGATCCGGCGGATGCGGGCCGAGGGCAAGAAGGTGGGCTTCGTGCGGATGCGCTGGTTCCGGCCCTTCGCCGCCGAGGAGCTGGCCCGGACGCTCAGCCGGTTCAAGGCGGTCGGGGTCATCGATCGAGATTTCTCGCTGGGCTCGCCTTACACCAGCGGCGTCCTGGCGACGGAGGTCCGTGCGGCCCTGTACCCGGCGGCGCAGCGGCCGCCGGTGCTGGGGTTCATCTGCGGGCTGGGCGGTCGAGAGGTGACCGTGCCGGACGTGCAGCGCATGGCAGACATGCTCCTGTCAGCGGCCGCTGGTACGACGCAACCACTGACGACCTGGATCGGGATTCGGGAGTAGCGGGCATCCGACCGTAACGGAGGAGACGGCCATGGCGGACGCCATCGAGACCGAGACCTCTCCAGCGATGCAAGCGCTGGAGGAGATGAAGGGGGTCAAGAAGGTCCCCCTCGAAGAGTTCTTCACTTCCGGGCACCGCACGTGCCAGGGCTGCGAGTCGGCCCTGGTCATGAAGCTGATGGTGAAGGCCGCGGGGCCCCGCACCATCGTCCTGGGCAGCACGGGCTGCATGTACGTGGCCAACACGACGTACTACAGCACCTCCTGGGTCGTGCCCTGGATGCACACCCAGCTCGGCAGCTCGGGCTCGGCGGGGCTCGGCACCGCGGCGGCGCTGAAGGCCCTGATGCGTAAGGGCAAGCTGAAGGAGGAGCCGATCAACGTCATCGCCTTCTGCGGCGACGGCGGGGGAGCGGACATGGGGCTGTCGGCGATCTCCGCCGCGCTCACCCACCCCCAGTACAACTTCCTCATCCTCCTCTACGACAACGAGTCGTACGCCAACACCGACATCCAGCTCTCCGGGCTCACTCCTTACGGCGCGCACACGACGTTCAGCCCGCCAGGGAAGGCCAAGCGCATCCTGCACCGGCGCTGGAAGAAGAACGTCGCCGGGATGCTGGCCGCTGGCCATCCGGAGTGCCGCTACGTGGCCACGGTGGACGCTTCTTACGCCGTGGAGATGATGAACCGCGTGCGCAAGGCGCTGCGCATCGGCGGCCCGACCTTCATCCACTCCCTCGACCCCTGCCCGAAGGGCTGGGACTACGACCCGATGCTCAGCCACGAGCTTGGCGAGCTGGCCGTGGAGACCGGGGTGTGGCCGCTGTACGAGGTGGAGAACGGCGTCCTGAAGCTCTACGGCCGCACCAAGCAGATCGCCGAGAAGCGGGCGAAGCGCAAGCCGGTGCGCGACTTCCTGCTGCGCCAGGGGCGGTTCGCGCACTTCACCGACGACGACATCGACTACTTCCAGGCGAAGATCGACGAGATGTGGACGAAATGGCTCATCCCGGGAGTGATCCCATTCCACACGGAGCTCAATCGCGATCAACCGCCGGCCTAGACCGTCTTCGGCGATCCGCCCGCCGGGCCTGCGCGCGAGATCTCCTCGCGCCGCGGGCCCGCGGTATTTCTGGACCTACACCGTCAAGAATTCCGCCACCAGAAGGGCAGGGAGGGAGAGGGAACTTCGCATCGTGTGGGGGTGAGCGTATGGTATGGTGGCAACGCGCGCGGGCGGCCGCGCCGGCCTGGCTGGTGCTGCTGCTCATCGCCGCCGTTCCGGCGTCGAGCGCTCCGAGCTTCGTGCCGCGGCGCCCGATCGAATGGACGATCCCCGCCGGCACGGGCGGCGGGGCCGATCAACAGGCCCGCTTCATGGCCCCGTTGATCGCCAAGCACAACCTGTCGCCGCAGCCATTCATCCCGGTGAACCGCCCCGCGGGCGCCGGGGCGCAGGCCTTCCTCTGGATGATCGACAAATCCGGCGACCCGCACACCATCCTGATCACCCTGGACAACCTGTTCGCCACGCCGGAGGCGCAGTTCATCCGGCGTCGCGATGGCGGCCGCTTCACCTGGCGGGACCTCACCCCGATCGCCCGGCTGCTGCTCGACAACTTCGTCGTCACCGTGCACGCCGACTCGCCCTGGAAGACGCTGGCTGACTTCGAGCGGGCGGCCAAGGCCGCGCCCCGCGGGAGCATCAAGATGGGCGGCACGGGGAGCAAGCAGGAGGATGAGATCATCATGGTCCTCCTCGAGCAGGCCTGGGGCGTGGACTTCACCTACGTGCCGTTCCCCGGCGGCGGCGCGGTGGCCGCGGCCGTGGTCGGCAAGCAGGTGGACTTCAGCGTGAACAACCCGCTGGAGATGATCGGGCACTGGGAGGCCGGCCGCGTGCGCCCGCTGGGCATCTTCGCCGCGGAGCGCGTTCAATTCGGCCGCTGGAAGGATGTGCCGACGGTCAGGGAGCAGGGCTATCCCATCGAGTACCAGATGCTGCGCGGCATCTTCGGGACGGCGAACATGCCGCCGGAGGCCGCGGCCTGGTACCGCGACGTCTTCGCCAAGCTGATGGAGACGCCGGAGATGGCCGACTTCATCGAGCGCGGCGCCTTCACCAAGGCCTTCCTCACCGGAGCCGACTACGTGCGCTGGCTGGAGCAGAAGGACCGCACCGTGCGCGAGCTGATGCGCAAGGGCGGTCTGTCCGCGCCCTGAGCCGGAGCTGGCGATGCGCACCGCCGAGACGGTGTTCGCGGCGTTCCTGCTCCTGGCGGCGGGAATCCTCTTGCGGGAGGCGCTCCGCCTGCCCATCGCCTGGACGGCGATCGGCCCGGGCGTGGGCTTCTTCCCGTTCTGGCTGGCCGTCGGCGTCTCGCTGCAGGCGGTCATCGTGCTCGTCCGCAGTTTGCGCGCGCCCGCCCCGCCCGCGGGGCGGGCCGCGCCGTTCATCGAGCGCGAGGCGTTCAAGCCATTGCTCATCGCCTTTCTGCCGATGGTCGCCGTGATCGGGACGCTCCACTACCTCGGTCTGTACCTGGGGGGCGCGCTGTACCTGGCCGGCTACATGCTCTTCGTCGGCCGGCACCACGGGTTGACGGTCGCCGCTGTGGCGATCCTCATCCCGCTGGCCCTGTTCTTCATCTTCGAGCGGTGGTTCCTGATGCCGATGCCCAAGGGCCTGCTGCTCGAGTACCTGCTCTACGGGCGATAGGGGGCTTCCCGTGCTGTCGGTCTTCGACAACCTCTTCTACGGTCTGGGCGTCGCGCTCACCCCCGAGCATCTGACGGTCGCCTTCATCGGGCTGCTGCTCGGCACGGCGATCGGCGTGCTGCCCGGGCTGGGCGGCACCAACGGCGTGGCGCTGCTGCTGCCCCTGACCTTCCGGATGGGACCGACCGCGGCGATCATCCTGCTGGCTTCGGTGTACTGGGGCGCGCTGTTCGGCGGGGCGATCACCTCGATCCTCTTCAACATCCCGGGGGAGCCCTGGTCGGTGGCCACGACGTTCGACGGCCATCCGCTGGCCCGTCAGGGGAAGCCGGGCGTGGCCCTCACCGCCGCCTTCACCTCGTCGTTCCTTGGCGCGGCGGTGTCGATCGTGCTGTTCAGCCTCTTCGCCCCGCCCCTCGCCGAGTTCGCCCTGCGCTTCGGTCCCCCGGAGAACTTCGCCGTGCTGCTGCTGGCCTTCGGCACGTTCACCGGTCTGGGAGGCGGCGACCCGGCGAAGACGATCTTCATGACGCTGTTCGGCCTGCTGCTGGCGACGGTGGGGTTCGACGTCGTCAGCGGCAGCCCGCGCATGAACTTCGGGTTCGTCGAGCTGCAGAGCGGGGTGAACTTCATCGTCATCGCCATCGGCCTGTTCGGCCTGGGCGAGATCTTCCTGACCGTGGAGGAGGGGCTGCGGATCCGCGGCATCCCGGGACGCATCAGCTTCCGCGATCTCTGGGAGACCTGGACGATGTTCCCCCGCTACTGGATGACCATCCTCCGGGGCACGGTGCTGGGCTTCTGGATCGGCGTGCTCCCCGGCACCGGGGCGACGCCAGCGTCGTTCATGAGCTACGGCCTGGCCAAGCAGCTCAGCCGCCACCCCGAGCGCTTCGGCCGGGGCGAGGTGGAGGGCATCGTCGCTCCGGAGACCGCGGCGCACGCCGCCGGCATCGGCTCGTTGCTGCCGATGATCACGCTGGGCATCCCCGGCTCGCCCACCGCAGCGGTGATGCTGGCCGGCTTCTTCATCTGGGGCCTCAATCCCGGGGCGCTGCTGTTCGTCGAGCAGCGCGAGTTCGTCTGGGGCCTGATCGGTTCGATGTACGTGGCCAACGTGCTGGGCGTGCTGCTCGTGCTCACGCTCGTGCCGGTGTTCGCGGCCATCAACCGCATCCCGTTCGGCGTCCTGGCCCCGCTGATCGTGATCCTGGCCAGCATCGGCGCCTACTCCGTGAACAACCAGGTTCTCGACCTGTGGATCATGCTCGGTTCGGGTGTCCTGGGCTACATCTTCCGCAAGCTGCGCTACCCGCTGGCGCCGCTGGTCGTCGCCCTCGTCCTGGGGGACATGACCGAGCAGGCGCTGCGGCAGAGCCTGATCATGGGCCAGGGGTCGCCGCTGATCTTCGTCACGCGGCCGATCGCCCTGGTCTTCATCGTCCTCAGCCTGTTCCTCTTCGCCCTGCCGCTGATCCGCGCGGCCCGCCAGGGGCGCTACGCGCGGTCGGTGGCGAAGACCGAGGCGGCCGGCTAGGCCCGGCCCGGCGGCCCGGCGAATATCCCATCCGTGCCCGTTGATGCGTGGCGGGCCGGGATCGCCGGTCTGCCGATCCTGGTCCTCCTCGCCGCGCTCCTGCGCTGGCGCTGGTCTGGCGCCCGAGCTGGCGCCGCCGCTCTCGTCGTCGCCGCGGCGCTCGGCGGGTTCATCTTCGGCCTCCCCCTGAGGGGGCTGGCCCTGGCGCTGGGGCGGGCGGTGCTGCTCAGCCTGCACGTCCTGTACATCATCTGGGGCGCCCTCGTTCTCTACGCCGTCGCCGAGCAGACGGGCGCGATCCGCAGCATCGGCGACGCCGTGGCGCGCCTGACCGAGGACCATATCCTGCAGCTGCTCATCATCGGCTTCGCCTTCAGTGCCTTCCTGCAGGGCGTGGCCGGTTTCGGCGTGCCCGTGGCGGTGACCGCGCCGCTGCTGCTCGGCCTGGGCTTCCGGCCGCTGGAGGCCGCGGCGGTGCCGCTGGTGGGCCACGCCTGGGCGGTGACGATGGGCGATATGGCGTCGTCGTTCCAGGCGCTGCGCGCGGTCACGGGGCTGCCGGCGCGGCCGCTGGGCATCGCCATCGCCGCGCTGCTGGGGCTGGCCGCGGTGGCCTGTGGGTTCGCCGTCGCCCACATCCACGCCGGCCGGCGGGCGCTGCGCCGCACTTCCGGCGCGATCCTCGCCCTGGGGCTGGCCATGGGCGGCACGCAGCTGCTGCTGGCGATAACCGAGCACTGGATCGTGGCCTCGTTCGGCGCGGGCATGGTGGGCCTGGCCGTGAGCATGGGGCTCGCTCACCTGGCCCGACGGCGTCCGGGCTATCTGGGACTTCTGCCCGAGTGGCCGCCCCCGGCGGGCCGGCGGGAGCCTCCGCGCCCCGCGCCCGAGGGCTCTCCGGCGATGTCGTTCCACCTCGCCTTCCTGCCGTACTACACGCTCATCGCCGTCGTGGCCCTGGCCACCTTCATCGGGCCGGTGCACCGCGCCCTGGGCCGGGTGGAACTGACGGTGCACTTCCCCGCCGTCGCCACCGCGTTGCGCTGGCGGACGGGCGAGGCTGAGGTGTCGCTGGCCCTGCTCGGCCATCCGGGCGCCCTGCTGGCCTACACGACGGCCATCGCCGCGCTGCTGTTCCGGCTCATCCGGGGCCGCGTGCTGCGCTGGCGCGAGCTCTGGCCGCCTGTTCGCGCGCAGGGGATTCCGACGACGGCCACGATCCTGGCGCTCGTCGGGGTGGCGATGGTGATGGCCTACAGCGGGATGACCATCACGCTGGCGCGGGCGCTCGCCGCCCTCGTCGGCCCGCTCTATCCACTGGCCGCGCCGCTCGTCGGTTTGCTCGGCACGGTCATCACCGGCAGCAACACCAACTCCAACGTCCTCTTCGGCCCGCTGCAGCGCGACGCGGCGCAGCTGCTGGGGATGGATCCGATCCTCATGGCCGCCCTGCAGTCCGCCGGCGGGGCCCTGGGCTCGATGGTCGCGCCGGCGAAAGTGGTCCTGGCCACCGCCACGACCGGGCTGGCCGGCCGCGAGGGCGAGGTGATGCGCTTGACGGGACGGTACGCGATCGTCCTCACCGCCGGCCTCAGCCTGGTGGGCTTCCTCTGGAGCCGGCGCTAGGCCGTCTTGGACCGAGCGGAGCAGGGCCCGGGGCGGGGAGGGGGGAAGAGGCCTCACGATGCGTCACACCGTGAACGGCGTCTCCCTGGCCTACGACGATCAGGGACAGGGGATCCCGGTCGTCCTGCTCCACGGCTTTCCCTTCTCGCGCCGGATGTGGTCCGCGCAGCTGCCGGCGCTGACCCGCCAGGCGCGCGTCATCACCATCGATCTCCGCGGGTTCGGGGAATCGACCGGGGTGCCGGAGAGCATGGAGCAGCTGGCGGCGGACGTCCACGCCCTGGTGCAGGCGCTCGGCCTGCCGCCCTTCGTGCTCGCCGGGTTCTCGATGGGCGGCTACGTCGCGTTCCGCTACCTCGCGGCGCACGCCCGAACGGTGCGCGCCCTGATGTTGCTCGACACGCGCGCGGAGGCGGACGGGCCGGAGGCCAGGCAGCGCCGCTACGCAGGCATCGAGCGCATCCGGCGCGAAGGGCCGGCCGGATTCCTCGACGACTTCGCCAGGCTGCTCGTCTCTCCGCGCACCGCCGAGGCGAGGCCGGAAGTGGTCACCGAGGTGCGCCGGCTGATGGAGGGCACGCCGGCGGAGACGCTGATCGGCGGCCTGCGGGCGATGGCGGAGCGCCCGGACAGCACCCCGCTGCTGCCGCAGCTGTCGCTGCCCACCCTCGTCGTGGTCGGCGAGGACGATCGGGCCACGCCGGTGGAGAGCGCGCGGGCGATGGCGGCGGCGATCCCGGGGGCGCAGCTGGTGATCATCCCCGGCGCCGGGCACGTCGCCAACATCGAGCAGCCCGACGCCTTCAACCAGGCCCTCACCGGCTTCCTGCGGGACCTCCCCTGAGCCGCCAGAGCCGCGGCAGCCACGAGTAGCCGAGCAGGTACGAGAACCCGCAGGCGCCGGCGAAGTAGGCCCCGCCCCCCACGGCGGCGAGGCCTGGCGCGGAGAGCAAGACACCCAGACTGATCAGCGGGCCGCCGGCCATCGTCAGCACCGCCGCGGGCAGCGCGCCGCGCGGCCAGTACGGCGCCTCGAGGCGCGGCACATCGTAGGCTGGCATCCCCAGCGCGAAGCGGTAGTACCACATCAGGAACGGGGTGACCTTGTAGGCCTGGCCGGTGATCGCGCCTGTCATCCAGCCGGTCAGGAACAGGGTCACGCCGGCGACCGCCCAGCGCGCGTCCGCGCCGGGCAGCACGCCGGCGGCGTAGGCCAACGCGCCCGCGCTCAGCACCACGGTCTCGGCGAGGAGCAGCTGCCAGTAGAGGCGCGTGATGTCGCGCCTCCGGTTCCAGGCGGCGATGAAATGGCGGACATCCGCGGCGTAGACGCCGCCGGCAGCCGCGGCCAGGGCCAGCCCGACGCGGACGAGCGGCGGCGCGGCGAACGCGCCGCTGAGCAGCGCGACGACCGCCGTCGCGAGGAGGCTGAAGACCAATCGCGGATGCGATCCCTGCAGCGATCGCCGGGTCGCAAAACGCGGCAGCAGGTAGTACGAGACCCCGGTGACGAGCAGGCCGAACCAGCCCACCAGGCCGAGGCTGAGGTGGACGATCAACCCCATCGGATGCAGCAGCGCCGGCCAGAAGGCGTAGCGCAGGTTCACGCCCAACGTGAGCCCCCACAGCACGACGAGCACCAGGCCGGCGAGAGCCCCGGTGACGAACCAGAGCGGCTCCTCGAAGCGGCGGCGCCGCCGCAGCACCCAGACGGCGGTGGCCGCGCTAGCCAGCACGCTGAGCGCGACAGCCGCGCCGCCGGCGATGAGGACGACCCGCTGCGCCCACCAGAAGCCGGCGGCGAGGAGGGCTGTGCCGATGAGATGCACGACAAACTGGACGGCCACGACGCGTCCCGGCTCGTGGCGGACGCCCGCCGCGGCAGGAAGGAGCTGGTGCAGCGCGCCGAGCGCGATCAGCGTGCCCCAGCCCACGGTGACGAGGTGGTTGGCGGCGAGCACCACCGCGGTGCGGTGCTGCAGCGCGGCCAGGCGGGGGGCCGCGGCGGCGACGAAGGCCGCGACGAGCGGGAACAGCAGCACCGCCGCGGCCATGAAGAGGCCCGAGGCGGTCAGGCGCGGTCGATCGGGCTGAAGCCAGGCCTGGGCCACGGCTCAGGCGGGGAGGCGTCCCTTCAGGTCCTGCGGCGTCACCGTGCCGGCCGAGGCGATCAGCGCCCGCGCGTGGTCCACCTGCTCCCAGACGTTCCACAGGAGCACCGCGCGCACCCGCCCGTCGCGCAGGTAGTAGACGACCCCCTCACGGTAAGGTACCTTCCAGTCCTCCACCGTCTGCAGGCGGCTGTCGAGGTCGCCCACCGCCTCGTAGCCCAGGTCGAACAGGTCGGAGTAGAAGAACGGCAGGTGGCGGTAGGGTTCGCCCTTGCCCGCCATGTTCCGCCCCGCCGCGGTGCCCATCGTGTTGGCGTTGTCTTCGTGCTCCACGCGCAGGCGTCCCAGGACGGGGTTGGGGAAGTTCGCCACGTCGCCCGCGGCGAAGATGTCGGGCCGGCTCGTGCGCAGCTGCTCGTCGACGACGATGCCGTTGTCCACGCGCAGCCCACCAGCCTCGGCGAGCGCGGTGCTCGGCGTGATGCCGATGCCGGCGACCACGACGTCCACCTCGAACCGCTGCCCATCCTGGGTGTGCAGCACGCCGCCGCGGCCCTTCGGCTCGAACCCCGCGGCGGTCGTCCCGGGACGAACATCCACCCCCCGCTCGCGGTAGTAGTCGTTGAGGAAGCGGCTCAGCGACGCCGGGAAGATGCGGGCCCCGATCCCTTCCTCGGGGAAGAGCATCACCACCGACGTGCCCTGCATGGCGAGGGCGGCCGCGATCTCCGAGCCGATGAAGCCCCCGCCGAGGACCGCCGCCCGCCGGCCGGGACCGCTCTGCTCGCGCAGGCGGCGGTAGTCGTCGTAGGTGCGGAAGTAGATGATCTGCTCGCCGCCAAAGGGCAGCCGTCGGGGGGAGCCCCCCGTGGCGAGGAGGAGCCGCTCGTAGGTATACGTCTCGCCCCGCTCATCGGCGACGGTGCGGCCCGCGGGATCGAGGCCCACGGCCCGGCGGTTCAGGTGCACCTCGCAGCCCTGCTCGTGGGTCCGGCGCCAGATCTGCTCTTCCGGCTGCCCCTTCCACAGCCCCTTGCTCAGCGGCGGCCGGTTGTACGGCGGGTGGCGATCCGCGCAGAGCATCCCGATGCTCCCCCGTTCGTCCACCTCCCGGATGCCGCGCACCGCGGCATCGCCGGCCATCCCCCCGCCGACGATGAGGTACGTGTAGTGCGGCATGGCGCCCCCTCCTGCGGCCGTTCTCCCCAATCCTCCCAGCACAACGCCGTCCGTGCCAGTGGCGATTCCATCCCGGCCGTTGCCGCGCGGTCCCCGCGGCCGTATCCTGACGGCAGAGGAGATCCTGTGGCCGGCCCGGTGATCAGGATCAAGCGGGTCTACGAGGCGCCGTCGCCCGACGACGGTACGCGTGTCCTCGTCGAGCGCTTGTGGCCGCGCGGGATGAGCCGGGCGACGTTGGTCCTGGACCGCTGGATGAAGGAGGTGGCCCCCAGCCCGGCGCTGCGCGCCTGGTACGGCCACGAGCCGGCGAAGTGGGCGGCGTTCAGGCGCCGCTACATCGCGGAGCTCAACCGCAGCGGCGCCTGGCGCCCGCTGCTCGAACTGGCTGGCCGCCGCCCGCTCACCCTGCTCTACAGCGCCCGCGATCCCGAGCGGAACAGCGCCCTCGTCCTGCGCGACTACCTCCGGCAACGGCTGCGCAACCGCCGCGCCCGGGCTTGACCGGAGCGCGGCCCCCTGTTATCATGTGGCCAAGTTTTCCATAGACGGTCGGGCCACGGCGCCCTCCACCCGGGGGGGCGCCGTTTCGCATTTCGACCATAGGCCGGGAGGCGGAGTCGATGAAAGAAGAGGTTCGCAACCACATCTCCGAGCGCACGATCGCCAACCCCTCGCAGGTCATCGAGTTCTGTCGCGCCCAGGACGTGCAGATCGTCGACTTCCGGTTCACCGACCTGCTGGGGACCTGGCAGCACTTTTCGGTGCCCGTCGGCGAGCTGGACGAGAGCATGTTCGTCGAGGGGGTGGGCTTCGACGGCAGCAGCATCCGCGGCTTCCAGCACATCAACGAGTCCGACATGATCCTGCTCCCCGACGCCGCCACGGCCACGCTCGACCCGCTCCTCAGGGTGCGCACGCTGCTGCTGACCTGCGATGTCTACGACCCCGTGACAAGGCAGCGGTACAGCCGCGATCCCCGCTACATCGCCCAGAAAGCGGAGCGCTACCTCGCCGCCTCCGCGATCGCCACGACCAGCTACTGGGGGCCGGAGGCGGAGTTCTTCGTCTTCGACGACGTGCGCTACGACCTCAGCCAGCACAGCGCCTTCTACAGCGTCGACTCGGCCGAGGCGATCTGGAACTCCGGCCGCGACGAGAAGCCCAACCTGGGCCACAAGCCGCGGCACAAGGAAGGCTACTTCCCGGTGCCGCCGGCGGACAGCCTGCAGGACTTCCGCTCCGGCCTGGTCCTCAAGCTCCTCGAGGCCGGCGTGGACGTGGAGGTGCACCACCATGAGGTGGCCTCCGCCGGACAGTGTGAGATCGACCTGCGCTTCTCCACCCTCACCGCGATGGGCGACCGGCTGCAGCTGTACAAGTACCTGGTGAAGATGTACGCCCGGGAGCACTTCAAGACGGCGACCTTCATGCCCAAGCCGATCTTTGGCGACAACGGCTCGGGGATGCACTGTCACCAGAGCCTGTGGAAGGATGGGGTGAACCTCTTCTTCGACGCGCACGGCTACGCGCAGCTCAGCGAGACGGCGCGCTACTACATCGGCGGGCTGCTCGCGCACTCCGACGCGTTGATGGCTCTCGTCGCGCCGACGACCAACAGCTACCGCCGGCTGGTGCCGGGCTACGAGGCGCCGGTGAACCTCGTCTACTCGATGCGGAACCGCAGCGCCGCGGTGCGCATCCCGGTCTACTCGACCAGCCCGCGCAGCAAGCGCATCGAGTACCGGCCGCCGGACGCCAGCGCGAACCCCTATCTCGCGTTCGCCGCGATGCTGATGGCCGGGCTCGACGGCATCCGCCGCCGGATCGATCCGGGCGATCCGATGGACATCGACCTGTACGAGCTGTCGGAGGCCGAGGCGGCGCGGGTGCGGCAGGTTCCCGGCTCGCTGGACGCCGCGCTGGCGGCCCTCGAGGCCGACCATGCCTTCCTGCTGGAGGGGGACGTCTTCACGCCGGATCTCATCGAGACCTGGATCGCCTACAAGCGGAAGAAGGAAGTGGACTTCGTGCGGATGCGGCCGCATCCGGCGGAGTTCTTCCTGTACTTCGACACGTAGGGGAGCCCGGCCGCCCAGCGCCCGGCCGGCGGTCGCCGGTCAGGACGGCGTGGTTCGCCACTTGATGGTGCAGCCCACCGGCTTCGTCTCGGCGACGGCGGGCGGGCGGCCGGCCAGAAGGGCGTCCAGCGCGTCGCGCAGGTAGTGATGGCGCACCGCCGCCGGATCCTCGTAGTTGTCGTCGGGGGCGCCGTGATAGCGCAGCAGGCGGTCCCGGTCGAAGAGGAAGATCTCCGGGGTGCGGGTGGCGCCGTAGGCCCGCGCCACCTCCTGCGTGGAGTCGACGAGATAGGGAAATGGGTAGCGCTTCGCCCGCGCGCGCTCGCGCATCTGCTCCGGGCTGTCCGCGGGGACCTTCGCCGGATCGTTGGGGTTGATCAGGACGAAGCGCACGCCCGCGGCGCCGTAGTCCCGCTGGATGGCGATCAGCCGATCCTCCCAGGCCTGGGCGTAGGGACAATGGTTGCAGGTGAAGATGACGCCAAAGACCGGGTACGCGGCGAAGTCCTCGGATCGCACGAGCCGTCCCTCGGTGTCGGGAAGGGCGAAGGGGATCAGGCGCGAGGCCAGGGTCAGCGGCATCAGGCACCTCCTCGAGCACGTAATGTGCGCAGCGCGCGGCGGATCATCGCTTTCGTCGGCAGCGGCGTCACCCGGCCGTCCTCGGTGAGGTAGACACGGCAGCTCAGCCCCGTGGGCTGGTCCGGCGGGGGCGCGATGTCGGTGCCGTCGACGCGGATCGTCGGCGAGCCGGGAAAGCGCAGGCGCCGGGCTTCCTCCTCGGTGTCCACGCGCACGATCTCGATCGGCGCGCGGATGCCTTCTTCGGCGAGGACCTCGCGGAGGCGGGCCAGCGCCTGTTCGTGCGACGGACACTCCTCCCAGTAGAGGAACTCGATCCGCATCACTGCGTATAAACGAGGCCCGCCGGGCGGCCTATTTCCCGCAGGGGATGCCCGTCGGATCTGTGAATACCCTGCTGGATGAAGCTCTCGCGCCGGCGGTTCGCGGCGCTGGTGGCGCAGGCGCTCGACGCCATCCCGCCGTTCATCGCCGAGCGGATGCGCAACGTGGACGTGGTGATCGAAGACTGGCCGACGTCCGAGCAGTACGAGGCGCTCGGCCTGGAGCCGGACGAGTGGCTCTTCGGTCTGTACGAGGGGACCTCGCTGCTCGAACGCGGCGTCACGGCCGACCCGCTCCTGCCGGATAAGATCACGATCTTCAAGGGCCCCCTCGAGGCGGCCTGCGAGAGCGAAGCGCAGATCGCCGAGGAGGTGCGGCGCACCGTCGTGCACGAGGTCGCGCACCACTTCGGCATCGGCGACGAGCGTCTGCGCGAGCTGGGCTACGACTGAGAGGTGCAGGATGTTGCTGTTGCGGCTGACGGCCGATCTGATCGTCAACGCCGCGCGCGCCGTGCGGAACCTGCTGGTCCGTCTCGCCGCCGCCCCCGACTACGTCGTGCTCGTCGCCGCAGGCTCCCTCCCCGAACGCCGGCCGGCCCCGCGCGGTCGGCTGGCCCGGCTGGTAACCCGGTCACTAGGGCCCGCTCCACAGGAGAGCCTGGAAGAGTGGCGGGAGCGGCTCGACCGGCTGGCCGGGGAGCGCCGGGTGCGAGGGGTCGTGCTGAAGGTGGGTGAGCTGCGGGCCGGGACGGCGGCGCTGGAGAGCCTGCGCGCCGCGCTCGACGCCTTCCGGGCCCGCGGCAAGCGGCTGATCGCCTACCTGACGACGGCCGATCTGGCGGCGTACTACCTGGCGAGCAGCGCCGATCAGGTCGTCCTCCCCGAGGCGGCCGAGCTGGCGCTGCACGGGCCCCGCGCCGAGGTCACCTTCCTGCGGCGGGCGCTCGACCGCCTCGGGATCGCGCCCGCCTACCACCATATCGCGGAGTACAAGACCGCCGCCCATCGCTTCCTCTACCCGGCGATGACCGAGCCGCAGCGGCGGATGGTCCAGGAGCTGGTGGATGGTCAGTACGAGGAGATGGTCGCGGCGATCGGCCGGTCCAGGGGGATCAGCGCCGCGCTGGTGCGGTCGGCCATCGACGCCGGGCTCATGGGAGGTCTGCAGGCGAAGGCCCGGCGCCTGGCCGACGCGCTGGCGTTCGAGGACGAGCTGCCCGCCCTGCTGGGCGAGGCCGGGGATCCAGCGGTGATCCTGCCCTGGGAGCTGGCCCGCAGCCGCCTCGAGGTGCCGTATCGCCGGATGCCGTCGCGGCCTGATGCCATCGGAGTCGTGCAGCTCATCGGCGCGATCGTCCCCGGGGAGAGCCGGGACCTGCCGGTGCCGGTGCCGTTGCTCGGTCAGCACCTCGCCGGTCACGAGACGGTGGTCCGCGCTCTCCGCGCCGCGGCGCGCCGGCGCGAGGTGCGGGCGGTGGTGTTCCACGTGGACTCGGGCGGCGGATCGGCGGTGGCCTCGGAGATGATCTGGCGCGAGGTGGCGCGCCTGCGGGAGCGCAAACCGGTCGTCGTCGCGATGGGGAACGTGGCCGGTTCGGGCGGCTACTACGTGGCCTGCGGGGCCAACCACATCGTCGCCGGCGCGACGACGATCACCGGCAGCATCGGCGTGGTGGCGGGCAAGCTCAACCTGCGCGGGCTACTCGAGCGGGCCGGCCTGCGGCGCGAGATCGTCTCGCGTGGAGAGACGGCGGCGATGTTTTCCGCCTTCATGGACTTCACGGAGCGCGAGTGGGAGATCCTGAAGGGCTGGATGGAGGAGGTCTACGCCCGCTTCATCGGCCGGGTGGTCGAGGGCCGGCGGAAGGATCCCTCGGCCGTCCGGCGGATGGCCGGCGGCCGCGTCTACACTGGGCGCGAGGCGCTGGCCCTCGGGCTGATCGACGAGGTGGGGAGCTTCGACACCGCCGTGCGCAGGGCGAAGGCGCTGGCCGGCATCCCCGCGGAGGCACCGACGCGCGTGGTCACGATCAGGCCCCCGCGCGCCGCCGGCATCCCGGGCTCGCCGGAGGGCTCCTGGATGGACGCGCTCGAGGCGGCCGCTCGCCTGCTGGCCGAGCCGGCTCTGCTGCTGGCCGTTTGGTAGGATGTCCGCGCGGTGCGCCTAACTTCTTACGTCGGACGGCGCGTGCACCGCGGGCGCCGCAGTTCGCCGACGATGTCCATCCGCCTCGCATGAAGATCCGGGTCCTGCATAGCGGCAGCGGCGGGAACGCCGTGCTGGTGGAGAGCGGGGGCAGCGCCGTGCTCATCGACGCCGGGGTGTCGGCTGAGCTTCTGCTCCGCGAACTGGGCGCCGGGGGCCACAGGCCCCAGGCCATCCTGCTGACGCACGAGCACGATGACCACGCGCGCGGGGCCGCCGCCCTCGCCCGGGCGCTGGAAATTCCCGTCTACGCCAACGAGGGCACGCATCGCGCCGCCGGTCCGCTGCTCGCCGACGCGCCGGTGGAGGGGTTCACCGCCGGCCGCCCCTTCCGCGTCGGGGCCCTGGCGGTCGAGGCGTTCCCGGTGCCGCACGACGCCGCGGCGCCCGTCGGGTTCGCCCTCGCTGGCAACGGCACTCGCCTGTGCGTCGTCACCGATCTCGGCGAAGGCACCGACGAGGTCTACGCTCGCGCCGCGGGCTGCGACGTGCTGCTGGTCGAGGCCAATTACGACCTCGCGCTGCTGGGCGTCAGCCCCTATCCCTGGTTCCTCAAGAACCGCATCCTCAGCCCGACCGGTCATCTCAGCAACGACGCCGCGGCGCGGCTCGCCGCTCACGCCGCCGCCGCCGGCGCGCGCACGATCGTCCTGTTGCACCTCAGCGACATCAACAACCTCACGTCGCTCGCTCGCGACACCGTGCGCTGGACGCTGGAGCGGGAGGGCCTCGGCGCGGTGCGGATCGAGGCGGTCCGGGCCAACGCCGGCAGCCCGCTGTGGGCCGTCTGATCGCGCAGCGCCGGCTGCGCGCGCACTTCCG
>DATLZI010000186.1:0-22057 GCA_035574075.1 bacterium | reverse complement strand
GCCGCGGCCCAGGTGCTGCAGGCCAAGGATCAGGTCATCGCCGAGGTCTTCCGGCGGGCCGAGGCGCAGCTGGCGCAGCTGCGGGGGGACCGCGCGCGCTACGCCGGCCTGCTGCGGGCGCTGCTGCGGGAAGCGGCGGCGGGGCTGAGCGGTCGCCTCATCGTCGAGGCCCATCCGGACGACCGCGACCTCGTCCGCCAGGCCGCCAAGGAGCTTGGTCTGGACGCCGAGGTGGTCGCCGCGGAGGATGTGCAGGGCGGCGTGCGCGTGGCCACCGCGGACCGCCGGTTCATCGTGGAGAACACGCTGCGCTCGCGCCTCGAGCGCGCGCGGCCGGTCCTGGCCACGGAGGTCGCGGCATTGCTCTGGGGGGGCTAGGTGCCGGACTTTCCCTACATCAACGCGCGCGTGCGGGCGATGCGCAGCCGTCTGCTCGATCCCGGACGGCTGGAGGAGCTGCTCGCCCTGCCCACGCTGGACGCCTTCGTGCAGGCCCTGAACACCACGCCGTACGGCCACGATCTGCAGGAGGCCCTGGCCCGCTACTCCGCGCTGCGGGCGGTCGACGCGGCTCTGGCCCGCAACTTCCACCGGACGACCACGCGCATCCTCTCCTTCGCCGACGGGGCGGCGCGGGAGCTGATCGAGGTCGTGCTGATGCGCTGGGACGTGGCCAACCTGCGGGCCATCCTGCGCGGCAAGCACACCGGCGCGGCGCCGGAGGAGATCGTGGCCACCCTGCTGCCCGCCGGCAGCCTGAACGAGGCGGCCCTGCGCGAGCTGGCCGAGCAGCCCGACGTGGCCGCGGTGGGCGGGGCCTTCAGCGGCCTGGAGCACCCGCTGGCCGCGGCGCTGTCCGCGGGCCTGGCCGCCTACGCCGAGACGAAGGACCTCTTCGCCCTTGAGCTGCATCTGGAGCGGGCCTACGCCGCCCACGCGTTGAGCAAGGCATCCGGCCGCGGCCACAACGCCCAGATCGTGCGCGCCCTGCTGCAGGGCGACCTCGACGCGACCAACGTGAAGACGGCCCTCAAGCTGCAGCAGGCCGATCTCGCCCCGGCGGCGAAGGCGGCGTTCTTCATCCCCGGCGGCCGGATCGTGACCGAAGAGCTCTTCCTGCTCCTCGCCGACCGGGAGCGCGCCGAGCAGGGGGTGAAGTGGCTGCGCGTCCAGGGCTTCCCGGTGAAGAGCGTCGGCGGCGACCTCACGGCCTTCGAGCGCGACCTCGACCTGGCGGTGGCTCGGGCCCAGACCGCGCTGTACCTCGGCGATCCGCTCGGCATCGACGTCGTCATCGCCTACCTGGCGATGAAGCACAACGAGGTGAAGAACCTGCGCCTGATCGCGCGCAGCAAGCAGCTCGGCATCCCGCGCGACCGGGTGCGGCGCGAGATGGTGGTGGTGTAGCATGGCCTACCGCCTGGCGGTGATCACCGACCCGGAGACGGCCACCGGCTTCCGGCTGGCTGGCGTCGAGGTGCGCGAGGCCGACTCGCCGCAGCGCGCCCTGGCCCACCTGCGGGAGATGGTGCCCCTGGATTACGGGCTGATCGCGGTGAACGAGGACCTGCTGGAGGGGACCGCCGACGAGCGGGCGCGGCTGCTGCGCGACCGCGACCTGCCCATCGTCGTGCCCTTCCCGGCGCCGCGGGCCGAGCCGGAGTCGGGCGAGGCCTACATCGCGCGGTTGGTGAAAGAGCACATCGGCTTCTACGTGAAGTTGCGGTAGGAGGACGCCAATGGCCATCCAGGGTTCGATCGTCAAGATCGCCGGTCCCGCGGTGATCGCCCGGGGGATGATGGGGGCGCGGATGTACGACATCGTCCGCGTCGGTCGGGAAGGGCTTCTCGGCGAGATCATCCGCCTCGACGGGGACACCGCCTTCGTCCAGGTCTACGAGGACACCTCGGGGCTGTACGTCGGCGAGCCGGTGGAAAGCACCGGTCAGCCGCTCACGGTGGAACTGGGTCCGGGGCTGCTGCACGGCGTCTTCGACGGCATCCTGCGGCCGCTGGAGGGCATCAGGCGGGAGAAGGGCGATTTCATCGCCCGCGGCGCCGTCGTCCCGGCCCTGGACCGCGAGCGGCGCTGGACGTTCGAGCCCGCGGTCAAGGCGGGCGACCGGGTCGGCCCCGGCGACGTGCTGGGCTGGGTGCAGGAGTTCAACTTCAAGCACCAGATCCTCGTCCCGCCGACCGTGGCCGGCGGTGAGATCGCCGAGGTCGGTCGCGGCGACGTCACCGTCACAGACCCCGTGGCCCGCCTGCGCGACGGCACGGCGCTGACGCTGATGCACCGCTGGCCGGTGCGCCAGGCCCGGCCGGTACGCCAGCGGCTGGAACCCCGCGAGCCGTTCATCACCGGGCAGCGCGTCCTCGACGTGCTCTTCCCGGTGGCCATGGGCGGGACGGCGGCGATCCCCGGACCGTTCGGCTCGGGCAAGACGATCACTCAGCAGACGCTGGCCAAGTGGGGCGACGCCGACGTCATCATCTACGTCGGCTGCGGCGAGCGCGGCAACGAGATGACCCACGTACTCGACGAGTTCCCGGAACTGGAGGATCCACGCACCGGTCGGCCGCTCATGGAGCGCACGATCATCATCGCCAACACCAGCAACATGCCGGTCGCCGCGCGCGAGGCGTCGGTCTACACCGGCATCACGCTCGCCGAGTACTGGCGGGACCAGGGGCTGAAGGTGGCGCTGATGGCCGACTCCACCAGCCGCTGGGCGGAGGCGATGCGCGAGATCTCCTCTCGCCTGGAGGAGATGCCGGCAGAGGAGGGCTACCCCTCCTACCTCAGCAGCCGCCTGGCCGCCTTCTACGAGCGCGCCGCGCGCGTGGTCTGCCTGGGCCAGCCGGAGCGCCGCGGCTCGATCACCGTGATCGGCGCCGTCTCGCCGCCCGGCGGGGACTTCAGCGAGCCAGTCACCCAGGCCACCCTGCGCATCACCGGCACGTTCTGGGCCCTGGACGACAAACTGGCCAGCCGGCGCCACTTCCCGGCGATCAACTGGCTGCGCAGCTACAGCCTGTACACCGAGCTGTTCAAGCCCTGGTACCGCGACCACATGCCGGAGGACTTCGAGGAGCTGCGCGACCGGGCCTCGGCCCTGCTGCAGAGGGAGGCCGAGCTGCAGGAAATCGTGCAGCTGGTCGGCCCCGACGCCCTGCAGGACGACCAGCGCATGGTCATCGAGGCCGGGAAGATGCTGCGCGAGGACTTCCTGCAGCAGAACGCCTTCACCGACGACGCGCACAGCCCGCTGCGGCGCTCCTACGGCATGCTCAAGGCGATCCTCCGCTTCTACGACGAAGCCCTCGCCGCTCTGAAGCGCGGCATGCTCCTGGACGAGATCCTCAACCTGAAGCAGATCGAGGAGATCGCCCGTCTGAAGGACGTGCCGAAGGACGAGTTCGACGCCTACCTCGAGGGCTGGTTGCGCCGCCTGCCCGAGGCCTTCGGAGCGCGGCCCGCCGAGCCGGCGGTGGCCGGGGGGGAGGAGTAGCGATGGAGCTCACCACCAAGCGCTATCAATCTATCTCGTACATCTCCGGGCCGCTGCTCTTCGTCGAGGGAGCGCAGGATCTCAGCTACGGGGCGATCGTCAATATCCATCTCCCCGACGACAGCGTGCGCGGCGGCCAGGTCATCGAGGTCTCGGAGAAGAACGCCGTGATCCAGGTCTTCGAGGAGACCACGGGGCTGGATCTGGCCCGGACCAGCATCAGCCTGCGCGAGGACGTCGCGCGCCTGGGCGTCTCGCGGGAGATCATCGGCCGGCGGTTCAACGGCCTGGGCGAACCGATCGACGGCCTGCCGCCGATCATCCCGGAAAAGCGGCTGCCGATCATCGGCGCGCCGATCAACCCCGTCGCCCGGCAACGACCGCAGGAGTTCATCCAGACCGGCATCTCCGCGATCGACGGCCTGAACACCCTGGTGCGCGGGCAGAAGCTGCCCATCTTCAGCGGCGCCGGCCTGCCGCACAACGAGATCGCGGCGCAGATCGCCCGTCAGGCCAGGGTCCTCGGCGGCAAGGAAGACTTCTCTGTAGTCTTCGCCGCGATGGGCATCACCCAGCGCGAGGCGGCGTACTTCATCGACCAGTTCGAATCCACCGGCGCCCTGGCCCGCAGCGTCGTCTTCCTCAACCTGGCCGATGACCCGGCGATCGAGCGGCTGATCACGCCCCGCGTGGCTCTCACCGCTGCGGAGTACCTGGCCTTCGAGCTGGAGATGCAGGTCCTGGTCATCCTCACCGACATGACCAACTACTGCGAGGCGCTGCGCGAGATCGGCGCGGCGCGCGAGGAAATCCCGGGCCGCCGCGGCTACCCGGGCTACATGTACACCGACCTGGCCACGATCTACGAACGCGCCGGCCGCATCCACGGCCGCAAGGGCTCGATCACGCAGCTGCCCATCCTGACGATGCCGGACGACGACATCACCCATCCCATCGCCGATCTCACCGGCTACATCACCGAGGGCCAGATCATCCTCAGCCGCGAGCTGCACCGCCTCGGCATCTACCCGCCGATCACCCCGCTGCGCAGCCTCAGCCGGTTGATGAACGACGGCATCGGCAAGGGCCGCACGCGCGAGGACCACGGCGGGCTGCGCGACCAGCTCTACAGCAGCTACGCCAACGGCGTCGACCTGCGGCGCCTGGTGGCGATCATCGGCGAGGAGGCCCTCACCGATCGCGACCGGCTGTACTTGAGGTTCGCCGAGGAGTTCGAGCGGCAGTTCCTGAACCAGGGGCAGACCGAGCGCACGATCGAGGAGACGCTGGACCTGGCCTGGAAGCTGCTCTCCCTGTTCCCGAAGGGCGAGCTGAAGCGCGTCAAGCAGGACCACATCGACAAGTACTATTTCGGCGAGCTGATGGAAGAGACGTGGAAGGAGAAGACCAGGATCTAGCCGGCGATGCCTGAGACCGTCAGCCCCACCCGGATGAACCTGCTGCAGCGCAAGCAGCAGGCGCGGATCGCGACCCAGGGCGTCGACCTCCTGAAGCGCAAGCGCGACGCCCTCGTCGCCGACTTCTTCAACATCGTGCGCCAGTCGCTGGCGGCCCGCGAGCGGCTGACCAAGGCCGCCCAGGAGGCGTATATCATGCTCGCCCTGGCCAAGGCCTGGGAAGGGCGCGAGGCGCTCGAAGCCGCGGCCCTCGCGGACCGCCGCGAGATCCTGGTGGACATCGAGGTGCGGAACGTCTGGGGCACGAAGATCCCCGAGGTCGCGGTGAAGGAGGTGCGGCGCAGCCTGCTCGAGCGCGGCCACAACCCGGCCACGACCAGCGCCCGCACGGTGGAAAGCGCCGCGCACTTCGAGGAGGTCGTCGGGGCGATCCTCGCCGTGGCGGCCACGGAGATCCGCCTGCGCAAGATCGGCGAGGAGATCAAGAAGACCACCCGCCGCGTCAACGCCCTGGAGCAGGTCGTCATCCCGCGCCTGCGCGCCGAGGTCCGCTTCATCACCGCCGTCCTCGAGCAGCGCGCCCGGGAGGACGTTTTTCGCCTGAAGCGCATCAAGCAGAAGCTGGAGGCCCGGGAGCGCGCCGCGGCGCCGCAGGCACCGCCGGCGGCCCGGCGTTGACCCGCTTTCCGGCCGGCCCCTATACTTGATGTAGCGCCGCCGGGCGTCCGGCGGCCGCCACTCATGGCCCGGTTCGCTGCTCCCGTCCGCCCCTGGCGCGTGACCCGCCTGCAGGCCACGCTGGCCTTCGTTCTCGCCGTCGTGGGGTTCCTCGCCGTGACGCAGGTGCGCAACGAGCTGCTCATCCGCGCACAGCTGCGCCTGCCCTCGCAGCGCCTCGAGGAGCTCGGCTTCATGCTCCGGGAGATGGAGCGCAACCGCGCCGTCCTGGAGCAGCAGATCTTCCAGCTGCGCGGCCAGCTGCACGCTTACGAGCAGGGGGCGGCCCAGGGCCGGGCCCAGCTGGAGGCGCTGGGCCGGCAGCTCGAGCGGCTGCGCACCCTGGCCGGGCACACTCATGTCGCCGGGCCGGGGCTGATCGTCGAGTTGAACGACAGCCCCCTGCCGCTGCGGCCGGGCGACGATCCGAACACCGTCATCCTGCACTACACCGATCTGCAGGGCGTGGTGAACGACCTGTTCGCCAGCGGCGCGGAAGCGGTGGCGATCAACGGGGAGCGCGTGATCAGCACGACCGGCCTGAACTGCGTCGGGACGACGATCATCTGCAACGCCAAACGCCTGGCCCCCCCGTACCAGGTCATCGCCGTGGGACCGCCAGACGAGATGGCCGCCTACCTGGAGCGGCCCGACGGCGTGGTAGCGGCGCTGCGGGCGTTCGCCTTCCCGGTGAAGATCACCAAGGCGGTGCGGGTCGGCGTCCCCGCCTACCGAGGCTCGTTCCGGTTCACACATGCACGGCCCGCCGGGCCGTTCCAATAGGAGGCTGCACGATGTGGCTGCCGATCGCGGGGCTGCTCGCCGGGATCATCCTGGGGTTCCTGGTCTCCGTGGAGATCCCCCTGGGGGTCGTGAAGTACACGGCCATCGCCATCCTCGCCGCGATCGACACCATCCTCGGCGGCGGGCGGGCCCAGCTGGAGGAGCGCTTCGACCTGTCCATCTTCATCACAGGGTTCTTCGCCAACACCGTGCTGGCGGCGCTGCTCACGGCGATCGGCGATCTGCTGGGGGTGGACATCTACCTGGGCGCGGTGATCGCCTTCAGCATCCGCATCTTCGGGAACGTCGGGTTCATCCGGCGCGACCTGCTCGAGCGCTACTGGCGGGGCGGGGCGCGGCGGCGGACCGCCGCCGCGCCGACCTCCCGGTAAGGGCCCGCGGGGGGCCGGAGACCAGATCCTGGGGGAGGGAAAGCGATGACGGTGCGCGTCGGCATCAACGGGTTCGGACGGATCGGCCGGCAGTCGCTGCGGGCGATCCTGGAGCGCCATCCCGACAGCCTGCAGGTCGTGGCGATCAACGACATCGCCGACCTCCAGACCAATGCCCATCTCTTCCGCTACGACAGCAACTACGGCCGGTTCCCGGGGCGGGTGGAGGCGCGGGACGGCGAGCTGCTCGTCAACGACTGGCGCGTGCGCGTCTTCCAGGAGCGCGAGCCGGCGGCGATTCCCTGGCGCGAGGCCGGGGTGGACCTCGTCGTGGAATCCACCGGGCGCTTCACGCAGGCCGAGAAGGCGCGCGGGCACCTGGCCGGCGGCGCGAAGAAGGTGATCATCAGCGCGCCGGCCAAGGGCGAGGACATCACCTTGAACATGGGCGTGAACCATGAGCTGTACGATCCGCGCCGGCACACCATCATCAGCAACGGCTCGTGCACGACCAACGCCCTCTCCGTGACGGCGAAGGTGCTGAGCCGCGAGTTCGGCATCAAGCGCGGCTTCATGACCACGGTGCACTCCTACACGAACACCCAGCGCATCCTCGACGTCGTCGGCGAGAACCTGCGCGAGGCGCGCGCGGCGGCGATCAACATCATCCCCGCGACGACCGGCGCGGCGAAGGCGATCTTCCTCGTCCTGCCCGAGCTGCAGGGCCGCATGCACGGCATCGCCCTGCGCGTGCCCACGCCCGTGGTCTCGATCGTCGATCTGGTCTGCGAGCTGGAGCGTCCGGCGGACGCCGCGACGATCAACGCCGCCTACCGCCGCTACGCCGCGGAGGAGATGCGGGGCTACCTCGGCTACAGCGAAGAGGAGCTTGTCTCGTCCGACTTCAAGATGAGCCCGTACTCCGGGGTGATCGACGCGCCGTTGACCACCGTGCTCACGGACTCCTTCGTGAAGGTCATGGCCTGGTACGACAACGAGTGGGGCTACGCCTGCCGCGTGGCCGATCTCGCCGATTACATCGCCCGGCGCGGCCTGTGAGGAAGAAGACCGTTAGCGACGTGCCGGTGCGTGGCCGCCGCGTCCTCGTGCGCGTGGACTTCAACGTGCCTCTCGACGAGGACGGCCGGATCACCGACGACCGGCGCATCCGGGAGGCGCTGCCCACCATCGTCCACCTGCGCCGGCAGGGCGCCCGCGTGATCCTCGCCTCGCACCTGGGGCGGCCGGGCGGGCGGGTGCAGGAGTCGCTGCGCCTCGATCCCGTGGCCCGGCGGCTCAGCGAGCTGCTCGGCGTTCCGGTGCGCAAGCTGCCGGACTGCGTCGGTCCGGAGGTGGAGGCCGCCGTGGCGGCGATGCGCGACGGCGACGTCGTGCTCCTGGAGAACCTCCGCTTCCACCCCGGCGAGGAGGCTAACGACGAGGCTTTCGCCCGCGCCCTCGCCGCCCTGGCCGACCTCTACGTCAACGACGCCTTCGGCACCGCGCACCGGGCGCACGCTTCCACGGTCGGGGTGGCCCGGCTGCTGCCCGCGGTGGCCGGTTTCCTCATGGAGAAAGAACTCGTGCATCTCTCGCGTGCCCTGGAGGAGCCGACGCGGCCGTTCGTGGCCATCCTCGGCGGCAAGAAGGTCTCCGACAAGATCGCCGTGATCCGCAACCTGCTGACCCGCGCCGATGCGCTGCTCATCGGCGGGGCGATGGCCTATACCTTCCTCAAGGCCCGGGGCGGTGCGGTCGGCGCGTCGCTGGTGGAGGAAGACAAGCTCGACCTGGCCCGCGCGCTCATGGCCGAGGCTGCCCGGCGCCAGGTCGCCTTCCACCTCCCCGAGGACGTCGTCGTCGCGGATCGCTTCGCCGAGGATGCGGAACGGCGCGTCGTCCCGGCAGACGCCATTCCCGACGGCTGGATGGGGATGGACATCGGTCCGCGGACCGCCGCGGCGTATGGCCGGACGATCGCCGCATCCGGCACCGTGCTGTGGAACGGCCCGATGGGCGTCTTCGAGTTCCCGGCGTTCGCCACCGGCACCCGGGCGGTGGCCCAGGCGATGGCGGAGTCCCGGGCGGTGACGATCGTCGGCGGCGGCGACTCTGCCGCCGCGGTGGAGCAGTTCGGGCTGGCCGGGCGGATGACCCACATCTCGACCGGGGGCGGGGCCTCGCTGGAGTTCCTCGAGGGCCGCGAGCTGCCGGGCGTGGCCGTGCTCCAGGACAGGTGACACCGCGCCGCCCGCTGATCGCGGGCAACTGGAAGATGCACAAGACGGTGGGCGAGGCGGTGGACCTCGTCCGGGCTCTGGCGCCGGCGGTCCCGGCCGGGGGCGCGGAGGTGGCGGTCTGCCCGCCCTTCACCGCGCTCGCCGCGGTGGCCCGCGCCCTGGAGGGCTCGCCCATCCGCCTGGGCGCCCAGGACATGCACTGGGAGGCGCAGGGCGCCTACACCGGCGAGATCTCCCCGCTGATGCTGGCGGACGTGGGATGCACCTACGTCATCGTCGGCCACTCCGAGCGTCGCCAGCACTTCGGCGAGACCGACGAGATCGTGGCCCGCAAGGTCAGGGCGGCCTTCGCCCACGGCCTCGTCCCCATCCTGTGCGTGGGCGAACGTCTGGAGGAGCGGGACGCCGGCCAGACCGACCGGATCGTCCGGCGCCAGACGGAAGCCGGTGTGGCCGGCGTCGAGCCGGCGCACGCGGAGCGCCTGGTCATCGCTTACGAGCCGGTCTGGGCGATCGGCACGGGACGCGCGGCCACCGGGGCGGAGGCGAGCCGCGTCTGTGGGCTGATCCGCGCGGCTCTGGCCGGGCGCTTCGGCGCGGGCGCCGCCTCGCGGGTGCGTCTCCTCTACGGCGGCAGCGTCACCCCTGACAACGCCGCCGAGTTCGTGCGCCAGGACGAGATCGACGGGGCGCTCGTCGGCGGGGCCAGCCTGGATCCTCAGAAGTTCCTGGCCATCATCCGCGCCGCGGCGCTCTGAGTTCCCCCCGTCCCGGTCCCCGCTCCCTTCGACGCTGGGGCTCTCGCCGGCCTCCGCCCCCTGCCAAGCATCCGCCGCGGCATCCCCTGGCGGCGCCCGATGCCGGAAACCAGCGGCGCGAGCGCCGAGCGTTGTCCCAGGAAATCGGGACATGATCTCCAGGCACGGGGGACGATCGGCACTGGGCGGTGCAACCGCGCTGGCGTATCGTGGCAGCAGGCCGGCCCTCGAGGAGGTACGGATTGACCTGCGGGCGCTGATCGAGACACTGAGCTGGAGCCGGTGAGACGAAATGACCCTCTTCGCCGAAGGGCGCAATTCACCCCGGCTGTCCTGGTGGGGGGAGATGGTGACGGTGGGTTTCTCCGCCTGGGCCGCCTGCGGTGCATTCCTGGACGGCTGGGCCCACAGCAAGGTGGTCCAGTTCGAGACGTTCTTCACCCCCTGGCACGCCGTCTTCTACAGCGGTTTCGTGGCGCTGACCGTATGGCTCGGATGGTCGGTCCGCCGGTTTGCGCGGGCGGGCCGCCGCGGCCTGGAGGCTATCCCCGCGGGCTACAGGCTCGGTGTGCTGGGCCTGGGGATCTTCACGCTCGGGACGGTGGGGGACATGCTGTGGCACATGGGCTTGGGCATCGAGCAGGAGGGCGAGCGCCTGTCGAGTCCCGCCCATCTGGCTCTCTTCGTGGGCGGGCTGCTGGCCATCACGAGCCCGCTGCGCGCCGCCTGGGCGGACCCGGAACGGACCCCCACGCTCCGGCGGTTCCTTCCGCCCCTGCTGTCGGCAACGCTGGCCACGATGGTGATGGTCTTCATGATCGGCCACCTGTGGGCATTCTACAGCGCGGATCTCATCGGGCGCCTCCAGTACGGCACCGCGCTCGATCAGCTCGCATCTACCGCAGAGGCGAAGCGTGCGTTCGGCTACCTGATCCAGGCGCGGGTCGGCGGAAGCCTCCTGCTGTCCACCGCGCTGCTCCTGGCCCCGCTCCTGGTGCTGGTCCGTCGGTGGCGCCTGCCGCCGGGGAGCGCGACCATCATGTTCGCCACGGTGGCGCTGGGGATGTCGGCACTCCGGGAACTGCACCTCGCGGAAACCGTCTTCGTCGCGCTGCTCACAGGGGCGACGGCGGATTGGCTGCTCGCTACGCTACGGCCATCGTCGTCCCGCGTCGGCGCGTTCCGGCTGTTCGCAGCGCTGGTGCCCCTCATCCTGTGGACGCTGTATTTTGCCGCGACAGCTCTGCGCTGGGGGCTTGGGGTGTCTCCCGAGCTCTGGGTCGGCGGTATCTTCTTCGCCGCCGCGACCGGCCTCGGTCTGGCCCTGGTCATGCTCCCGGGCGGGGAGCCGACGGAGTTTCAAGCCGGTCAGGGGGACCTGCGGTGAGGATCATCGGGGCGGCCCAGGACACCCTCATGCGGTCTCTGGATGCTTGAGCAGCCGGGCCAGCTGGCGGAGGGCTCCCAGGTGGTAGGCCCCGTGGCCGACCAGGGCCAGCACTCCCCACAGCGTGTCCCGATCCGACCAGTCCCGGCGGTCGCGGAGGATGTCCAGGAGACGGCGGTGCTGCTCCCGCAGGGCCGCGCGCAGCCTGTCCCACCTCGGTCCATCCACCGTCTGCGTCCGCCAGCTGCCCGCCCAGTCGGCGGTGGCGTACGCGTCCTCACCGCCGAGGGCGCGGGCGGCGAGCTCCAGCGCGTACCGCAGGTGCTCGGCGTGGGCGGCGATGGTGTTCATGCCCGGGGCCGGCGGACGGGAGGCCACATCCGCGGGAATGCCCTCCAGAGTCCCCACCACCCCAGACCCCGGCTCGTTGCTCGTCACCCATGTGGAGTGGGGATCAGGCGGCCCCACGTGGATTTCCTCCAGCAGGGCTACCACCGCCTCCACGAACCGCTCCACGGCAATGGTCTCCATCGGCCCCTCCCTGACGAGCCCTCCGTCTAGCGAAAGCCGCGCCGGGAAGGCGTCTTCGCCGAACGGACCCCATCCCCTGGCCGTTCCGACGCCGGAGATGGAGGAGTAGCTCACATCCCGAACTGCTGCCGCAGGGCGGAGCGGGCGGCGTGGTAGCCGCACATGCCGTGGACGCCCGCTCCCGGCGGGGTGGAGGCCGAACAGAGGTAGAGGCCCTTGACGGGCGTGGCGTAGGGATGGCGACGGAGCGAGCGCGCCAGGAGCTGCCGCAGGTCCTGGGAGCCGGCGGCGATGTCGCCCCCGGCGAAATTGGGGTTCTCGCGCTCGAGGTCGGCAGGGAAACGGACGCTCCGGGCGAGGATCCGCTGGCGGAACCCGGGGGCGAAGCGCTCGATCTGCGCCTCGATCCGCTCCGTCATCTCCACCGGGCATGCGGGCGGGACGTGACAGTACGCCCACGCCGTCTGGCGCGGATGGGGCGCGCGGCTTGGATCGAACAGGCTCTGCTGGCCGACGAGCACGAAGGGCCGCTCGGGCACCCGGCCTCGGGCCACCGCCTCCTCCGCGGCGGCGATCTCCTCCAGCGTGCCGCCGACGTGCACGACGCCGGCGCGGAGGCATTCGGGCGCGGTCCAGGGGATGGGGCCGTCGAGGGCCCAGTCCACTTTGAACGCGCCGGGACCGTAACGGTATCGGGTCAGGCGGCGACGGTAGCGGTCCGGGAGACGGTCCCCGGCGATGCGCGCCACCTGCCGAGGGCTCAGATCGAGCAGCACCGCCCGCGAGGAGGGGAGGTCCGCGAGGGACGTCACCGGCGAGCGGGTCTGGATCGTGCCGCCCAGCGACCGGAAGACCGAGGCCAGCGCATCGGCGATGCGCTGCGTTCCCCCCTCCGCCACGGGCCAGCCGACGAGGTGGCCCAGCATCCCCAGGATCAGGGCGAAGGCGGCCGTGCCAGGGGCCTGAAGAGGGCGGATGGCGTGCCCCCCGAGTCCGGCCAGCAGGGCCCGGGCCTTCGGACCGGAGAACCGTCCGGCGAGGGCGCAAACGGAGCGGAGGCCCGCAACGCTGAATCGGGTGGCGAGGATGGGGTGGTGCGGCAGTCGCAGCGGCCCCAGGAGTTCGTCGAGCAGCGCGTCTCCGCGGGCGACGAGCGGCTGCATCAGCCGGTGGTAGGCATCGCCGTCTGGCCCGAGGTTCCGCATGGTGGCCTCCAGCGGACGCTCCAGCAGGGCCGCTCCGCCGCCATCGAGGGGGTGGGCCAGCGGCACAGGGGGATGGATCCAGCGCAGGCCGTGGGATTCCAGCGGGAGTGAGCGCATGAAGGGCGAGGCCAGGCCCAGGGGATGGAAGGCGGAGCAGACATCATGAACGAAGCCGGGCAGCGTGAGCTCGGCGGAGCGCGCTCCTCCGCCCACGGTCGCCGCCGCCTCGAGGAGCAGGACCCGGAGGCCCGCGCGGGCCAGCGTGATCCCCGCCGCCAGGCCGTTCGGCCCAGCGCCCACCACGACCGCGTCATACAGGCCGCTCACCCAGCAGGGACCTCCGCGGCCGTCCCGGCACACCGCTCGCCCGCGCCTCGGCAGCGTGACGGCCCATCTGACCGGCGGAGGTCGCTGTTCAAGGGCATCCGCCGGCTTTCCTCTCGGGGAGTTCCTGCTCGCCACCGCCCGCTCGAGCCGCCTGACGCGGTAGTGGGACACCGCCATCCCAGGAAGCCGTGCCGCTTCGGCTGCGCGGGGACGCGGCCTGGGCTCCTCCTCCGCACTGGGGATGGCCGCGGCGCACGCCGGACATCCGCTGACGGTGTGGGCGGTTCCTTCGCGATCCGGCACGGCCGCTATCGCCTCTGAGCTCCGCCGCTTCGACCGGAGGCCTGCTCGTGGTGGGGCTTGCGGCGGCGCGCGGCGGCGCGTCAGGATGGTGCCGGTGGCACGATCAGTCACGGGGGGAGGAGCAGATGGCGACGGTCGAGCTGGTGGAGTACGCCGCGGCGAGCCCGGCGGTGCGCGAGGTGTTCGACGACATCATGGCCACGCGCCAGGTCGATTGGGTGAACAACTTCTGGAAGGCCCTGGCCGTCCAGCCGGCGCTGCTGCGGCGAACCTGGGAGAGCGTCAAGTCAGTGATGGGGCCCGGGAGCCTCGACCCCCTGACCAAGGAACTCATCTACATCGCGGTCAGCGTGACGAACGGCTGCCGGTACTGCGTCCACAGCCACATCGCCGCGGCCCGCAAGAAGGGCCTCACCGAGGAGATGCTGGCTGAGCTGATGGCGGTGATCGGCCTGGCCCACCAGACCAACGCGCTGGCCACCGGCTTCCAGGTCGAGGTGGACGAGGCCTTCCAGCACGGCGGGCGGTAGGCGGCGGCTCTCTCCGCCGGGCGCGGAAGCCGGGTCTGTCACCTGATGTCGCGGACCAGATCCTCCAGCGTGCGCCGGCCGGTGATCTCCGGCTCTTCCGCCGGATAGCCGACCGGCAGGATGGCCACCGGGCGGAGGTCCGGGGGCGCGTCGAGGGCCTGCCGGACGGCCTCCTCGTCGAACGCCCCCACCCACACCGTGGCCAATCCCAGCGCCGTCGCGGCGAGCTGGGCGTGGGCGCAGGCGATCGTCGCATCCTGGATGCAGTACAGCGTCCGTCCCCGCTCCCCGTATCTCCGCGCTGAGCGCGCGGGATGGGCGCAGAAGACCAGGACCACCGGAGCCTGGGCCACGAACGCCTGATCGAAGGCCGCTCGGGCCAGGGCCTCCCGCACTGAGCGCTTCATGACGGCGTAGATCGCGTAGGCCTGCCGGTTGCCCGCCGACGGCGCGCGGTTCGCGGTGTCGAGGATCCGGCGCAGCATCTCCGGCGCGACCGGCCGGTCCGCGAAGGCGCGGACCGAATGCCGCGTCCGCACCACGGCGAAGAACCCGGGGCCGTCGCCCGCGGCGCCCATATACATATATTGTGCGCCAGCGGGAGAGCGCGATGAATACGCCAGCCGCCCGATTGTCCCGTTCCGCCCCCCGGTGAATAATGCATGCTGAGCCCCGAAGGGAGTCGGCAGGCTACTGGTATCCATGAGGAGGCGAAGCAGCGATGAAGATCCTCATGCTGACGGGAGATTACGCCGAGGATTACGAGGTGATGGTGCCGTTCCAGGCTCTGCAGATGGTCGGCCACACGGTCCATGCCGTCTGCCCGGGCAAGAAGAAGGGCGAGGTCGTGCGGACCGCGGTGCACGACTTCGAGGGGGATCAGACCTACACCGAGAAGCGCGGTCACAACTTCACCCTGAACGCGACCTTCGACGAGATCCGTGAGACCGACTACGATGGTCTGGTCCTCCCCGGCGGACGGGCGCCGGAGTACATCCGCCTGCAGCCGCGGGTCGTGGAGATCGTCCGGCACTTCGCGCAGTCCGGCAAGCCGATCGCGGCCATCTGCCATGGCGTGCAGGTGCTCGCGGCGGCGGACGTGCTGCGGGGTCGGCGGTGCACCGGCTACCCGGCGGTCGGTCCGGAGGCGAAGCTGGCCGGGGCGACCTGGATCGACGTGCCGGTGGATCAGGCGGTGGTGGACGGCATGCTGATCACCGCTCCGGCCTGGCCAGCGCATCCCGCCTGGCTGGCGAAGTTCCTGGAAGCGCTCGGCACCCAGATCGAGCACCGGAAGGCCGCCTGAACGCGCAGCCGGAGGTCTAGGGCTAGCACAGGATCACCTCGATCCCCGCCCGCCGGAGCGCCGCGACCTCTGCCGCGGGGGCGCTACGGTCGGTGATCAACACGTGTACGGCGTCGATCGGACAGATCTGCACCAGGGTCGCCCGCCCGAGCTTGCTGTGGTCGGCCACGACCACCACGCGGCGGCCCGCGGCGGTCATCGCCCGGTTGACCTCTGCTTCCTCCTCGTTGAAGGTCGTCAAACCCCGGGCGACGGAGACCCCGTTCACCCCGATGAACGCCAGGTCCACGTTGAGCCCGTGGAGCGCGTGGGCGGCTGCCGGGCCCACGAGCTCGTAGGATGACCCGCGCAGCCGCCCTCCGGTGAGATGCACGCGCGTCCGCGGCGCGCGGGCGAGTTCCCTGGCGACGTTGGCCGCGCGGCGCGGGGGCGCGGGATCGTCGTCACCTACCCCTCACCGAGACGACGCGGGGATTGATCGGCGCGCTACGCGCTGTGAGATCCCGCTCCCGCCTGGACCGTCTCCGCCGGGGCCGGGACCTCACTGGCCGGCAGGGCGCGGCCGGAGGGCAGCACGGAGAGGCAGGGCACCCCGGCGCTGGCCACCAGCGCCTCAACGCTGCGCACCGCCTCCGGCACGTCGGCGGCCCACACCACGGCGCGGGCCTCCAGAACGTACCGATTGCGGCGATAGACAGCCGGTGGATTCACCGTGACGCGCACGATGTTCGGACTGGCGCGCCGCGCCTGCTCGAGCTGCTCCGCGATGCGGGTGATCTCCCGCTCGGCAGGGAACCTGGGCAGCTCGCACTCCGCGGTGATCTCGAACGGCTTGCGGGTCAAGCTGACCACCCCCGGTTCGCGTGGTTTGGTGCTCACCAATTATGGTAGCATGGCGTCTTTGTCGGGACACCACCAGAGGGGAAGGGGTCCGATTGGGCGCGCCGCGGGGGGGTCAGGCGGCCCGCGCCGCGGCGACGGCCTGCACCAGCTCGCGGGCGCGCTGGGTGAGGAGATCCCAGCGCTCTTCGGCGACGGCCGCGGGGTCGACGAGGCGGCCGCCCACCCCGATGGCCACCGCGCCCGCGCGGAGGTAGTCGGCGGCGTTCGCCGCGGAGATGCCGCCTGTGGGCATCAGCTTGATCTGCGGCAGCGGCGCGCGCACCTGGCGGATGTAGTCGGGACCCAGGGCGCTGGCGGGGAAGACTTTGACGATATCCGCCCCGGCCGTCCACGCCGCGAGGATCTCCGTGGGCGTCATCGCCCCGGGGAAGACCGGCACGCCCGCCTCCCGGCAGACGCGGATCACGTCCAGGGTGAGGGTCGGGGTGACGACGAAGACAGCCCCGGCGCGGATCGCGGCGCGGGCGGTGTCGGCGTCCAGCACGGTGCCGGCGCCGATCAGCGCGCGGTCGCCGAGCGCAGCGCGGCTGGCCGTGATCGCGGCCAGGGCGCCGGGGGTGGTGACGGTGAATTCCAGGGCATCAATCCCGCCCGCGGTCAGCGCCTCGGCGACGCGGCGGAGCGCGGCCGAGAAGCCGAGCCGCACGATGGCCACAATGCCGGAGCGTTCGATGCGTTCAACCACGGTGGTGGGCATGCGCGCTCTCCTTCGTTCCTTCCACCCTAGGTGCCGGCGCCTCCCGACACCATCCGGTAGGGGATGTATTCGGTGGCCCCGCGATGATCCTGTGTGTCTGCCCCAACCTATGTTACGATCGCCTGCTCGTCGTCCCCGGCTCTGCTTCCGGCGAGGTGCACCGCGCCACGGCGGTGATCCCGCTGGCCAGCGGCAAGGGGCTCGACGTCGCGCGCGGGGGCGTGCGCTGGACGTGTTGTGGCGCGGTTGCCAGAGAGCACAGTGGCCCGCGCGTGGCCAAACTCAACCTCCGGGAGCTAGTGGACAGCCTTGGCCGCCCGCTGTCCTCGATCGCCGATGTCGTCGCCGCGGGAGGGCAGATCGTGGCTGACGGCGCGCAGGCAGCGGTCGTGACGCTGGGCGCCAGGGGCGGGTGCGGTCGAGCGGCGGGGATTGACAGGGACCGAACGACATGGTACAAACACGATCAAGTTACGGGCCCAGTCGGCCACGTCGCCGGCGCAGGCTGCGCCGGCGTTCGTGTTCGCTGCGGTCCGGTGAACTGAGGAAGTGCGCCTAGGGTTCCGCCGCGCCCACCCGGCGCGGGCTGGTCCAAGCGGCGCAGGCCGGCCACCGGACGCCGGCTACACCGTCGGGACAGAAGCCCGAGGGGGAGGTTCCTCGTCAGGGGGACCGCTCGCTCGGGCTTTCTACATTCTCGAATCTGACGCAACCCGGGGTGGACGGCAGTGGTGCTCGGACCCGAGCTGGAACGCGATGCCTGCGGGGTCGGTTTCGTCGTCGACGTGCACGGCCGCCGCAGGCATGCAATCCTCCGCCACGCCCTGCTGGCCGTGGCCAGCATGCGTCACCGGGGCGCGATCGCCGCCGACGGCAAGACCGGGGACGGGGCGGGCGTGCTGACCCAGCTGCCCTACCGCCTCCTGCGCCGCGATCTGCCCACCGACGTCCCCGACGCCGACCTCGCCGTGGGGATGATCTTCCTGCCCCAAGCGGAGGAGCCGCGCGAGCGGGCCCGGGCGGTCGTGGAGAGCGCGGTGCGCCGGAGCGGGTTCCTCCTTCTCGGCTGGCGCCGCGTGCCCGTCGACCCCCAGGCGCTCGGCGATCACGCCCGGGCGACGCAGCCACACATCGCCCAGGTCGTCGTCGCGCGGCGGGGAGCGCTGGACGACGCCGCCTTCGACCAGGCCCTGTACCGCTGCCGCCGGCTCATCGAGCGGGCGGCCCAGGCGGAGGGGCTGGACTGCTACGTCCCGTCGTTCTCGCGGCGGACGATCGTCTACAAGGGGCTGTTCGCGTCGCCGCAGCTGGCGCGCTTCTACCGCGATCTGGCCGATCCGGCCTACGAGACGGCGCTGGCGGTCTTCCACCAGCGCTACAGCACCAACACCTTCCCCTCCTGGCACCTCGCCCAGCCCTTCCGCACGCTCGCCCACAACGGCGAGATCAATACCCTGCAGGGCAACGTCATCTGGACGCGCGCGCGGGAGGCCGCGCTGCCCGCCGAGTGGCGGCCGCTCATCCAGCCGGGGGGGAGCGACAGCGCGATGCTCGACAACGTCGTCGAAGCGCTGGCCGCCTGCGGTCGCAGCCTCCCCGAGGCCCTGCGCGTCCTGGTTCCCCCGGCCTGGGAGGGGGACGACGAGCTCGAGGACGCCGCCCGGGACTTCTTCGCCTATCACGGCTGCGCCACCGAACCGTGGGACGGGCCGGCCGCCCTGGCCTTCTCCGACGGGACGGTGGTTGGCGCGCTGCTCGACCGGAACGGCTTTCGACCGGCGCGCTACTGGCGCAGCGACGATGGTCTTGTCATTCTGGCCAGCGAGGCGGGGGTGCTCGATCGGCCGCAGGCGCGGGTGGTCGAAAAGGGTCGCCTGGGCCCCGGCCAGATGCTGCTCGTGGACACGGGCAGCGGCGAGGTCCTGCGCGATCACGAGGTCATCCGGCGCTTCGCGTTGGGGCGGCCGTACGGCGCGTGGGTGCGCGATCACGTCGTACCGATCGCCGCCGAAGAGACGTCCGGCGACCGCGATCCGGCGGGCGACCTGCCGGCGCTGCAGCGCGCGTTCGGCTACACGCACGAAGACGTGGCGCAGATCCTGGAGGCGATGGCGGAGGAGGGCAAGGATCCGGTGTTCTCGATGGGCGACGACACGCCGCCCACCGTGCTCTCCACGCACCCGCGGCCCCTCTACGCCTATGTGCGCCAGCGCTTCGCCCAGGTCACCAATCCGCCCATCGATCCGCTGCGCGAGCGCCTCGTGATGTCGCTGACCGCCCACCTCGGCGCCGCGCCGTCGCTGTTCGAGCCCGGTCCCGCCGGCGGCGGGCATCTCATCCGCCTCCCCTCGCCGATCATCGCGCCGTCGCAGCTGCAGTGGCTGGTGGAGTGCGGCCCGCTGCCCGTCCGACGGTTGGATGCCGTCTTCCCCGCCGAGGGCGGGCCGCAGGCGATGCTGGACGCCCTCACCGCGCTCGAGGCCGAGGCCTGCCGGGCGGCCGCGCGGGACGGCATCCTGGTGCTCAGCGATCGCGGCGTGGACCCCGCGCACGCCCCGATCCCGATGCTGCTGGCCGTCGCGGCCGTGCACCACGCCCTGATCCGCGCCGGCCGGCGGATGCGGGTCGGCCTGGTGGCCGACACCGGCGAGGCGCGCACGATCCATCACTTCGCCTGCCTGATCGGCTGCGGGGCCAACGCGGTCGTTCCCTACCTGGCGCTGGAGACGCTGGTCGGGGGAGCGAACGGCGACGGCAGCCGGCGCTGGGGCGCCTACCGCCGCGCGGTGGAGGCCGGGCTGCTGAAGATCATGTCCAAGATGGGGATCAGCACGCTGGCCGGCTACTGCGGCGCGCAGATCTTCGAGATCGTGGGGCTGGACACGGCCTTCGCCGAGCGGTACTTCCCCGGCATCCCCGCGCGTCTCGGCGGCGCGGACGCGGAGACCATCGCGGCGGAGGTGGTGGCCCGCCATCGCCTGGCCTTCGCCTCAGCGGCGGCCCCGGCCGAGCGGGACGGGCTGCCGGCCAGCGGGGAGATCCGTTTCCGGCGGGGCGGCGAGTACCACGCCTTCAACCCCTATGTCGTCAAGGCGCTGCACCGCGCGGCCCGCAGCGGCGACCGCGAGGCGCGTGAAGCCTTCGCCGCCCTGGTCGCGCAGCGGCCGCCCGCGGCGCTGCGCGACCTGCTCACCTTCGCGCCGGCCGAGCCGGTGCCGCTTGGCGAGGTGGAGTCCGCCGAGTGCATCGTCCGTCGCTTCGTCATCTCCGCGATGTCGCACGGCGCCCTGAGCCTGGAAGCGCACCGCACCCTGGCCATCGCCGCCAATCGGATCGGCGCGCGCTCCAATAGCGGGGAAGGCGGCGAGGACCCCTCCCGCTTCGCACTGCCCGCCGACGGCGGCGACTGGGCGAACTCCCGCATCAAGCAGATCGCCTCCGCGCGGTTCGGGGTGACGCCGGCGTACATCCTGTCGGCCGACGAGCTGGAGATCAAGATGGCCCAGGGCAGCAAGCCCGGGGAAGGGGGACAGCTGCCGGGCCACAAGGTTAGCGTGGAGATCGCCCGCCTGCGCCGCGCCCAGCCCGGCGCGACGCTCATCTCGCCGCCCCCGCATCACGACATCTACAGCATCGAGGACCTGGCCCAGCTCATCTACGACCTCAAGCGCATCCACCCGACGGCGCGGGTCGCCGTGAAGCTCGTCGCCGAAGCCGGCGTGGGCACGATCGCCGCCGGCGTGGCCAAAGCCTACGCCGACACCATCCAGATCAGCGGTCACGACGGGGGAACGGGGGCCTCGCCGCTCGACTCGATCAAGCACGCCGGGGTGCCGTGGGAGCTGGGGCTGGCCGAGACGCAGCAGGTGCTGGTGGCCAACGGGCTGCGCGGCCGGGTGCGGCTGCGGGTGGATGGCGGGCTGAAGACGGGGCGGGACGTCGTGATCGCCGCCCTGCTGGGCGCCGACGAGTTCGGCTTCGGCAGCGCTGCCGTCGTCGCGCTGGGCTGCGTCATGGCGCGGCAGTGCCATCTCAACACCTGCCCCGTGGGCATCGCCACGCAGCGCGAGGATCTGCGCCGCCGGTTCAGCGGCACGCCGGAGATGGTCGTGGCCTACCTGCTGGGCGTGGCGCAGCAGGTGCGGGAGATCCTCGCCGGGCTCGGGGCCCGATCGCTGGACGAGATCGTCGGCCGGGTGGACCTGCTGCGCCCGCGCGACATCGCTCCGCCGCGCGGACGGCCGCTGGCGGTCGATCTCCTCCTGCGGGATCCTGATCCCGCCCGGGTGCGGCCCCGCCGCGGCACGGTGACGCGCAACGGCCCGCCGGAGGACGACGACCTCGACGCGCGGATCATGACGGTGATCGGCCGCGCCGTGCGGGAGGGCCAGCCGGCGCGCTTCCGCAGCGAGATCCGGAACAGTCACCGCGCTGTCGGCGCGGGGATCGCCGGCGCGATCGCGCAGCGGCGGGGAGATGCGGGCTGGCCGGAGCGCACGATCCTCCTCGAGTTCGAGGGCGCCGCCGGGCAGAGCTTCGGCGCGTTCTGCGTCCCGGGACTGTCGCTGCGCCTGACCGGCGAGGCGAACGACTACGTGGGGAAGGGGATGGCGGGCGGCGAGATCGTCATCCGTCCGCCGGCGGCCTTCGACCGCCCCACCCACCGCAACGTCATCCTCGGCAACACCGTCCTCTACGGCGCGACCGGCGGTCGCCTGTTCGCCGCGGGGTGCGCCGGCGAGCGGTTCGCCGTGCGCAACTCGGGGGCCACCGCCGTGGTCGAGGGGGTCGGCGACCACGGCTGCGAGTACATGACCGGCGGCACGGTGGTGGTGCTGGGGACCGTGGGCCGCAACTTCGCCGCGGGGATGACCGGCGGAATCGCCTACGTCTTCGACGAGGAGGGCGTCCTCGAGCGCCGCTGCAACCGCGAGCACGTCGCGATCGGCCCGCTCGATGACCCCTCTGAGGAGGCGCACGTCCTGGCCCTCATCGCCGAGCACGCGCAGCTGACCGGCAGCGCTCGCGCCGCCCACGTCCTCAAGCAC
>DATLZI010000185.1:0-3316 GCA_035574075.1 bacterium | reverse complement strand
GGGAGGCGCGGGGCGCGCCTGACCCGCAGCGGTGGCCGCCGCCGGGGAGGCCCGCACCGCGGCGGGGGCGGCGACTGCTCGAGAACGGTCCGGTCGCCGTCGTCATCGCGGTGGCCCGAGCCTTCGCGAGGGGGGCCGGCGCCATCGGGCCCCGGCCCGACGCGAATCAGCCTCCAGGCGGATAGTGGTCGGCGCGATCCGCTGCTACGATGCCAGGCAGCACGCGCGGGTCGCCGCCCCGCGCCGGGCCGTCGCCTGTGATGAGCGTCCGTCGCCTGCCGGAGTCGTACCGGATCGTCCTCGCCGATCCGCACGCCGCGACGCGCGAGGCCATCGCGCTGGTCCTGCGAAGCGAGGGCGGCTTCGAGGTGGCCGGCAGCGCGGCCACGATGGAGGATGCCGTGCGGATGATCCGGGAGACGCGTCCCGACGTGCTCATCGTTGATCCGTGGCTCTTCGGCCCCGCCGGACTCCCGGGGTGTCTCGCCGCGCGCCAGATCAATCCGCGCCTGGTCATCATCGCGCTGCTCCCCGACGACCAGTTCGACGCCTACCACGCGGCGGCCCGGGCGATGGGCGCCGACGCCGCGGTGGCGAAGTCCCGGGCCCGCCGGGATCTCCTCGGCGCCCTCCGCGCGGTCCTGCCCCCTCCCCCCAGGGAGTGAGGTCGCCGTCGCGCAGGACGATGAGGCCTCCGGCCCGCGTTGTATACTGATGACTGGTTTCCGTCCACCACGCACGGCGAAGGAGGCGCTCCGTTGTCCCGATACGGCCCGGCCATCCGCAGCACCATCCAGATCGGCGCGCTCGCCGTCCACTACTATCCGCTGGCGGCGCTCGGCGATCGGGTCGCGGTCGGCCTGGAGCGCCTGCCCTTCACCGTGAAGGTGCTCCTGGAGAACGTCCTGCGCCAGGCCGGGCAGGGGCCGTTTGGCGATGACGACGTGGCCACCGTCGCCGCCTGGCAGCCAGGCGCCCTGTCGGGCGCGGAGTTCCCCTTCCTGCCGGGCCGTGTCCTGCTGCAGGACTTCACCGGTGTCCCGGTGATCGTCGACCTGGCCGCGATGCGCGACGCGCTGCGCACCCTGGGCGGTGATCCGCGGCGCGTGAACCCGATCGTTCCCGCCGACCTGGTCATCGACCACTCCGTGCAGGTCGACGTCTTCGGCTCGCCGGAGGCCTTCGCCCGCAACGTCGCGCTGGAGTACGAGCGCAACCGCGAGCGCTACCTCCTCCTGCGCTGGGCGCAGCGCGCCTTCGACAACCTGCGCGTGGTCCCGCCCGGCACGGGCATCGTCCATCAGGTCAACCTGGAGTACCTGGCGCGCGTGGTGGATGTCCGGCCGGAGCCCGACGGCGCGCCGGTCGCGCGGCCGGACACCCTGGTCGGCACTGACTCGCACACCACGATGATCAACGGGCTCGGCGTCCTGGGCTGGGGCGTGGGGGGGATCGAGGCGGAGGCCGTGCTGCTCGGCCAGCCGATGTACCTGACGCGGCCGGAGGTGGTCGGCCTGCGATTGGTCGGCGAGCTCGCCGACGGCGTCACCGCGACCGACCTCGTCCTCACCGTGACGCAACTGTTGCGCAAGGTGGGCGTGGTCGGCAAGTTCGTGGAGTGCTTCGGGCCGAGCGTGGGGGCGCTGTCGCTGCCGGACCGGGCGACGATCGCCAACATGTCGCCGGAGTTCGGCGCCACGGCGACGATGTTCCCGATCGACAACGAGACGCTGGCCTACCTCCGCCTGACCGGGCGCTCCGAGGAACAGATCGCCCTCGTCGAGGCGTACGCCCGAGCGCAGGGCCTGTTCCGCACGCCGGGAAGCCCGGACCCGTTGTACGACCAGGTCGTCGAGCTGGACCTCAGCAAGGTGGAGCCGTCGGTCGCCGGTCCTCGCCGCCCGCAGGACCGGGTGTCCCTCGCCGGGGTCGGCCCCAACTTCCGGGCCGCCTTTGCGGAGCGGCTGGCCGCCGCGCCGTCCGGGTCGCCCGGGGGTGTGGCGGTGGCACAACGTCCGCCGGTGGCCCGGGTGCGCGTCGGGGACCGGACCGCCGAGCTGACCCACGGGTCCGTCGTCATCGCCGCGATCACATCGTGCACTAACACCTCGAACCCCGAGGTGATGGTGGCCGCCGGACTCGTGGCGAAGAAGGCCGTGGAGCGCGGATTGAGCGTCCCGCCCACGGTGAAAACCAGCCTGGCGCCGGGATCGGCCGTCGTCTCGGCCTATCTGCACCGCTCTGGGCTGTCGCCTTTCCTGGAGGCCCTCGGTTTCCACACCGTCGGCTACGGCTGCACGACCTGCATCGGTAACAGCGGGCCGCTGCCGCCGCCGGTGGCGGAGGCGATCCAGGCCCACGACCTGGTCACGGTCGCGGTGCTCAGCGGCAACCGCAACTTCGAGGGCCGCATCCATCCCCTGGTGCGCGCGAGCTACCTGGCCTCGCCGCCGCTGGTCGTGGCCTTCGCCCTGGCCGGCACCGTGAACATCGATCTGACCCGGGATCCGCTGGGGACCGACCGGCGGGGCCAGCCCGTCTACCTGCGCGACGTCTGGCCCAAGGACGAGGAGATCCGCGCCGTGATCCGGCAGGCGATCTCTCCCGAGCTGTTTATCGAGCGCTACCGCGATGTCTTCCACGGCGACGAGACATGGCGCTCCCTGCCCGTCCCGGAGAGCGAGGTGTACCGTTGGGATCCGGCGTCCACCTACGTGCAGCGTCCGCCGTTCTTTGAGGGGCTGACGGCGACCCCGCCGGCGCCGTCCGACATCGTCGGGGCGCGCGTCCTGGCCTGGCTGGGCGAGTCGGTGACCACCGACCACATCTCGCCGGCGGGCGCCATCCCCAAGGACAGTCCGGCCGGGCGCTACCTCATCGAGCGCGGCGTCGCGCCGGTGGACTTCAACACCTACGGCGCGCGGCGCGGCAACCACGAGGTGCTGATGCGCGGCACCTTCGCCAACGTGCGGCTGCGCAACCGGCTGGCCGGCGGCCGCGAGGGCGGGTGGACCACCCACCTGCCTTCCGGGGAGCTGCTGCCGATCTACGACGCGGCGATGCGGTACCAGGCCGAGGGAACGCCGCTCATTGTCCTGGCCGGCGCGGAGTACGGCTCCGGCAGCTCGCGCGACTGGGCGGCGAAGGGACCGATGCTCCTCGGCGTCCGGGCCGTGCTCGCGCAGAGCTTTGAACGCATCCACCGCAGCAACCTGGTCGGGATGGGCATCCTGCCGCTCGAGTTCCGCCAGGGCGAGTCGCCGGAGACGCTGGGGCTGGACGGGACGGAAGTCTTCGACATCATCGGCGTGGCGGG
>DATLZI010000184.1:0-4909 GCA_035574075.1 bacterium | reverse complement strand
GAGCGCCGGCACGGCGCGCCCCCGCCCCAGCGGCCAGCGGCGGAAGATCCGGCCCCCGGCGAGCGGCGCGGCGGCCGCCGTCCCCGCCGCGAGCCACTTGAGGAACGCCCGGCGCGAGAGCATCGCCTACCGGCCGGAGAGGACGACGAACTGCCCGGTCTGGTCTTCGTGATCCCGCGCGCACCCGGCGAGCGTGCACCCGTAGTGGTAGATCCCGGGGCGGGTCGGGCGGAAGCGCACGACGGCCGTCTGGCCGGGGGCGATCGACGGGATGGAGATGTTCAGCGCGCCCAGGGCGAAGCCGTGGGCTTCCTCCGCGTCGGTGTTGGTGATGCGCAGGATCACCGAATCTCCCGCGTTGACCACAATCGTGGACGGCATCCAGTGGCGCACCGTCTCCTCCGGTCCCTCGAAGGTGTGCAGCACCAGGGCGAACTGCCTGACCTCGGGGACGACGGGGGCGGTGGCGGACGCGGGGGGCGCGTAGGACTGGATGACGAGGTAGCCGCCGACGAGCAGCAGCACGCCGATGAGCACGACCGCGCCGAGCACGGTCCAGCCGCCGCCGTTCATCACTTCACCACCAGCACGCCGCGCTGCCCGGCCTCGTAGTGGTCGGCGATCATGCACCCGAACTCAAACGTCCCCTTCTTCACCGGCGTGAAGCGGAGCGTCGCCGTCTTCCCGGGCGGGACCCGCAGCTCGAAGAACGCCCCCGCCTTCCGCTTCACCGTGCCGCCCTGGACCGTGACCGGGACGCCCTTGAAGTAGTTGGTCTTCTCCACCCACTCATGGCCCATCTCGCCGCCCATCATCCCGCCCATGTCCTTGGGCATCCCGTAGAGCATGAACTCGTGGGTCACCTTGCCCCGGTTGGTGATCGTGAGCTCGACCGGGATCCCCGCCTGCAGGACGATCCGGGCCGGGGCGTACGCGAAGTCGCGCATCGTGATCGTGATCTTCTGGACCGGCGCGGCCCAGGCGGTGGCCGGAAGGATGAGCAGCGCCAGGGCAACCAGGGATCCGCTCCATCTCCGCACTCGTCCTCACCTCCGCACGGCGTAGCGCTTCCACCGCCACCGTAGAGGAGGGAGGGGCCGGTCACAACGCGCGGCGGGGTAGTCGTGGGCGGGCGGGACCTACCCGGCGGGGTAGGTCACCCGGGAAGCGGCCAGGTCCGGCGGGCGGCGTAGGCGATGACCTCGGCCCGGGTGCGGAGGTGCAGCTTGTCCAGGATGTTCTTCATGTGGAACTTGACGGTGTTCTCGGAGATGTGCAGCGCGGCGGCCACCTCGCGGTTGCTGGCGCCGCTGCTGACGGCCCGCAGGACCTCCCGCTCGCGATCGGTCAGCTCGTCGTGCGGGTCGGCGGCTTTGCGCCGGGGGTGCGCGCCGAACTCCTCCAGGATCCGGCGGGCGAGGGACCGGGTGAGCGCCGCCTCGCCCCGCTGGACCCCCTCCAGCAGCTCGAAGAACTCCGCCGCCTGCAGGTTCTTCAGGAGGTAGCCCTGCGCGCCGCTCTTGATGGCCTCGAACAGCATGTGGTCATCCTCGGAGACGGTGAGCATGACGATCGTGATCTCGGGGGCGCGGGCCGTGATCAGGCGCGTCGCCTCCAGGCCGTCCATCCGCGGCATCGTGATATCCATCAGGACGACGTCGGGACGCAGGCGCAGCGCGGCCTCCACCGCCTCCCGGCCGTCGGCCGCCTCGCCGACCACCTCGATCCCGCGCGCCTGCAGCAGGCTGCGCACGCCGTCCCGGAAGAGCGCATGGTCGTCAGCCAGCAAGACTCGCATCGTCGCGTCCTCGTTCCACCGGAACCTCCACCTCGACCACGGTGCCGCCGCCGGGCCGGGCGCGCAGGGTGAGGCGCCCGCCGATCGCCTCGGCCCGCTCCTGCATCGTCTGCAGCCCGAACCCGCTGCCCGCCTGCGGAGCGCGGGACCGGGCGGCGATGCCGACGCCGTCGTCCTCGACGGCGATGACGACGCCGTCCGGGCCGGAGGTGAGCCGCACCGCGGCGTGGCGGGCCCGGGCGTGCTTGCGGACGTTGGTCAGGGCCTCCTGCACGATGCGGATCAGGTGGACCTCCACGGTGGGCGGGAACTCCAGGGGCGGCCCTTCGGCGCTGAGCGTGGTCTCCACCCCGCTCAGCTCCGAGAACCGCCGGACGTACTCCGCCAGGGCGGGAAGGAGACGCTGGCCCGCGCCGACCGTGGTCCGCAGGCTGAGGATCGCCTCGCGGAGATCGGCGTAGACGGCGCGCGCGGCCTGCTCGAGCTCGGCCAGCTGCTGCTGCGCCTGCGCCGGCTTCCCGTCCTCGAGGAGCGCGCGCACGGCCTGCGCCTTGGTGTTCACGTACCCCAGCACCTGTCCCACGCTGTCGTGCATCTCGCGGGCGATCCGTTCCCGCTCCTCCAGCATCGCCACCGACTGGAGTTGCTCCTGGAGCCGGGCATTCTCCCTCAGCGACCGCAGCAGCCGCAGGCGCATCGTCTCGAAGGCGTGCGCCAGGGCGCCGATCTCGTCGGCGCGGCGCACGTCGATCGGCGTGGCCAAGTCACCCTCGGCGATGCGCTCCGCGGCCTGCCGCAACGCGGTGAGCGGCCGCACCACGGCGGTGGTGTCCCACCAGGCGAAGAGCCCGGCCGCCAGCAGCACCAGGGTCTCGAAGATCACGATCCGGTCGCGCAGGCGCCGGATCGGCCCCAGGGCCTCGTCCTCGCGCTGCCCGATGCCCACGCCCCAGGGCACGGCGGTCAGCGGCGCGAAGGCCGTGACGTGCACCTCGCGGCGGCCGCTCTCTTCGAGCGCGGTGGCCCGGCCCACCAGGGCGCGCCCTCTCTCGATCACCGCGCGGAAGAACTCCGGGTGCTCGTCGCGCGTGAACAGCGCGGCGGGGTCGGTGCTGGCCAGCACGGTGCCGTCGGCGGCCACGATCGCGGCGTGACCGGAGACCCCCATCGCCAGACCGTCGATGAACGTGAGCAGCGTCGGCTTGGTCAGGTCGATCAGGCCGACCACGGCGCCGTCCACGGCGGCGGGGGGGCGAGACACCGGGACGCTGAACACGGCCAGGGACCGGCCGCCCGGCCCCCGGATGACCAGGCCGGTCTGCGGCCGGCCCTGGGCCAAGGTCGCGCTGACCGAGGGCAGGTCGGATGGCAGCGGCGCGCGATGGGCCGGTTCGGCGGCGAGGACCGCTCCGGAGGCGTCGAGGACCAGCACCCCGCCGGAGAAGAGCGGCGTCTGCGGCACGAAGTCCGCCAGCGCGCGCCGCAGGGCGGCCCGATCGCCCGCCGGGCGCGCGGCCACGCGCGCGCTCAGCCGCTCGAGCTGCGACCACCCCTGGGCCAGCTGGCTGCTGAGGTGGTCGGCCGAGGCCCGGGCCATCGCCAGGCGCTCGACCAGGATCCGATCGGTCGCGGCGCGGACCATGCCCAGGCCCATCACGCCCAGCGGCGCGGTGGCGATCAGCAGGCCGAGGGCCACCAGGAGCAGGATGCGCTTGCGCAGTCCGATGGCGACCACCGTCCCCGCCGCCACACAAGACCTCTCTAGCGCGGCGGCGCGTCCAAGACGACGAGGTGCCCGATCATCTGATCGTGGTCCGGCGCGCAGGTGCCGGCGGCCGGATCGTAGGGGAGGATGCAGCGGTATTCGAAGATCCCGGGGCGGTCCGCGGTGAACGTCACCTCGTCGGCCTCTCCCCCGGCCAGGACCTTCGTGCGCGCATTCAGGCCGACGATCTCGATCGCGTGGCTGAACAGGGACTGGTTCAGGACACGCAGGCGGACCGTGTCGCCCCGGCGCGCGACGAGCATCTGGGGATCGTAGAGGTGACTGGTGGCTGGCCCGCCGATGCCCCCCTGCCCGGTGATGAGCATCTCCAGGTCGATGGCCACCGCGGCGGAGGGACGGCGGTCCGCCGGACGCAGGGCCAGCAGACCGACCGCGATCGCCGCCACCGACACCGCCGTCGCCGTCCACGCCACGGCCTTGTTCATCCCGTCACTCCGTGACGAGGAGATACCCGCGCATCAGGTCGTGGTCGGGCGTGCAGTCGCCCGTGGCGGGGTTGTGGGGCAGCGCGCACCGGAAGAGAAAGACCCCCGGCTGATCGGCGACGAAGCGCAGGGAGCGGCTGGCGCCCGGCGGGAGTCGCCCGGTCCGGAGGTTGTAGCCGGTGAGCTCGAGCGCGTGCGCGTAGCGGTCCGGGTTGCCGACGGCGAGATCGACCGTGTCCCCGCGGCGCACGACGAGCATCGTCGGATACCAGCGGTGGGCGGCCACCCCCTGCCCGGAGAAGGTGGCCACGACCATGGAGAGGGTCAGGGTGGCGGCCGGTCGAGGGGGGACCGCCTCGGGCGGCGCCCCTCCCCGTCCGGCCACCGCCGCCACGCTAACGCCCAGGGCCACGATGCTCAGGGCGAGGGCGATCCGCTCCATGGACGTCGCCTCCCTCTTGTGGCTACTACTGTATGCGCGCTTTGCACGCATCGGCCATAGGGCGCGGACCGGATTCGGCGCCCGGCCGGGACCCGAGGGGCAATGCGGCTGCTCTGCTACAATGCGGGTGTGAACATCACCGTGCGGGCCTTCGCCTCCTACCGCGAGGCGCTCGGCGCGGCGCGCCTGACCCTGGCGGTGGCGCCGGGCGCCACCGCCCGCGAGGTCTGGGATCTGCTGCGCGGCCGGTACCCCGCGCTCGACCGCCTGCCCGCGCCCGTGGCCTTCGCCGTCAACGACGCCTACGTGCCGGGCGAGACGGCGCTGCGCGAGCGGGACGAGCTGGTCCTCATCCCGCCGGTCAGCGGCGGGGCGGACGCGCATGTGCGCCTCGCGGACGGCCCGATCGACCTCACCGACGTCGTCGAGCGGGTGCGCCACCCGCAGGCCGGGGCGAT
>DATLZI010000183.1:0-6612 GCA_035574075.1 bacterium | reverse complement strand
GGCGGGGCACCGCCGACCGGGCGGCGATCCGCCACTCCCTCGAGGTCCTGGCGCAGGGCGGGGTGTTGCTGATCTTTCCCGAGGGTACGCGCAGCCCGGACGGCCGACTGCAGTCGCCGGAGCCCGGGGCGGCGCTGCTCGCCCTGCGGTCCGGCGCCCCGGTGCTGCCCGTCGCGGTGATCAACAGCCACCGCGTGATGCGCAAGGGCCGGCGCCTGCCCAGCCCCTTCGGTCGCATCGTCATCCGGTTCGGTCCGCCGCTGGCCGTACCGCGGATCGCGGGGCGGCTGGATCACGCCGTCCTGGCGGAGTGGGGAGAGCGGATCATCGCGGCGATCGAGGCGTTGCTGCCGCCGGAGCAGCGGCGGGCACGATGACGTCGATCGCCTGAGGGACGACGCGGAAGACCGCCGGGACGCGCCCCACCGTCTCGCCGTCAGCGTGGATCGCCAGCGGCGCCGCGCTTTCCACCCGGATCTCCCGCGCGCGCAGGTGGGCGACCTTGGCGTGGCGCAGGTGGGCGCCGGAGAAGACCTTCGGCAGCAGGCCCAGCGTCTCGATCTTCCCCAGATCGCGCGCCGTGATCACCTCGAGGATGCCGTCGTCGGGCCGCGCCGGGGGCGCCATGTACATCCCGCCCGCGTACCACGCGGTGTTCGCCACGGCGACGAGAAACAGGCGCAGCTGCTGGGCCTGCCCGTCGAGGACCAGCCGCGTGGGCACGCAGCGGTAGGCGATCAACATGTACAGGATCGCGGCGACGTAGACGGAGGTCCCGCTCACCCACTTCGGCCAGCGGTTGACGCGCGCCGCGACCTCGGCGTCGAAGCCCACGCCGGCGATGCCCACGAAGTAGCGGTCGTTCACCCGGCCGGCGTCGACGCGCCGCCGCGCGCCGTGCAGCAGCAGCCGGCCCGCGGCCAGCGGATCCCTGGGGATGCCGACCCCGCGGGCGAAGTCATTCCCGGTGCCCCCGGGGATGATCGCCAGCGCCGGCCGGGGGTCGGCCCCCGAGGTCAGGATGCCGTTCACCACCTCGTGGATCGTGCCGTCGCCGCCCACCGCCGCGATCACGTCCACGCCGGCCCGCGCCGCCTCCGCGGCGAGGTCGATGGCCAGCTGCGGGCGCTCCTCCACCACGGTGCGCAGCGTCAGGCCGCCGTCGCGCAGCGCGGGCTCCACCTGGCGCCAGGCCCGTTGCGCCCGGCCTCGTCCGGCGGCGGGATTGAGGATGGCGAAGACGCGTTGCGGCGCGGGCATCACCCTATGTATGCTAGGGGGGCAATGGAAATCCTCGTCGCCCGGCACATGGGGTTCTGCGGAGGCGTGAAGCGCGCGGTGGAGATGGCCGCGGGCGCTGGCGCCGCCGCCCAGGGCCCGGTGCTGACCTGGGGCCCGCTGATCCACAACCCGCAAGTCGTGGATCGCCTGCAGGCCGGCGGGGTGCACGTCGCGGAGAGCCTGGATGAGATGAGGGGGGAGACCTTCGTCGTCTCCGCCTACGGCGTGGAACGCGCCGTGCTCGACGCGGCGAAATCCCGCGGTATGCGGATCGTGGACGCGACCTGCCCGGTCGTGATCCGGGCGCACTCCCTGGCCCACGCCCTCGTCGAGGAAGGCTATCAGCTGATCGTCGTCGGGGACCACGGCCACCCCGAGATGGTCACGCTGAAAGAGGCGCTGGGCGACCGCGTCACCGTGGTCCACACCCGCGCCGAGGCCGCGACGGTGAAGCTGCGCGGGCGCATCGCGGTGATGTCGCAGACCACCCAATCCCAGGAGAACTTCCGGCAGATCGTCGGCGACCTCAGCCTGCGCACCAAAGAGCTGCGTGTGGTGAACACGCTGTGCCCGGCGATTACCGTGCGGCAGGAGGAGGCGGAGCGGCTCGTTGAGGAGGTGGATACCCTGGTGATCATCGGCGGACACCACTCCGCGAACACCACCCGCCTGGCCGAGATCGGCCGGGCCCACGGCCGACCGACCTACCACGTCGAGGTCCCCGCCGAGCTGCAGCCGGCCTGGTTCGACGGCGTGGCGAAGGTCGGCGTGATGTCCGGGGCAAGCACGCCGGAGTGGATCATTGCCGACGTCATCGCCCGCCTGCGCGAGATCGCCGCCTCCCGCGCCGCCGTCCCCGCGTCCTGACGGTTCCCCCTGCTACACTAGAGGCGTGCCGCTCCCCGTGGTGGCCATCGTCGGTCGTCCCAACGTTGGCAAGTCCGCGCTCTTCAACCGGTTGATCGGTCGCCGCCTGGCCATCGTCGAGGACCAGCCCGGCATCACGCGGGACCGCCTCTACGCCGAGACCTCATGGCGGGGTCGGTCCTTCCGCGTCGTGGATACCGGCGGCTACGTCGTCGGCGCGAGCGAGTCGATCACCGCGCAGGTCCGTGCCCAGGCCGAGCGGGCGATGGAGGAGGCGGACGTCATCCTCTTCGTCGTCGACGCCACGGCGGGGGTGCTGCCCGAGGACCGCGAGCTGGCGCAGCGCCTGCGCGCTGGCCGCCGTCCGGTGCTCCTCGTCGTGAACAAGACCGACATCCCGCGGCCGGAGGCGCACTACGAGTTCTACGAGCTGGCCCTGGGGGATCCGTACCCCGTCTCGGCGATGCACGGGCTGGGGATCGGCGAGCTCCTTGACGCCGTGACGGCGATGCTCCCCGAGCCGGCGGCCGAACCGGCCGCCGAGACCGCGATCCGGGTCGCGGTCGTCGGCCGACCGAACGTCGGCAAATCCTCGTTGGTCAACGCCATCCTGGGTGAGGAGCGCGTCGTCGTCGACGCCGCCCCGGGCACGACCCGCGACGCCGTGGACACCTTCTTCCGGCGGGGCGAGCGGGCGTTCACGCTGGTGGACACCGCCGGCCTGCGGCGCAAATCGCGCATCGACCAGCGCGTGGAACGGTACAGCGCTGGGCGGTCGCTGGGGGCGATCGACCGCGCCGACGTCGTCGTGCTGGTGCTGGACGCCACGCAGCCGGTCGTGGAGCAGGATCTGGAGATCGCGCGCTACGCGCAGGAGCGGGGCCGGGCGTTCGTCGTCGCCGTGAGCAAGTGGGACCTGGCCAGCGCCACCCCCGCGCTGCACCGCGCCGCCGGGGACCGGCTGCGCACGGCGTTGCGCTTTGCCGCCTACGCGCCGATCGTCGCCACCTCCGCAAAGCGGCGCTGGGGCATCCCCGAGCTGCTCGACGCGGTGGCCGCCGCCGCCGCAGCGCACGCGCGGCGCATCCCCACCGGCCCCCTGAACCGCGTCATCGCCGCGGCGGAGGAGGCCCATCATCCGCCGGCGGATCGGGCCGGCCGGCAGGGGAAGATCTACTACGCCACCCAGCGAGCGGCGAAGCCGCCGACGATCATCTGCTTCGTGAACGATCCCGAGCTCTTTCCGGACGAGTACCAGCGGTACCTGGAGCACCGGCTGCGCGAGGCCTTCGACTTCCGCGGCACGCCGATCCGGTTGGAGTTCAGGTCCCGGCCGCGCGAGCAGAGCCGGCGATGACCACGGCGCTCCTCGTTCTCGGAGCGTACCTGTTGGGCGCGGTGCCCACCGGGCTGTTCCTCATCCGGCTCCTCCACGGCGTGGACCTCCGCCGGTACGGCAGCGGCAACGTGGGGGCGACGAACGTCTTCCGCGTGGCCGGGTTGCCCCTCGCCGTGCTGGTGCTGCTCCTGGACATGGCCAAGGGCGCCCTCCCCGTGCTGGCGGCCGGCCGCTGGGCGCCGACCCCGGGCGCCGCCGCGCTCGCGGGCGCCGCGGCGATCGCCGGGCACAACTGGTCGATCTTCCTGCGCCTGGGGGGCGGGAAGGGCATCGCCACCACCTTCGGCGTCCTGGCCGCCCTCTCGCCGGGGGCCGCGCTGATCGCGGCCCTGCTCTGGATCGCCGTGGTGGCCGCGACGCGCTACGCCTCCCTGGGGTCGCTGCTCGGCATCGCCGCCGCCCCGCTCGTGATGTGGGCCCGGGGAGAGCCGGCGGCGCACCTGGGGTTCGCAGGGGCGGCGCTGGTGTTTGCCGTCCTCAAGCATCGGGGGAACATCGCCCGCCTCCGCGCCGGCACCGAGCTGCGCGTGACCGATCGCCGCGGAAGCGCGACTGACCGGCCGGCCGGCCGGGCATAGGAGGGATGTGATGCTGCCGATGTCGAGCGAATGGACAACCGTGCTGCTGGCTGTGGCGGTGATCTCCCTCCTCCTGGTGGTGCTGGGTCTGCGCCAGGTCGTCTTCCGCCGTCTGGCCGACCGCTCGATCCGTGATCCGGAGACAGGGGTGTACACGGCCGACTTCATCCAGGAGATCTACCAGTCGGAGCTCCGCCGCGCGGAGCGCACCGGCGTGCCCTTCTCTGTGGCGCTGGTGACGCCGCACCTCCCGGCCCCCGGACCGGGCGGCGCGGGACAGAACGGCGTGGCCGCCTCGGTCGCGCACTGGCTGCAGCAGCACCTGCGCGGCAGCGACTACGTGGGCCGGCTCGACGACAACCGCTTCGTGGCGATCCTCCCGGAGACGTGGGAGGACGACGCCCGGTCCGTCGCGGCGCGGATCACCTCGGCCTTCCAGTTCAAGGGCGCCGGCGGCGGGAAGTGGCTGTCCTGCGACATCGGCATCGCCACCTGGCGGCCCGAGGCGACCGACGTCTGGAACTCTGCCGAGAAGCAGCTCCAGCGCGTCACCGCCGTGGCCCAGAACTGATCGCCTCCGGCAAATTCGCCGTCCCGATCGCAGCCCGTCAGGAGCCGCACCGTCCCCAGGAACCCGCGCGGGCGATGCGGAACCAATGCGCTCGGGGGGGATGTCGGATGCCGGATGCGATTCGTCTGGTGGATTACTTCTACGTCATGACCGCGGACAAGCCGGGGGAGGGGGCGCGGGTCCTCGGTCAGCTCAAGGCTGCGGGCGTCAACCTGCTGGCCTTCCACGCCTTTCCCAGCGGCCGGCGAGCGCAGCTGAACCTGATCCCCTCGGACGCGTCCGCCCTCCGGGCGGCGGCGCGGCAGGCCAACTGGAAGCTCGTCGGCCCGAAGAAAGCGTTCTTCCTCACGGGGGACGACCGCCCCGGCGCGCTGGTCGAGCACTACGCCAAGCTGGCGGCCGCCAAGATCAACGTCGTCGCCACCGACGCGATCGCCGTGCGCGGCGCGTATGGCGCGATCGTCTGGGTCGGGGCGCGCGACGTGAACAAGGCCGCCCAGGTCCTGGGCGCGGTCTAGCCCCGCCCCGGTCAGCGGGCAGGCTGCGCCCGCGCGGCGCGCGCCGCCTGCCGCGCGGCGCGGAGCGGTTCCGGTGTCCGGCGGCCCCGGCCGAGCGCAAGGAGGACGGCGGCCGCGACGTCAGCACTGGTGCGCCACGCCGCGTGGGCGACCAGCGGCCGGAGGAAGCGATGCGGCCGCACCCAGTAGGCGACGATTTCCGCGCCGATCCATAGCGGGCTCGTCGCTCCGGCGTGCTCAGCCGGCGGCGGGCCGCTGGCCAGCAGCGGGCGCTGCGTCACCCCGATCGACGGCAGGTCCAGGCGCGCTCCCAGGTGCAGGGCCAGCCCGGCACCCCGCGGGTGGTCCCGACCGGTGGCGTTCACGAGCAGGACGTCGGGGCGGGCGGGGAGGGCCAGCACGGCGGCTTCCAGCAGGGGTCCCTCGCGCAGCGCGAGCAGCCCGGGGAGGTACGGGAAGCCGGCAACCCCCCGCATGACGGGTCCCACGATGACGGCGTCGTCCTGCACCAGCGCGGCGGCCGCCCACCCGCGGTCGCCGGCAGCGCCGGGACCGGAGGTGCCGCGAGCGAAGCACACGAAGCAGCCCGCCGCCGACCATCGGCCTTCCGGCGGATGCCACGGCTCCGGCGTCAGCGCGGCCAGGCGGCGCTGCGCCTCGGCGAGATCCTCTGGCGTCGCCGGCCACGGTTCCCTCACAGAAGACGCGCGCTGACCTCGTCCGCGGTGATCTCGATCAGCGCTCCCTGTGTCTTCCCGTCGCCCATCGTGCAGTTCACGACAAGGGTCGGGCCGACCCGCGTGATCCCCGGCGACTCGTGCACGTGGCCGCAGGTCAGCACGCGTGGACGGAGGCGCGTCATCAGCTCCAGGGTGTGCGCCGAGCCGATGTGCCGACCCGAGGGGAGGCGATCGAGCGTGCCCTGCGGCGGTTCGTGGACCACCAGGACGTCCACCGTCCGCGTCACCGCCGGTCCGCCGAACGTCGTGCCGCCGATCGTCACCGGGTCCGTGCCGCGCAATCCGCCGCAGCGCCAGATCTCCCCGGCGGCGGGAGGCGCATCCATGTTGCCCGGCACCGCTAAGACATGCAGCGGCAGGTCCCGCAGCAGGGCCAGCGCTTCCCGACCGAGGCCGGCGTGGGTCAGGTCGCCCGGCAGGAGCACCACCGCGGGGGCGTGCTCGGCGACGAGCGCCCGGACGCGGGCGATCCGCTCCGGCCGCCCGTGCAGATCGGCGCAGGCCAGGATCCGCATCGCTGCACTGTCATTGTAGCAGCATCGCCCGCCCGGGCGGGGAGGATGGATGGTATAATGAGCCGGACACGTCGGGCCGTAGCGCAGCATGGTAGCGCGCCTGAATGGGGTTCAGGAGGTCGGCGGTTCAAGTCCGCCCGGCC
>DATLZI010000182.1:0-3154 GCA_035574075.1 bacterium | reverse complement strand
CGGGCGGCGCGGGGATCGCGATCGGTATTGATCCCGGCACGCGGGCCGCGCGCGTTTGACAGACCCTCGCGCGCCTGATAGACTGAGGTCGACCGTCATAGATGCGTTCTGCGAGGGATGCGATCTACGGCATCCCTCGCGGTGTGTCGCGAGCCTTCTTCGGGCGGAACGTGCTGGCGAGACACGCGCAACGATGCCGGCACAATTCCGTCGGCTCGACATGTCGAGCCAGTCCGGGTGATCCCCGGACGCGAAGGAGGCATTTGCATATGCACGTCACACAGCAAGAACCCGCGCGCGCGCCGGAGGCGACGCCGCGGCCCCCGTTCGGAGGCTTGGCCCTCCGCCAGGAGACTCTCCGGGCCATCCACGGCCTGGGATGGACCGAGCCCACGCCGATCCAGGAGCGGGTCATCCCGCACCTCATGGACGGCGCGGACCTCGTTGGCCAGGCGCAGACCGGCTCGGGCAAGACCGGCGCCTACGCCATCCCGCTCGTCGAGCGCATCGACCCGCACACGCGAGATCTACAGGCCCTGATCGTCGCTCCCACCCGGGAGCTGGCCCTCCAGGTGTCCGATGAAGTCCGCGCGCTGGGTCGGTTCCGCGGCATCCGGGTGGCGACGCTCTACGGCGGGGCGTCGATCGAGAAGCAGTTCGCCGAGCTGCGCGCCCGCCCGCATGTCGCCGTGGCCACGCCGGGCCGCCTGCTCGACCACATGCGCCGGCGCACGGTGACCCTCGACCGCGTGCGCCTGGTCGTGCTCGACGAGGCGGACCGGATGCTCGACATGGGCTTCCTGCCGGACGTGACGCAGATCCTGCGGGCCGTCCCGGCGCAGCGCCAGACCGCGCTGTTCTCGGCGACGATGCCCGCGGAGGTGCGCACGATCGCCAACCGCCAGATGCAGCATCCGATCGCCGTGCAGATCGCCCAGAGCGCGCCCACGGTCGACACCGTGGAGCAGTTCTACGTGGAGGTCGCAGAGGAAGACAAGGTCAAGGCTCTGCGGCGCCTGCTCCAGGAAGAGTCGATCGAGAGCGCGCTGGTCTTCCGCCGCACTCAGCACCGGGCCGACCGCCTGGCCACCACGCTCGGCCGGCACCACCAGGTCGGCGTGCTGCACGGCGGGATGCGCCAGAGCGCGCGGCTGCGCGCCCTGCGGGACTTCGAGCAGCGGCGCACGCCGATCCTCGTGGCGACGAACGTCGCCGCCCGCGGGCTGGATCTCCCGGAGATCTCGCACGTCATCAACTTCGACGCGCCGGAGGACGTGGAGACCTACATCCACCGCGTGGGGCGCACAGCCCGCGCTGGCCGCTCGGGGGTGGCGATCACCCTCGTCGGCCAGCACGACGTCGAGATCTTCGACGAGCTGCGCCGCCGGCTGGGGCCGGCCTTCAAGCGGCACCCGCTGAACCTCTACGCCTGACAGCGTCGGCGCGTGAGGTGCGCCGGGCCGTCTCCTCGAAAGGGGCGACGGCCCGGTGGCGTTTCGGCTACACTGACACGAGATGCGCATCGTCTCCCTGCTGCCCAGCGCGACCGAGATCGTCTGCGCCCTCGGCCTCGCCGACGCGCTCGTCGGCGTCTCCCACGACTGCGACTACCCGCCCGAGGTGCGCGCCCGCCCTGTGCTCAGCCGGGCGATCGTCACCGCGGAGCTGCCCAGCGGCGAGGTGGATGCTCGCATCCGCAGCCAGGTGCACCGCGGGCTCAGTGTCTACCATCTCGATGCCGACCAGCTCGCGCGGCTGCGCCCCGATCTCATCCTGACGCAGGAGCTCTGCGCGGTCTGCGCCCCGTCGTACACCCTCGTCCGGCGGGCGGCGAAGATCCTGGAGGCCGAGACGACGCTCGTCTCCCTCGAGCCCACGAACCTGGACGGCATCCTGGAGACCATCCTGCTCGTCGGGACCCTCACCGGGGCGAGCGAGCGGGCCCGCGCGGTGGTCGATGATCTCCAGCGCCGGATCGCTGCGGTGCGTCGCGCCGTAGCCGGTGCGCCGCGCCGAAGCGTGGTCTGCATCGAGTGGCTCGACCCCCTCTACGTCGGCGGCCACTGGGTGCCCGAGATGGTCGCCCTGGCCGGCGGCGAGGATCGCATCGGCAGGCCGGGGGAGCCGTCGTTCGTCGTCGCCTGGGAGCAGGTGGTCGCCGCCCGGCCCGAGGTCATCGTCGTAGCGCCCTGCGGCCTGGACATCCCCCGCACGCGCCGCGAGATCGGCCTGCTCACGGGCCGCGCGGGCTGGTCCACCCTCCCCGCCGTGCGCGCGGGACGCGTCTACCTGACCGACGCCTCCGCCTACTTCAACCGGCCGGGGCCGCGGATCGTCACGGGGCTGGAGATCCTGGCGGCCGTCCTGCACGACGGCGCGGACTCCGATGACCGGGGAGGCCTGGCCCACCTCCCGGCGGGGAGCGTCGAACGGCTGCAGACGCTGCTCACCTGACCAGCGCGCATGCGGTGAAGGCGCCTTCCCCGCGGCGGATCCGCCCCCGCGGCGTGCGCTGCGGCTAGTACTCGTCCCAGTTCTTCTTCTCGACCTTCCAGTTGCTGGGACCGGAGGGGCGCATCGAGATGTGCATCATCGCGCTGGCCCGGGTAGCGCCGTGCCAGTGCCAGGTGCCGGCGGGGATGAAGGCGATATCGCCCGGGCGGATGATGCGGCGGCGGTCCTCGGTGGCGACGATGCCCTCGCCCTCGACGACGTACAGCGCCTGATCGGTGGAGTGGATGTGGGGGATGGTGCGCGAGCCGGCTTCGAAGTAGACGGCGATCAGCTCGATCTTGCCCGGGGCCTCCGGCCGGAGGAGGTAGTGCAGGCGCACCGTGCCAGAGAAGTCCTCCGGCCGCTCGGGCGGCCCCGCCTGGCTGCGATCTGGCTTCAGCACATCGAGCATCGGTTCCCTCCCCGGCCCCGCAGGGGCCCGTCATATCTTCCGCGTAGGGAGGTCGCCTTCCCTAGCGAATAGATGGGCCCGTGAGTTCGCGCCCGGGGCCGCCGCCGCGGGAGGCTTTCACCGCCGCGGAGTGGGCCGTGATCCAGCGCTGCCGCACCCCCGAGCAGGTCCAGCGCTTCCTGAATCGCCTGCCGTACAACCACGAGCGGGAGGGGGAGACGCTGCGCTCCTTCCGCGAGGTCATCCGGA
>DATLZI010000181.1:0-12907 GCA_035574075.1 bacterium | reverse complement strand
CTTCCCCCCTCGAGGTCTAACTTTACGAATTCAATTCCTGATGCGGGGAGTTGCGGGTCGTTCCGGCAGCGATACGGCCCAAGGATTACGAAATCCGTACTGAGGTGGGCGATGCGGCTCCTGTACATCCTGCCCGGCAGCCTGTCCCAGACCGAGCTCGGCCTGCGGGAGATCGACCGCCGGCTGGGCATCCTGCGCCGCCTGGCCGCTCCCGGTGTCCAGGTGGAGATCACCGACGTGCCGGAGGGTCCCAGTTCGATCGAGTCCGCCTATGAAGAGTACCTCGCCGTGCCGGGCACGCTGCGCAAGGTGCAGGAGGCGGAGCGCGCCGGCGTGGACGCGGCGATCGTCGGCTGCTTCGGCGATCCAGGGGTCGACGCGGCGCGGGAGCTCACGGAGATGCTGGTCATCGGGCCGGCCGAGGCCTCGATGCTCTTCGCCTGCGCCCTCGGGCACCGCTTCGCGGTGATCACGGTGCTGGAGTCCGTCGTCGCGCCGCTGCGCCACCTCGCCCGCCGCGTGGGCGTTGCGGAGAAGCTGGCCGCGGTGCGCGCCGTGGATATCCCGGTGCTCGAACTCGGCCGCGATCGGGCGCGGAGCGTGGCGCGGATGGCGGCGCTGGGCCAGCGGGCCGTGGCGGAGGATGGCGCCGACGTCCTGGTGCTGGGCTGCATGAGCATGGGGTTCCTGGAGGCGCACGCCGAGATCGCCGCCGCGGCCGGGGTGCCGGTGGTCAATCCCGTCTACGCCGCGGTGCGCATGGCGGAAGCGCTGCACGGCGCAGGGCTGCGGCACAGCAAGCGCGCCTATCCGCTGCCGCCCAAGCTGCGTTCGGTGACTGTACGCTAACACGGACTGCCCACACAAAGGGGGGATGGCAGCGATGGCAAGGATGTGCGGTCGCGCGGCGGCGGCGGCGCTGGCCCTGGCCCTCGTCCTGGGGACGATGGCCGGCGCCCAGAGCCCGGACCGCCGCGTGCGCGAGCTCGTCCTGTTGACCCGGCCGCAGGCCGTCGATCCACGGGAGTTCGAGACCGCCCGCTTCCTCGCGCCCGAGTTTGAGAAGCTCGGGCTGAAGGTCACGGTGCGCGTCATGCCCTGGGAGCAGATGGCGGACTACGTCTGGTACAGCCGGGACAAGTGGGACATGACGATGTGGCAGATGGTGGGCCGGCCGGAGCGCAGCGACCCGGACGAGTTCGCGATGAACCTCTTCCACTCGTCCACCGCGGAGCGGGGCTACAACTTCGTCGGGTACCGGAACCCGGCCTACGACCGCATCGCCGAGGCGCAGCGCATCAAGACCGATCTGGCCAGCCGCCAGGCGCTGATCCGGGAGGCGCAGAAGATCATCGCCCGGGACGTGCCCTACATCTTCCTCGTCTTCCCGGAGAGCCAGTACGCCTACAACAACACGGTCTGGGATCCGAAGACCGTCGTCGAGCAGAAGGGCATCGGCATCAAGAATTTCTGGACCTTCATCCAGGCCCGGCCGCTCGGCCAGCAGCGAGACATGGTCCTGAACAGCGGCGACCAGGTGCAGGCGATCAACCCGCTGTTCATCAGCGGCGGAACCGACTCCTGGGTCACCGAGCTGATCTGGGACCGGCTCTTCCGCGTCGGGCCGGACGGCCTGCCGCAGCCCTGGGCGGCGGAGAAGGCGGACTGGGTGGACTCCGTGACCCTGGATGTCACGCTGCGCCGGGGCATGAAGTGGCACGACGGCAAGCCGGTCACGGCGGACGACGTCATCTTCTCCTTCCAGGCGCCGATGGGCGACGAGGTGCCGATGTACAAGCCGTTCGTGCGGATCATCGAGCGGATGGAGAAGCGCTCGGAGACCGTGATCCGCTTCACCCTGCGCGAGCCCTACGCGCCGTTCCTCATCGCCAGCCTGGCGAAGCTGAACATCATCCCCAAGCACATCTGGGAGCCGGTGCTGGCCGATCTGGCGCGGAAACCGGAGAACGCCGAGTCGTACCAGGAGGCCACGCCGATCGGCTCCGGCCCCTTCAAGTTCGTGCAGTGGAAGAAGACGGAGGAGATCGTCCTGGAGGCCGTGCCGGATCACTTCGCCGCGCCGAAGATGCGCCGCTGGATCCTGCGCATCATCCCCAACGTCGAGGCCGCCGTGGGGGCGCTGCGCCAGGGACAGCTGAATTTCCTTTCGTTCTACACGGGCGATCCGACGCTTCTGGACAAACTGGTCAAGGAGAACCGCCAGCTCACGCTGGTCTCCACGATGGACGTCGGGATGCGGTTCCTGGCCTTCAACCTGCGCCGGCCGCCGTTCGACGACATCGCCTTCCGCCAGGCCCTGAACATGGCGACGAACAAGCGCGCCCTGCGCTCGGTGGTCTGGAAGAACTTCGCCACGATCGCCGACTCGTTCGTCTCGCCGGCGCTGGCCGCCTGGTACAATCCGGAGCTGCCGCGGTACAGCTATGACATCAAGGGCGCCCGGGATCTGCTGGCCAAGGCCGGCTACAGCTGGGACCGCGAGGGGCGGCTGCTCTACCCCGCGGGGAAGACCGAGACGCTGAAGTAGGAAGGGATCAGGGCGGGAGGGGAACGCCCCTCCCGCCCGCGCTGTCGCTGTGAGCCGCGCCGCCTTCATCCTCGGTCGCCTCGTCCAGACGCTGCTCGTGCTGCTGGTCGTGGCCACGCTGCTGTTCCTGATCTTCCGGCTGATGCCGGGCAACCCGCTCGTGGCCTACCTCGATCCGACCTTCAGCGAGGAGCTGGAGCAGCAGCTGCGGCGCCAGTTCGGTCTCGACCTGCCCCTGCACCGGCAGTACCTGGTCTTCCTGGCCAACGCCCTGCGCGGCGAGTTCGGCCTGTCGTTCTTCAGCCGCGAGCCGGTCAGCGCGGTGATCTGGAGCGTGCTGCCCAACACCCTGGTCCTGACGATGGTCGCGCTGATCCTGGCCTACGCTGTCGGCATCCTGGGGGGCGCCCTGCTCGCCGCCCGCCGGGGCAGCTGGATCGAGCACTGGGGCATCCCGGCGGTGCTGGCCACGCGCGCCGCGCCAGAGTTCTGGGTCGGGATGCTCGCTCTGGCGGTGTTCAGCTTCTCGCTGAACTGGTTCCCCTTCGGCGGGGCGACCAGCCCCGGCAGCGCCTATCCCTCGATCTGGGCGCAGCTCTTCTCGCTGGACTTTCTGCACCACCTCATCCTGCCCGCCCTGACCCTGGCCATTTACCTGCAGGGGCTGCCCACGCTGCTGATGCGCAACTCGATGCTGGAGGTGATGGACGAGGATTTCATCACCTTCTGCCGGATGCGCGGGCTGCCGGAGCGGACGGTCATCCTGCGCCACGCCGCGCGCAACGCTCTGCTCCCGGTGGTCACCGCCTTCGCCCTGGGCATCGGCTACTCCATCGGCGGCAACGTGATCATCGAGACGGTCTTCTCCTGGCCGGGGCTGGGCCGTACGCTGGTCCGCGCCGTCGCGGCGAAGGACTACCCGGTGGCCCAGGCCGCTTTCCTGATGATCGCCGTCGTGATGATCGGCATGAACTTCATCGCCGACCTGCTCTACAGCCTGCTCGATCCACGGGTGAGCGATGCCCGACGCTGAGCGCGCCCTCCCGCTGCCATCGCGCTGGGCCCAGGCCTCGGCGACGTGGCGGGAGGCGCTGCAGACCCTGGTCGTCGTGGCGCGGCGGGATCGCTTCGCCCTGGCCGGGTTGATCATCTACCTCGTCCTCTTCGTCGTCGCCCTGTTCGCCCCGGCCCTGGCGCCCTATCCGCCGCAGGAGCTGCTCTATCGCCCCGACGGCGAGGTCGCCGCCGACCTTCCCCCCTCGCTGGATCATCCGCTCGGCACGACGAACCTGGGCCGGGACATCTTCTCGCAGCTGCTCTACGGCGCGCGGGCCGCCCTGGTCGTCGGCTTTGTCGCGGCGCTGGGCGTGGTGATCGTGGGCACGATCGTCGGCCTGTTCGCGGGCTACTTCGGCGGCTGGGTGGACGCGGTGCTGATGCGCGCCGCGGACGTGGCGTTCGGCATCCCCTTCCTGCCGATGGCCATCGTCCTGGTCGCCTTCCTGGGGCCGAGCATCTGGAACGTCGTGCTGGTGATGACCCTGCTGCTCTGGCGCGACACGGGCCGGATCATCCGGGCGCAGGTGCTCTCCCTGCGCGAGCGGTCCTACGTCGAGGCGGCGCGGGTGCTGGGCGCCAGCCACCTGCGCACGATGTTCGTGCACATCGCGCCCAACGTGCTGCCGCTGTCCTTCCTCTACGGCGCGCTGGCTATCGGCTGGTCCATCCTCACCGAGGCCAGCATCAGCTTCCTGGGTTTCGGGGATCCGACCATCGTCTCGTGGGGCTTCATGCTGCAGGACGCCTACAACTCGCAGGCCCTGGCCCGGCAGGCCTATTACTGGTTCGTCCCGCCGGGCGTGTGCATCATGCTGGCCGTGATGGCCGGGTTCTTCATCAGCCGGGGCTACGAAGAGCTGCTCTTCCCGCGGCTGCGGAGGCGCTAGGGGATGACGCTGCTCGACGTGCGGGCCCTGGCCGTGGCGTACCAGACGCAGCACGGGCCGGTGCAGGCCGTGCAGGGGGTCTCCTTCGCGCTGGCTGCAGGGCGGGCGATGGGGCTGGTTGGGGAGAGCGGCTGCGGGAAGACGACGCTGGCCCGCGCCCTGATCGGCGTGCTGCCCCGCAACGCGCGCATCACCGGCGGCGCGCTGCGCTTCGAGGCCACCGACCTGTTGGCGCTACCCCCTGACCGGTTGAACGACTACCGCTGGCGGCGCATCGCGATGGTGCCGCAGGCCGCGATGGACAGTCTCGATCCGGTGCAGCGCGTCGGCGATCAGCTGGTGGAGACGATGATCCTGCGCGGCGGGATGTCGCGCGCCGCGGCGCGGGAGCGGGCGGCGGAGCTCTTCCGGCTGGTGGGGTTGGAGCCGGAGCGGCTGCGGTTGTTCCCGCACGAGCTGTCGGGGGGCATGAAGCAGCGGGCCGTGATCGCCCTGGCTCTGGCCCTGCGTCCGCAACTCGTCATCGCCGACGAGCCCGTCACCGCACTGGACGTGATCGTGCAGCACCAGGTGCTGCGCACGCTGCGCGCCCTGCGCGCCGCGCTGGGATTGAGCCTGCTCCTCATCACCCACGACATCTCGGTCGTCGCCCACCTCTGCGACGACGTGGCGGTGATGTACGCGGGGCGGATCGTCGAGGCGGGGCCCGTGGCCGAGGTCTTCGCCCGACCGCGGCATCCGTATACGATGGGCTTGCGCAACGCCTTCCCGCGCCTGCGCGCGCGCCAGGAACGCCTGGTGCCGATCGAGGGCTATCCACCCGACCTGGCCCGCCCTCCGCGGGGCTGCGCCTTCGCGGCGCGCTGCCCCTTCGCGTTGCCGCGGTGCTGGGACGAGGATCCGCCGTACCGCGACGAGGGGGCGGGCGGCGCGGCCTGCCACCGCGCCGATGAGGCGCCGGCCCTGCGCGACCAGGCCGCCGCGGCCTTCGCACGGCTCGAACACGAGGAGACGCCGGCCGCGCCGGTGGAGGCGGACTGATGGCGCTGCTGGAGGTGGAGCGCCTCGAGAAGCACTACCCGCTGCACGGCGGGCTGGCCGGCTCGCTGCTGGGCCGCCGGCGCATCGTCCACGCCGTGAACGGCGTGTCCTTCGCCCTGGACCGCGGCCACAGCCTCGGCCTGGCCGGGGAGAGCGGCTGCGGCAAGACCACGACCGCGAAGCTGATCCTCAAGCTGCTGCGGCCCACGGGCGGGATGATCCGCTTCGACGGGCGCGATGTCGCCGCGCTCGAGGGCGACGACCTGCTGGCCTACCGGCGCCAGGCGCAGTTCGTCTTCCAGAACCCCTACGAGGCGCTCAACCCGCGCTTCACGGTCCTGCGCGCGATGCTGGAGCCGCTGCTCATCCACGGCCTCGGCCGCTCCACGGCAGAACGGGTGGAGCGGGTGGCCGAGGCCCTCCGCCAGGTGCACCTGGATCCGCCGGAGGCGTTCTTCCTGAAGTACCCGCACCATCTCAGCGGCGGGCAGCTGCAGCGGGTGGTCATCGCCCGCGCCCTGCTGGTCGAGCCCGTGCTGCTCGTCGCCGACGAGCCGGTTTCGATGCTGGATGTCTCCGTGCGGGCCGGCGTGCTGAACCTGATGCGCGACCTCACCGCCCGCCGGGGCCTGACCACGCTGTACATCTCCCACGACCTGGCCCTCATCCGCTACATGTGCTCCACGACGGCGGTGATGTACCTCGGCACGATCTGCGAGATCGGTCCCACCGCGGAGGTCATCGAGCACCCCCGGCATCCCTACACCCAGGCCCTCGTGGCCGCGGTGCCCGACCCCGATCCGGGACAGGCCCCGCCGGCGGTGGAGATCCGCGACACGGTGCCCACCCCGCTGGTCCTGCCTCCGGGCTGCCCCTTCGCCGACCGCTGCCCGCAGGTGCTGGACGTCTGCCGGCGCGTGCGGCCGGCCCTGCGCCCGGTGGGCGGCGTGCAGGTCGCCTGCCACCTCTACGAGGAGGCCTCCTGATGCGCCACCACGACGGGCTCGATCCTCTCGACGTGCGGATCATCCGCGCCCTGCAGCGCGACGGGCGCATCCCCTACAGCACCCTGGCCGCGCAGCTGGGGGTGGCCGAGGGCACCATCCGCAAGCGCGTGGCGCGCCTGGTGGCCGAGGGCTACGTGCGCATCGTCGCCGTGGCCAACCCGTTCAAGGTTGGCATGGATGTCGTGGCGATCATCGGCCTGAACGTGGCGCGCGGGCGGATGACGGGGGCCCTGCGCCGCCTGCGGGCCATGGACCCGGTGCGCTACATCGGCGTCACGACCGGCACCTTCGATTACATCATCGAGGTCGTGCTGCCGAGCACCCGCGACCTGCTGCGCTTCCTGGTCGCCGACCTGGGGCGCGTGCCCGGGCTGACCCGCACCGAGACCTCGCTGGTCCTGGAGATCCCCAAGCAGAGCTACGACTGGATGCCCGCGGGCCATCCTCCCGCGGCCAAAGGAGGGTCCATCCGTGTCCGTGACGTACCGCGACCCGCACGAATCCGCGCTGCTGGCGTCGCTGTCCCTCGACGAGCCTAAAGCGCTTATCGCCCGCTTCGCCGATCTCGTGCGGGAGTCGGGCAGCGAGGCGGAGTGGGCCGCTTCCCGCGAGATCGTGGCGCGCCTCGCGGCCTGGGGCGTGCCGCATCGCGTGCACGAGCCCCTGCTCTACCTCAGCGTGCCGGAACGCGCCGCGCTGGAGGTGCTCGAGCCGGAGCGCCGTGCGATCCGGGCGAAGACGCCCTCCTTCTCCGCATCGACCGGCGAGGCCTCGCTCCGCGGCCGCGTGGTGTACGTCGCCTCGGGGCACGGCACGGCCGCCGACACCTTCGACGCACCGCTGCGCGACGGCGGGGAGGATGTGCGGGGGCGGATCGTCCTCACCGAAGGATTCCCCTCCCCCCAGAAGGTTCTCGCCATCCAGCAGCGGGGCGCCGCGGGAATTATCTTCATCCATCCGGGCGAGGCGATCCACGAGATGATCTGCACCACGATCTGGGGGGCGCCCGACCTGGACGCGCTGCCCCGCAAGCCGATCCTGCCGGTCGTCAGCGTGAACCGTCCCGACGGCGAGACGCTGGCTGCCCTGGCCCGGCGGGGGACGCTGGAGGTGACCCTGCAGACCCGGCTGCGCGAGGGGTGGATGCGCTGCCCGGTGGTCGTCGCGGAGATCCCGGGCACCGACGAGCCGGAGGTCTTCCTCCTGGCCCACGGGCACCTCGACTCCTGGCACGTCGGGATCGGCGACAACGCCACCGGGGATGCGGCGCTGCTCGAGCTGGCCCGCGTCTTCTGGACGCATCGCCACACCCTGCGCCGTTCCCTGCGCGTGGCGTGGTGGGCCGGGCACTCTACCGGACGCTACGCCGGCTCCACCTGGTACGCTGACACCTTCGCCCTCGAGCTGCTCGACCGCTGCCTGGGCCAGATGAACATCGACTCCCCGGGCTGCCGCTGGGCGACCGTGTACAAAGATATCTCCTGGATGCCGCAGGCGGAGGCCTTCTGCCGCGGTGCGATCCGCGACGCGACGGGTCAGGACGCGTCCGGCGAGCGGCCGCACCGCGCCGGGGACTGGTCGTTCAACAACCTCGGGCTCACCGGCTTCTACATGCTGTTCAGCACGATGCCCGACGACCTCATCGCGGAGAAAGGCTACTACCCGGTGGGCGGCTGCGGCGCCAACATCGCCTGGCACACCGAAGACGACACCCTGGAGATCTTCGACCAGGCCAACTTCGCCCGCGATCTCCGCGCCTACGTCGTGACCGTGGCGCGCGTCCTCAACGCGCCGATCCACCCCTACGATCTCGGCGCGCTGGTGCGGGAGATGCGGGACGCTCTGGCCGCCTACCAGCGCGCCGCCGGCGCGCACTTCGATTTCGCCCCCGCGGCGCAGGCCCTGGGCGTCCTCCAGGACGCCGTGCAGGAGTTCATCACGCGCTGCGCCGCGCTGGCGTCCCGGCCGGTGGGAGATGCCGAGGTCCGCGCCGCGAACGCCACGCTGCGCGAGGTCTGCGCCGCGCTGGTGCGGCTGCACTACGCGCGGGGGGACCGCTTCCGGCACGATCCAGCCACCCCGGTGCCCCCGCTGCCGGACCTCGCGCCGGCAGCCGCGCTGGCCGAGGTCGATCCGCTGCGGCGGGGGTTCATTCAGACGCATCTGCAGCGCGGGCAGAACCGGTTGGTCTGGACGGCCCGTCGGGCCGCCCGGGCGCTGGGGGGGCGCTAGGGCCCATGCTCGTCGTCCACGGCGCCCAGCTGATCGACGGGACCGGCGCTCCGCCCGTGCCGGACGGCGCCGTGGCGATCGAGGACGGCCGTATCGCCGCGGTGGGGCGCATCACGTCGCTGCGCCTTCCCCCGGGGGCGGAGGTGCTCGAGGCCGGCGGGACGATTCTGCCTGGCCTGGTCAACGCCCACACGCACTGCTCGATCATCCCGGCGCTGGGGGACCAGACCGGGCAGCTGAGGGCGGGGCCGCTGCCGAGCGCCTTCCGGGCCGCCGGGAACATGCGGCGGGAGCTGGCCGCGGGGGTGACCACGGCGCGCATCATGGGCGAGGAGCACTACCTGGACGTCGAGCTGCGGCGGGCGATCGAGGCCAGGCTGCTGCCCGGGCCGCGCCTGCTGTGCAGCGGCATCCACCTGACGTCGTCCCACGGCCACGGCCGCGCGCTGACGACCACGGATGGCGTGGAAGGAGTGCGCCGGCGCGTGCGCCAGAACGTCGCGCGGGGCTGCGAGTGGATCAAACTGTTCATCACCGGCGGCGTGAGCAGCGTCGGCGCATCGCTCGAGGCGTACACCTACACCCGGGAGGAGATCCGGGCGGCCTGCGAGGAGGCGCATCGGGCGGGGCGGCGGGTCGCCGCCCACGCCCACGGCGGGCCGGGGGTGCGCATCGCCCTGGAGGAGGGTGTGGACACGATCGAGCACGGCGCACGGCTGTCCGCGGAGGACGCCGCGCTGCTGCGCGATCTGGGCCGCTACCTGATCTGCACCTTCGCCATCCTCTATCATCCCGAGGGCATCGAGCGGACCGACCGGCACAACCCCGCGATCTGGCGCACGGTGCTGGCGCTACGCGAGGAGGAGGCGGCGCGCTTCCGCGCGCTCTTCGCCTCTGGCGTGCGCTTCGCCGTGGGCACCGACAGCATGCACGGTCTGCTCTGGTACGAGATGGCCACCCTGGTGCGTTTCGGCGTCGATCCGATGGCCGCCATCCAGGCCGGCACGGCCTGGGCGGCGGAGGCCTGCGCCGTGGCCGACCGCGTGGGCACGCTGACCCCTGGCAAGCTGGCCGACGTGATCGCCGTGGATGGCGATCCCCTCGCGGACATCGAGGCGCTGCGCCGGGTACGGCTCGTGCTCCAGGGTGGGCGCCGCTTCGATCCGGCGGCGTGACGGGTCCGCGGAGCGATCAGGCACGCAGGTCGATCACGAGACAGGAGGCAGCGATGGGTGATCCGGGAAGCTGGCGGGATCCGCGGGAGGAGGCGATCATCGCGGCGGTGACCCTCGACGCGCCGTGGGCGCTGGTCGAGCGGTTCAGCACGCTCGAGCGCGACTCGGGGGGCAAGGCCGAGCGGCGGGGGATCGCCTACATCATGAAGCAGCTGGCGAAGTGGGGCGTTCCCCACACCCTCTACGAGCCCGAGCTGCTGATCAGCATCCCGAAACGGGCCACGCTGGAGGTGCTCGCGCCCCAGCGGCGCAATCTGACCGCGAAGACCCCGGCGATGTCGCTCTCCACCGCGGGACGGTCGCGGCGGGGCATGGTCGTGTACGTTCCGCCGCGGCCCGGCGGCGCGATCATCGGGCTGTTCGAGGGGCAGGGCGAGATCGCCCAGGACGTCGCCGGCAAGATCGTCCTCACGGACGGGTACCCGTCGCCGGCGAAGGTCATCGAGTTCCAGGAGAAGGGCGCTGTGGGGGCGATCTTCATCAGCCCCGGCGAGCGCATCCACGAGGGGATCTGCACCAGCATCTGGGGCTCCCCCGACCTGGACACGTTCCCCCGCAAGCCGCAGATCCCCGTCGTCGCTGTGAACAAGACAGAGGGCGCCGCCCTCCGGGCCCAGGTCCAGGCCGGGCCGGTCAAGGTGCGCATGGCGACGAAGCTGGACGAGGGCTGGCGGAGCATCCCCGTCCTGGTCGCGGAGATCCGCGGCGCGCTGGAGCCAGAGACGTTCGTGCTGCTGCACGGCCACATCGATTCCTGGCATGAGGGGATCGGCGACAACGCCACGGGCGACGCCACGCTGCTCGAGGTGGCCCGCGTGCTGTGGCGGCACCGCGAGGCCCTGGCCCGCAGCGTGCGGATCGCCTGGTGGTCCGGCCACTCGCACGGCCGCTACGCCGGCTCGGCGTGGTACGCGGACGAGTTCGCCCTGGACATCGACGAGCACTGCATCGCCCACATCAACTGCGACTCGCCGGGTTGCCGCTGGGCGACGGTCTACGAGGACGTCTTCTGGATGAGCGAGGCGGAGGCGGTGGCGAAGGCGGTGATCGCCGACGTGACCGGCCAGCGGGCGGAGGGCGGCCGGCCCCTGCGGGCGGGGGACAAGTCGTTCAGCAACATCGGCGTCTCCACCTTCTACATGCTGACCTCCACCATGCCGCAGGCCCTGGTGAAGGAGAAGGGCTACTACCCGGTGGGCGGCTGCGGGGGCAACATCGCCTGGCACACCGAGGACGACACGCTGGAGATCGCCGACCGCGACAACCTGCTGCGCGACATGAAGGTCTACGCCGCGGCCGTGCTGCGGGCGGCCAACAGCCCGATCTACCCGCTGGACTTCCGCGCCACCGCGCGCGAGTTCGGCCAGACGCTGGCCCGCTACCAGGAGGCGGCGGGGGAGGCCTTCGACTTCGGTCCGGCCCGGCGGGAGGTGGAGGCCCTGGCCGAGGACCTGGAGCGGTTCTACGACGCGGTGGCCCCGCTGCTGGCCGCCCCGGTCACCGACCCGCAGGTGAAACGGGCCAACGAGATCCAGCGCCGCCTGGCCCGGGTGCTGGTGCCGGTCAACTACACGCGCGCGGGCCGCTTCCGCCACGACCCGGCCGTGAACATCCCGCCGCTGCCGGACCTGGAGCCGGCGCTGCGCCTGGGCGGGCTGGCCCCGGGCAGCGACGCCTACCGGGTGACCCGCATCCACCTGACGCGCGGGCAGAATCGGCTGGTGGCCGCGCTGCGGGAGGCGCGGCGCATCCTGGCGGAGGCGCGCCTCTAGCGGGCCGTGCACCGCTACATCGCCCGCCGGCTGCTCATCATGGTGCCGGTGCTGCTCGGCATCACGGTGGTGAGCTACGTCATCATGGCGCTCACCCCGGGGGACCCCGTGCAGATGATGATCAGCCCCTCGATGAGCGCCGAGGACATGGCCATCCGCCGCCGGGCCCTCGGCCTGGACCAGCCGGTGCCCGTCCGCTACGTGCGCTGGCTGGGGGAGGTGCTGCGCGGCAACCTGGGCTACTCCTTCAGCAGCGGGGCGCCCGTGGCCCGGCGGGTGGGCGAGCGGATCGGGCCCACGCTGCAGCTCACCGGCACGGCCCTGCTGCTGTCCTACGCCATCGGCATCCCGGTGGGGGTGGTGTCGGCCACGCGCCGCTACAGCCCGCTGGATTACGCCGTCACCTTCCTGACGTTCCTGGGGATCAGCCTGCCCACGTTCTTCCTGGGGCTGGCCGGGATCTACGTCTTCGCCCTGCGCCTGCGCTGGCTGCCGGTCGGCGGCACGATGACGCTCGGCGGAGAGGGGGGGGCTGCTCGACGCGCTGCTGCACCTCATCCTGCCGGCCGGCGTGCTGGCGGTGGCGGGGGCCGGGGCGGTGACGCGCTACGTCCGCTCCAGCATGCTGGAGGTGCTGGGGCAGGACTTCGTCCGCACGGCGCGGGCCAAGGGGCTGGCCGAGGCCCTGGTGCTGCGGCGCCACGCCCTGCGCAACGCCCTCATCCCTGTCATCACCCTGGCCGGCCTGCAGGTCCCGGCGCTGCTGGCGGGGGCGGTGATCACCGAGCAGATCTTCGAGTGGCCGGGGATGGGCCGCCTGACCATCGAGGCGATCAACCAGCGGGACTACCCGGTGCTGATGGCCATCACGCTGATCACGGCGCTGCTGGTGGCCGTGGGCAACCTGCTGGCCGACGTCGCCTACGCCGCGGTGGACCCGCGCATCCACTACCAGTGATGGGGCCGGGGGCGGGGGCCGGGGCGGGTGAGGTGGGGGAGCGTCATGAGTGACGTGGCCTCCGTGCCGCGCGCCCTGCCCGCCGTCCCCGCCGCCCGGCCGGTCTCCTTCTGGGGGCTGGCCGCCGCGCGCTTCCTCCGCCACCGGCTGGCGGTGACGGGGCTGGCC
>DATLZI010000180.1:0-15104 GCA_035574075.1 bacterium | reverse complement strand
GGTGCTCGCCTATCTCTGGATCGTCGAGCACCTGCCGGTCTTCGAGCACGCGCCGCAGGCCGCCCTGGTCCCGCAGCGCGGACTGCAGGCTGTCCCGGCCCCCTAGGCGACCGCTCAGGCGTCGGTCTCGACGAGGCCCTTGCGGATGGCGTACTTGATGAGCTCGGCCGGGCGGTGCAGATCGAGCTTTTCCATGATGTGCTGGCGGTGGGCGGAGACCGTCTTCACGGAGAGGTGCAGCAGCTCCGCGATCTCCGGGCTGGTGTAGCCCTCGGCCAGGAGCTTGAGGATCTCCCGCTCGCGGGGCGTCAGCGCGGCGTAGCTGTCCCGTTCCTCGCCCGCTTCCACCCGGCGCAGGTAGTCCCCGACCAGCGACTTGGCGACGGACGGGAACAGGTAGGTCTCTCCCCGCGCCGCGGCCTCGATCGCCCCCACCAGCTCCTCGGGGCGGGCCTTCTTCAGGACGTAGCCGCAGGCGCCAGCGCGCAGCATCTGAAACAGGTACTCCTCGTTGTCGTGCACCGTGAGCGCCAGCACCTGGACCGCGGGGCACTCCTCCTTGATGCGCCGGGTCGCCTCGACGCCGTTCAGCTTCGGCATCGCGATGTCCATCAGCACGACGTCGGGCCGCAGGGCGCGGACCTGATCCAGCGCGGCCAGCCCGTCCTCCGCCTCCCCGACCACCTCGATGCCGGGGGCGGCCTCGAGCAGGACCCGCAGGCCGGCCCGGACCAGCGTGTGGTCGTCGACGATCAGGACGCGCAGGACCATCAGGCCGCCTCCACGGCGGGGAGCGGCACCGTCAACGACACCGTCGTCCCCGCGCCGGGCCGGGAGTCGATCTCCAGGCGGCCGCCCAGCAGCGCCGCGCGCTCCTCCATCCCGGCGATCCCCAGCCGGCGGTCCGGCGCGGCGCGGCGCGCGCCGGCGTCGAAGCCGCAGCCGTCGTCGACCACCCGCAGGCGCACCGCGCCGCCCTCCAGGACCAGGTCGATTGTCGCCGTGCGCGCACGGGCGTGCCGGGCCACGTTGGCGATCGCTTCCTGGGCCACCCGGAAGACCGTCGTCTCCACCGGCGCGGGCAGGCGCTGCTGCCCGATCCCTCTCGCCGTGAATCGGACGGTCACGCCCTGCGCCTCGAGCAGCGTCTTGGCGTAGTGGCGGACGGCGGGCACCAGCCCCAGATCGTCGAGCAGCGTCGGGCGTAGGGCGAAGACGATCTTGCGCACCTCTTCCAGGGTGGCCTCGGCGACCGACCGGATCGCCCTGAGCGCCTCTCGCAGCCGGGCCGCATCCCCCGCGCCCTGTTCCTCCGCCGCGGTGAGGCTCAGCATCAGGCCCGTCAGGGACTGGCTGACCTCGTCGTGCAGCTCGCGGGCGATGCGCGAGCGCTCCTCCTCGTGAGCCCGGATCAGCCGGCTCAACAGCTCGCCGCGCAGCCGTTCCTTGTCCCGCAGTTCCTGGAACAGGCGGCGGTTCTCCAGAGCCGCGGCGAGGTGGCCGGCGACGGTGGTGAACAGGGTCAGATCGGCCTCCTCGAACGGCTGGGCGTCGGCGCGAGCAACGATGATCCCGCCCAGGATGCGGTCCTTCGTGCGGATCGGCACCGCCAGCCCCGCTCCGGGCGGCGCGGGACGGCAGCACAACTCCGCCGGCCCGCCGGGATAGGACAGCGCCTGGCCCGTCGCCGCGCACCGCGCCACGATCGCCGCCCCCGTCGTCTCCGTCAGCGACGTCGCGCCGGCGGCGGCGATGCCTGCGGGGCGCCCGCCCTCCATCCCGTAGATCGCGCAGACATCGGCGCGGACGATCTCCCGGAAGACACCCGCCGCCTCAGTCAGGGCGGTCTGGAGATCGGCGGCCTCGGTCAGCGTCTGGCTGAAGATCGTCAGCGTGGAGAGGCGACGCGTGAGGTCCTCGATCCGATCCCGCTGCGCGCGGGTGAACCGTTCGATCCGCGCGCTCATGTCGTTGAAGGCCATCGCCAGCATCCCCAGCTCGTCCGCGGTCTGCACCGCGCAGCGCGCGCCGTAGTTGCCGGAGGAGACCTCGCGGACCGTGCGCACGATGTCCGAGAGCGGATCGAGCACCAGCCGCCCGAGGAGCACGGAGAGGGTGCCCAGGGCCAGCAGGAAGGTGAAACCGACCAGGCTGGTCAGCAACCCCGCGCTGCGGCGCAGGTGCGACTGGACGTAGTCGGTGCTGAGCGAGACCGAGGTGACGCCGAGGATCAGGCGGCTGGCGGGGTGGCAGCTCTGGCACTCCCGCCGGTTCGGGATCGGCGTGAAGACGACCAGCTGCCGTGCCCCCGGCCGCTCCTCGGTGCGCGGCACGCCGGTGGCGATGGCCTGCGCGAGGAGGGCGGACGGCCGCACCGTCCCCTCTTCCGTCGCCTCGCTGCTCGCCCAGACCCGGCTGTCCGGGGCGTAGATCGCCACCCGGTCGATCATCGGCGCCTCCTCGATGTGGCGGATGATCTGCCGCATCTCGGAGGGGTTATTGTTCACCATCGTCGTGGTCAGGGAGTGCAGGATCGTTTCCGTGAGCGCGCGGGCCATCATTTCGAACTGCGCCACCCCGGCGGCGCGCTGGAAGAAGAGCAGGGCGTACACCGACACCCCGCCCACGGCGAGGAAGATGAGGACGATCCAGAGGGTGATCCTCAGGTGCAGGCGCACCCGGCGGCCCCTCTCAGGCAGGCGGCGGCAGCTCCCCCGCGGCCAGCAGGCGCTCGTACTCCGCGCGGTGATCGCGCTGCAGGCGCTCCAGCGGGATCTGCCCCGACCACATCGCGGGATCCATCGGGAAGACGTCCGGGCGGAAGTGGGCGTTGTAGAAGTGCCAGATGATCACGGCCAGGACGGCCAGCAGCGCCTCACCGCCGTGGGCCACGCGGGCCGCCGGCACGATCACGCCGGGCAGCCAGCGCGCGGTCAGTTCGGGCAGCCACATGATCAGCCCGGTCACGGCCATGATCACCGTCCCCCAGACCACCGCCCAGTACTCGAACTTCTGCCGGTAGTCGAAGCGCCCGAAGGCCGGCTTCTCCCGCCGCAGCCCCAGGAGGTAGGCCACGTCGCCGACGAGACCGCGCACGTCGCCGAAGCCGAACGTCATCTCGCCCCGGTCGCGACCGGCCAGGCGCGCCGCGGTCACTGCCGCGACGTGGAAGAGCGCCTCGGCGATCAGCAGGAGGGCGAACGCGCGGTGGATGAGACGGGTCCGTTCGATCCCGCCGAGGACGACGATGATGCGCTGCGCCCAGCCGGTGTCGAAGTACTTCTGCGGCAACCCGGTGAAGGCCAGCACGTTGAAGGAAATGATCAGCACGAAGTGCTCGATGCGCTGGGCCAGGGTGAAGCGAGGCACCATCCGGGTCCTCATCGCTCCGCCCTCCGCAGCTGGTCGGCGGCCCAGCGGCCGAGGTCGAGCGCGGTGAGCAGGCCCAGGAAGGCCACCGTGGCCGGGATCAGGATGCGGTAGAAGAGCTGCACGTAATAGACGAGCGGCGCGTCGGTCGGCGAGGGGGTGCGGTGCTCGGTCCAGGCCGTAGCGAAGTACCGCCCGGCGGTGGGATGGCACTGCCGGCAGGTGGCGAGCAGGTTCGCGGGATGGACCTTCGAGCGGGGGTCCGCCGCGGCGCGGATCTCATGCTCCCCGTGGCAGTCCGTGCAGACCGCTGCCGGCGCGGGACCCTGCGGCCGGGTGAGCTTGTAGAGGGTCGTCGTCACCCCGTGGAACTCCCGGGCGTAGGTCTCGTAAACCGGTCGCAGTCCGTACTTCTGCATCAGGCGCCGATCGGCGTGGCAGGAGCCGCAGAGCTGCGGGATATTGTTGCGGTACGCGCCGCTGACCACGCGCGCCGCGTCATGCGGGTTGTGACAGGTGGTGCACAGCGGAGCCTCGGCGAACCCCATCCGCTCGGCCCGCCCGTGCACGCTGGATGCGACCTCGGCCACGCGGTCGGCGTGACAGGTCGCGCAGACCGCCACCGCACGCTGCTGGTAGGCCCGCAGGGACGGCGCGCCCGCGGAGGGGTGCGGGATCTGCACGTTCCGCTGGTGACAGGTGGCGCAGGTCAGCACTCGGCCGTGGGGCGACGCGGCGAAGCGCTCGGGGTCCACGGTGACCGAAACGACTTCCGTGCTGGGCAGCGTCATCACCGCTCCGGGCGGCGTGTGGCAGGCCAGGCAGGTGGCGTTGTCCGTGGCCTCCTGCGCCGCAGCCGACGATCCCCCGCCCCCCAGCGCGACCGCAAGCAGCCCGATGCTGACGATGAGGACCAGACGCACTGCGATCACCGGAAGCCCCACCCTCACTATAGGAATCGCTCCAAGCACGCTCATCGGGCGGGGAACCGATTTCCGCGGGGCGGACCGGACGGGCCGGGGACGCCGGGCGCAGACCCGGCGTCCTCACCGGCACACGGTGTGGATCAGCGAGACGATGAACGTCGCGACGAAGGCGGTGACGACGATCATCACGACGCCGCCGAGCACCTCCAGACCTCTGGCAGGTTGCACGCCGCTCACCCCCCTCTAGGGCGCCACCAGGACGACGTAGGTGGCATACGTCCCGGCGGCGATCAGCGCCACGCCGAGCGCCACGGTCAGGACGTGCAGCGCCAGCGCCACGCCGAACGAAGCATCAGCGTGAATCGCCTCGCCTCCCACCCGGCGCAGCGGCAGGCGCCGCAGGCGACTGCCGGCCAGGCGGACCAGGAACACGCCCGCGGCGACCAGGGACCAGAAGACCAGGAAGGCCAGAGCGATGCCCATCGGATGCATGCTGCTCCCCCCTCTCCTCTCACCCGGCGAGGGACAGGCCCCGGCGGTGCACCGCGTCCTCGATCGCCCTGATGATCGAGGGCAGCTTCACCGCCTCCTGCCCCAGGCCGTCGTAGATGCGCATCTCGTCCTCGATCAGGTCCAGGATCAGGACGCGCACCCGCGGGCTGCCCCGGATGATCTCCAGGAGGCCCAGCGGGCGTTCGCGTTCGATGAGCCGGTCGGCGACGACGACATCCGGCCGCGCGGCGAGCACCGTCGTCACAGCATCCCCGGCGAGGCCGGTGCTGCCGACCACCTCCATCCCCTCCCGCCGGAGCATCGGCTCCATCACCTTGGCGAAGAGGTGGTGTCCGTACCAGATGAAGACCCGTGGCCGCATCGCCGTCGCCTCCGCCTCCACCGTAGGGCCGGGCGGCGGGCGCGCCCATCGAGCGTCCAGGCGAGACAGCGTGGCGAAAGACGGCCGGGGCGGGATCGGCCGGGAGGATCAGGGGGTCTGGGCGCGGCGGATCAGGGGGTGCGGGATCCGAAGAGGGGCGGCCGGCGCGCTGACGGGGGCCAGGGGGGTCGGGCGCAGACCCGATGCCGGGGGGTCAGCTGGGATCAGGAGGGCGGCTGGTCAGTCCCATGCGTACCGCGTAGAGCGCGGCCTGCACCCGGTTCTGCAAGTGCAGCTTCTCGAGGATGTTGCGCAGGTGGTTCTTCACGGTGTTCTCCGAGATTTTCAGGGCGAAGGCGATCTCCTTGTTGGCCATCCCGGAGGCGAGCAGTTCCAGCACCTGCCGCTCGCGGGCCGTCAGGGACTGCAGGGAGGTCTCCGCGGGCGCGGTCAGCTCTCGCAGGATCTTCGCCGCCATCGTCGGAGCGATCGGCACCTCGCCCCGTTGCACCTGTTGCACAGAGGCGATGAGCTGGTCGGGGTCGACGTTCTTCAGCAGGTACCCCGAGGCGCCGGCCTTGATCGCCTCGAAGAGATCCTCGTCGGTCTCCGAGACGGTGAGCATGATGATGCGCACGTAGGGCATCTCAGCTTTGAGCTGGCGGGCCGCGGCCAGCCCGTCCAGCTCCGGCATCTTGATGTCCATCAGGACCACGTCCGGCATCAGCTCGCGCGCCCGCTCGATCGCCTCGCGGCCGTTGGTCGCTTCTCCGACGACCTCGATGTCCTCCCGCCCGGCGAGCAGAGCGCACACCCCCCGCCGGAACAGGTGGTGGTCGTCCACGATCAGGACGCGGATGGGATCCATAGGATCACCTTCGTTCCCTGGCCGGGCGTGCTGTGCACCTGCAGTGTGCCGCCGATGCTCTCCGCGCGCTCGCGCATCGTGAGCAATCCGAAGTGCATCCCCTTCGCGCGTTCGACGCCGGCGACATCGAACCCCCTGCCGTCGTCGGCGATCGTCACCGTGGCCCCCGCCCCCTGGCGGGCGAAGCGGATCTCCACGGCGCGGGCCTGGGCGTGCTTGCGGACGTTGGTCAGCGCCTCCTGCACGATGCGGATCACCTGCGCCTCCACCGCCGGGGGGAAGCGCAGGCCGTCGGGGCAGATCAGGCGGATGTCCAGGCCGGTCTGCTGGCGCAGGCGGTCGATGTAGGCCCGCAGGCTGGGCAGGAGCCCCTCCGCCTGGGGGGCCGTGCGCAGGCTGAGGATGGCCTGGCGCACTTCCTCGTACGCTTCCTGCACCGCGGCCCGCATCTGCGCCAGCTCGCTGCCCGCCTCGGCGGCGCGGCCGCGGCCGATGAGGTCCTCGGCCACCTTTGCCTTGAGGTTGACGAAGCCCAGCACCTGCCCCAGGCTGTCGTGCATCTCCCGCGCCAGGCGGTCGCGTTCCTCGAGGATGGCCAGCCGCCGCACCTGTTCGAGCACCTCCTCCGTGCGGTCCTTGACCTTGGCCTCAAGCTCCTCGGCCGCCCGCCGGGCCACCTCCAGGGCTTCGCTCTTCGCCCGCAGCTCGCCCTGTTGGGCCTCGGCCAGCGCCCGCGCGTACTCGATGTCGAAGACGCGCAGGACGCGCACGCCGAAGACGGCAATGACCACAGCCAGGATCGCGCGAAAGAGCTGGGGCGGCGCGCCAACGGCGGAGAGGAAGCGATCGTAGTTCAGCCATCCGGCCAACCCGGAGTGCGCGGGAGGAACGATGAGGCCGGCGAGCAGACCGTTGGCGGCGAAGGCCCCGGCCATCCACAGGCAGTCGCGGGCGATGCGGCGGTGTCCGCTCCGGCGGAAGTGGCGGCTCTGCAGCCACAGCGCCGCCGCGGCGAAGGCCGATGCCGGCAGGTAGATCAGGTAGCGCACCCAGATGTCGGCCACGGTCACCGCCGGTCCCCAGCCGGCGGCCGGCCCGCTGGGGACCGGCGCTGCGCCGTCGTGACAGCGCAGGCAGGACGGCGCGGTGGGCGTCCAGCGGGCCGTGGTCAGCGGGTCGAGGTGCGGGCCGATCGCCCAGTTGGCCAGCCAGATCACCAGCAGCAGCGGCGGCAGCCAGCGCAACCGGCGCAGCCGGTGGTCCAGGGCGCCGAGCAGGCTGGTGCCGAAGACGGCCAGGAAGACGGTGGAGGCGGCGAACAGCGCCAGGCGCACGACCCGCAGCGCCGAGCCGGTCGCTGCGGCCAGAGGCCAGGGTGAGAGCAACCACATCTCGATCCACTCCACGGCGGCGTGGAGCAGACCGAAGGCGGCCAGGTACTTGAGGGCGCGAGCCAGGTGCAGCTCGGTCGTGCGCCGCGATTCCAGCGCGAACGCCAGGCCCATGGCGAAGAACGCCAGGCCGTAAACGAAGAACACCAGGACCAGCGACGGTCCGGGCATGTCCCTCCTTCTCCCCGCCCATCGTATGGCCACCCCCGACCGCAGGCCATCCACCAGCGGACTGAGCGAAGATAGGGCGCCTGCCTGATGCCCCCTCGAACGAACGGCCGCCTACAATGAGATCATCAGGGGGAAGGGGGGAGTGCCATGCCCAGGGATACCCTGACGATCATCGACAACCGCACCGGCAAGACCTACGAGGTGCCGATCCACTATGGCACCTATCCGACCTCCGGGGCGGTGATCAACACCGCCGATCTCCGGCAGATCAAGACCAGCGATGACGACTTCGGGTTGATGGGCTACGACCCGGCCTTCACGAACACGGCTTCCTGCCGGAGCGCGATCACCTACATCGATGGCGAGCGCGGCATCCTGCGCTATCGCGGCTATCCAATCGAGCAACTGGCAGAGTCCTCGACGTACCTCGAGACGGCCTACCTCATCCTGTACGGAGACCTGCCGACCCAGCGACAGCTCGAGGAGTGGACGTGGGAGATCACCCACCACACGATGATCCACGAGTCCATCAAGAAGTTCCTCGACGGCTTCCACTATGACGCCCACCCCATGGGCATGCTCGTGGGGACCGTCGGCGCGCTCTCCACCTTCTATCCCGACGCGCGGAACATCCGGGACAAAGCGGTGCGGCGCAAGCAGGTCGTGCGGCTGATCGCCAAGATGCCCACCCTGGCCGCCTTCGCCTACCGCCACAGCCTGGGCCGGCCTTACGTTTACCCGGACAACGACCTCTCCTACACCGGCAACTTTCTGAACATGCTCTTCAAGACCACGGAGCTGAAGTACACGCCCAACCCGGTGCTGGAGCGCGCCCTGGACGTGCTCTTCATCCTGCACGCCGACCACGAGCAGAACTGCAGCACGAACGCGATGCGCAGCATCGGTTCCTCGCACGTCGACCCGTACTCCGCCCTCGCCGGCGCGGCCGCCGCGCTGTACGGCCCGCTGCACGGCGGAGCCAACGAACAGGTCCTGCGCATGCTCACCGAGATCGGCAGCAAGGCGAACGTCCCGGCCTACATCGAGCGGGTGAAGCGCGGCGAGGTACGGCTGATGGGCTTCGGCCACCGCGTCTACAAGAACTATGATCCGCGGGCGAAGATCATCAAGCGCATCGCCAACGAGGTGTTCGAGGTCACGGGGACCAACCCGCTGCTCGACATCGCCCTGGAGCTGGAGCGCATCGCCCTGCAGGACGACTACTTCGTGCAGCGGCGCCTCTATCCGAACGTGGACTTCTACTCCGGGATCATCTACCAGGCGATGGGCTTCCCGGTGGAGATGTTCCCCGTGCTGTTCGCCATCCCGCGCACCAGCGGCTGGCTGGCGCAGTGGGAGGAGATGCTGGACGATCCGGAGCAGCGGATCAGCCGGCCGCGGCAGGTCTACACGGGCGCGGACCTGCGCGCCTACGTACCGCTGGCGGTACGGGAGCGAGGCAAGGCGGCCTGAGCCGAGATCGGAGAGGCGATGGGAACCGGCCGGGTACCGACCTACGTGGGGCTGACCGCCGGCCTGGCGGCGGTCGTGGTGGCTCTCCTCGCCAACACCAGCAACCCCCCGAGTGGGCAGAGCGCCTCCCCAGGGCTCCGCGTTCCGGCGGCCCTGGCCGGTTCCCCCCTCACGGGCTCGGTCCGCGGAGCGGCGGCGGTTGACCAGATCAGCCGCCTCCATGGGACGCGCATCGAGGTCGCCGACGCGGTCGTGGCCCGCTACGGCCCCATCACGCTCTGGATCAGCAACGCCCCCTCTCCGCTCAAGGCCTCCGCGCTGCTGTGGCGCATGAACCGGCGCATGGCCGGGGGGACCGGCGTCTTCTCCACGCCGAGCCCTCGCGAACTTCGCGGGCGGACCGTGTTCAGCACGACCGGGATGGGGCAATCTCATGCCTACTACCAGTCGGGGGCGACGGTCCTGTGGCTGGCCGCCCCCCCGGACGTGCTGGATCACGCGCTGCAGGACCTGCTCACCCACTATCCCTAGGCGGGGACGATGGACGGAGCGACACCCCAGACGAAGCCCGGGAAGCTGCGCGCGCTGCGGGGATGGCTTCGACGCCTTCCCACGCTCTGGCTCGTCGCCCTGGTGGCCGGGCTGGTGGCCGTGGCCGCGGTCCTGGCCTACGGCGGGTTCACGGCGTACGATTACGCGATGAACAACCCCGCCTTCTGCCGCTCCTGCCACACGATGGAGGCGGCCTGGACGCGGTGGGCCAGCAGCGAGCACCGCAAGGTGGACTGCCACGCCTGCCACCAGCAAAGCGTCGTCGAGTCGGCGCGGCAGGTGATCACCTTCGTCGTCCGCCGGCCCGAGCGGGTCGGCAAGCACGCTGAGGTCCCCGCGACGCGCTGCGCCTCGTGCCACGCCAGCGGTGATCCCACCTGGAAGCAGGTGGCCACGACCGCCGGCCACGCCGTCCACGCCATCGAGCGGCAGATCGAGTGCGTCACCTGTCACAGCACGGCGATCCACCGCCTCAGGCCTCCCGCCCAGATCTGCGCCATCTGTCACGAGGCGCAGGCCGTGGGCGCGCGGGCGATCAAGATCCAGGCGATGGCCGACTTCCACTGCGTGGACTGCCACCAGTTCCTCCGCCCGAACAGCCCGCTGCGGCCGACCCAGCAGACCTGCCTGGGCTGCCACCAGGCTTTGCCCGTGAAGCGCACGGCGGGCTGGCCGGAGGGACGGGCGCACACGACGCTGGCCTGCAGCACCTGTCACAAGCCGCACGACCGGGCGGCGCCGATCGTGGCCTGCGCCTCCTGTCACCAGGCGCCGACGCCAAAGATCCACGCCTCGCTGGTGCAGAGCCGGACGCCCTGCACGACGTGCCACCAGCCGCACTACTGGAAGATGCGCTAAGCGAACGGCCCGGCCGTCTGGCCGGGCCGTCCACGGCGCCGCGGCGGCGGAAGATCACTCCCACATCGCCGCGGACTCCCGGGAGCTTTCGCGCAGGTCGTGGTCGTCGATCGCCACCACGCCGTCGATCGCCCACAGGCGGTTGAGCAGGGCCTGACGGCGGGCGGGCGAGGCGACGACCCCGCGCAGGGTGAACACCCCGCGCGCCACGCTGACGCCAACCTCCTCGCCGGGCAGCAGGAACGTCTGCAGGAGGGCGCGGGCGTCCTCCTCGAGCTGCTGGTCGGTGCGCAGGAAGACCTTCAGCACGTCGGCCCGGGTGACGATGCCCACCACGGCGCCGTCGCGGACGATCGGCAGTCGGTTCACACCGAAACGCACCATGCGCGCGGCGAGCTCGTGCACCGGGGTATCCTCCGTGGCCGTGACCACGTTGTGGGTCATCACCTCGGCCACGGTGCGGCCTTCCGCCTTGCGGTAGGCGCTCGTCAGGCGCTCCAGCCACAGCGAGCGTCCGAACCAGCGCAGCAAGGGCTCCGCAGGTTTGGGCGTGGCTTCTTTGTACAGCAGGTCCGCCTCCGTAACGATACCGACCAGCTGCCCGGCGGCGTCCACCACAGGCACCCCGCTGATGTGTCGCTCGACGAGGATGCGCGCTGCGTCGCGCACGGGCAGCTCCGGTGGCACCGTGACCACCGGGGTGGTCATGATCGCCTTCGCTGTCAGGGAACCCATCACGATCTGCACCTCGCTCAGGCCGCGTCCCGTCCGGTCGCCTGCCGCAGGCGTACCGCTTCCTGCGCGTCGACAACGGCGATCGCCGCGATGTTCACGATGTCCGCGACTTCGGCGCCGCGGCTCAGGACGTGCACCGGGCGGGCCATGCCCATCAGGATCGGCCCCACCGCCGTCGCGCCCCCCAGGCGCGCCAGCAGCTTGTAGGCCGTGTTCGCCGCTTCCAGGCTCGGGAAGACCAGCACGTTCGCTTCGCCGACCAGCGTGCTGAACGGGTAGTCAGCATGCCGCAGGGCCGGGTCGAGCGCGACATCGGCCATCATCTCGCCGTCCACCATGAGGTCCGGGCGGCGCTGCTTGACCAGGGCGGCGGCCTGCGCCACCTTCTCCGCGCGCGGATGGCGCGTGCTCCCGAAGGTGCTGAAGGAAAGCATCGCGATGCGCGGCGTGAGGTCGAACTCCCGGGCCTTGTCCGCGGCCATGATCGCGATGTCCGCCAGCTCCTCCGCGGTCGGATCGATGTTCACCGTGGGGTCGGCGATGACGTAGGCCCGGCCGTCCTGGATCATCAGGTACAGGCCGGCGACGCGTGCGCCCGGCCGCTCCGGCCCGATGACCTGCAGCGCCGGACGGATGACATCGGGGTAGTGGTAGGTCAGTCCGGCGACGAACGCGTCGGCGTCCCCTGATCGGACCATCATCGCCCCGAAGTAGTTGGGCTGGCGCAGCAGCGCCCGCGCCTCGCGGCGGGTCACGCCCTTGCGCTGACGCGCCTCGAAGAGCGCCGTGGCGTACGCCTCCAGCTTCGGCGAGGTCTCAGGGTTGATGACCTCGAGCGGGGCCTTCACTCGCAGCTCCTCCATCCGCGTGCGGATCACCGGCTCGCGCCCCAGCAGCAGGGGCACGGCCAGCCCCTCGCGGACCAGCTCCGCGGCGGCGCGGATGATCTTCGGCTCCTCGCCCTCCGAGAAGACCACCCGGCGCGGAGCGCTGCGGGCCTTGCCGAAGACCACGCTCAGCGCCTCCCGGCCCCGCACCAGGCGCCGCGCCAGCTCCTCGCGGTAGGCGGCGAGGTCCACGGTACGCCGCGCCACGCCGGTGGCCATCGCCGCTTCCGCCACGGCCGGCGCCACCCAGAGGGGCACGCGCGGATCGATCGGCTTGGGGATGAGGTAGTCGGGACCGAAGCTCAGCTGCTCGAGGCCGTAGGCCCGCAGGACGACGTCCGGCACGTCCTCGCGGGCCAGGGCGGCGAGGGCCTTCGACGCGGCGATCTTCATCTCGTCGTTGATCGCCCGCGCCCGGACGTCGAGCGCGCCGCGGAAGATGAACGGGAAGCCCAGGACGTTGTTCACCTGGTTGGGGAAGTCGGACCGGCCCGTGGCCACGAAGGCATCGGGGCGCGCCGCTTTGGCCTCGTCGTAGGGGATCTCCGGGTCGGGGTTGGCCATGGCGCAGACGAAGGGCTGCGGCGCCATGGACTGCACCATTTCCCGGCTGACGATGTTCGCCACGGAGAGGCCGATGAAGACGTCGGCCCCGCGCATCGCCTCGGCCAGAGTGCGCCGGTCCGTGGGCAGCGCGAAGCGGGCCTTGTAGGGGTTCATGCCCTCCGTGCGCCCGGCGTACACCACGCCCTTGGTGTCCACGAGCATGATGTGCTCGCGGAGCACGCCCAGCCTGACGAACAGTTCCCCGGTGGCGATGGCCGAGGCGCCCGCGCCGCTGATCACGACGCGCAGGTCGGCCAGGCGCTTGCCGGTCAGCTCCACGTAGTTGAGCAACGCCGCGCCGGTGATGATCGCCGTGCCGTGCTGGTCGTCGTGGAAGACGGGGATGTCCAGCAGGGCCTTGAGCCGCTCCTCGATGTAAAAGCACTCCGGGGCTTTGATGTCCTCCAGGTTGATGCCGCCGAAGGTGGGCTCCAGGGCCTTGACGATGCGGACGATCTCATCTGGATCAGTGGTGTTCAGCTCGATGTCGAAGACGTCGACGTCGGCGAACCGCTTGAACAACAGCCCCTTGCCCTCCATCACCGGCTTGCTGGCCAGGGCGCCCAGGTTGCCGAGACCCAAAATGGCCGTACCGTTGCTCACCACGGCGACGAGGTTGCCCCGCGCCGTGTAGCGGTACGCCTCGAGGGGATCGGCGGCGATCTCCCGCACGGGTTCCGCCACGCCGGGGGTGTAGGCCAGAGAGAGGTCCCGCTGGGTGGCGCAGGGCTTGGTGATCGCGATCTGGATCTTGCCGGGACGGCCTCGGGCGTGGTACTCGAGGGCCTCATCGCGCAGCGTCATGGTCCACCTCACGGTCGAGATCAACAACCCAGAGCCAGCCTAGCATCGGAGGCAGGGGCCTCCATCAGGCCCCCGCCGTATTCGGAACCCCGCGCCCGCCCGATGCAGCCCCTCGGCGCAGGGCCGCATACTGCGAAGCGAGCCCATCGGGGGAGGATCTCCATGGCCAACGTCGAGAAGCGCGACCGCCTGAAGCTCCCGCCCGTCCCCGTGCGCCGGCGGCCGCCGGCCGAGCGCGTGCGGGACTTCTGCGAGGTGAGCCTGACCTACACGCCGGAAGAAGCCCAGGCCGAGGCATCCCGCTGCGTGGAGTGCGCCAAGCCGCCCTGCGTCCGCGCCTGCCCGCTGCACAATCCCATCAAGGACTGGGTGGCCCTGACCGCGGCCGGGCAGTTCGTGGAGGCCGCGCACCGTTCCCGCGCCGCCAGCGCCATGCCGGAGATCTGCGGGCGGATCTGCCCGCAGGATCGCCTCTGCGAGGGCGCCTGCATCGTCGGGGTGAAGCACCAGCCCGTGGCGATCGGGGCGATCGAGAAGTTCATCAACGAATACGCCATCGCCGCGGAAGGCCTCCCCCTGCCCCCGCTCGCGCCCCCGAGCGGGCACCGCGTGGCGATCGTCGGATCGGGGCCCTCGGGGTTGGCCTGCGCCGAGGAGCTGGTCCGGCGGGGGCACCGCGTCACGGTGTACGAGGCGGCGCAGCAGCCCGGCGGGCTGTTGCGCTATGGTATCCCAGGCTTCAAGCTGGCCAAGGCGGTGGTGGACCGCCGGATCGCCTACCTCGAACGCCTGGGCGTGGAGTTCGTTTGCGGGACGACGGTCGGCGCCGATGTCACGCTCGAAGAGCTGCGCGATGCCGGGTACGCCGCGATCTACCTCGCCACCGGCGCCACCGCGCCCAAGCGAGGGGAGCTGCCGGGGATGCACCTCCAGGGCATCGTCGACGCCCTGCCCTTCCTGATCCGGAACAATCCCGATCAGGGCGCTCCGCCGGACGACCTCACCGGGCAGCGCGTCGTGGTCCTGGGCGGGGGCGATACGGCGATGGACTGCCTGCGCACGGCGCGACGGCTGGGCGCCGCGTCCGTGACCTGTGTCTACCGCCGCGACGAAGCCAACATGCCGGGCAGCCGGCGCGAGGTGCAGGCGGCACGGGAGGAAGGCGTCGTCTTCGAGTGGCTGAAGGCACCGCTGCGCTTCCTCGACAACGGCGCCGGCGGCGTGCGCGGCATCGAGCTCATCCACATGACGCTCGGCGAGCCCGACGCGCATGGGCGGCGTCGGCCGATCCCCATCGAAGGCCGCCACTCCGAACTGGAGGCCGACCTGGTCATCCTGGCCTTTGGCTTCGACGGCAGTCCCGTACGGTCTGCTGACGGCCCGGCCGTCACGCCCGGCGGAACGTACGTGGTGGATGCCCAGGGCATGACCTCCGTCTCCGGCGTCTTCGCCGGCGGCGACGTCGTGCGTGGAGCCGATCTGGTCGTCACCGCGCTGGCGGACGGCCGCCGCGCGGCCGACGCCATCGACCGATACCTGGCCGCTTCGAACTAGGGCCATTCCGCCGGCCGACGGATTCCCACGGGGAGT
>DATLZI010000179.1:0-3357 GCA_035574075.1 bacterium | reverse complement strand
TAACCGCGCCTGCCGCTACGATAGCACCCGCGCTTTCTGGGTGTCAACGCGCGGCGGTCCGCCCCTTCACGATCATGCCCCAGGCCTGCGCCGGCTCCTCCATGCCGAGCGTGCGGGCCAGCAGGAGATAGGCTGCCGCGCCCGCCGCCCCGCCCACGGCCAGCGCCGGCAACCCGCTGGCGGCGCGGGCCACAGCGGCCATCACCGCGGCGCTGCCCAGCGTGGCGCCGCACACCCGCAGGACCGTCCAGGCGGTCCGGCGGCCCTCGATGCCGCCCAGGCGGGGGCGCAGGCGCGCCAGGAGCACGACGCTGTTCGCCGTGGCGACGACCGAGGTGGCCAGCGCGATCCCCGGCGCGCCCCACAGACGCATCAACAGATAGTCCAGGACGGCGTTCAGGACCATCATCCCCAGCCCCACGCGCACGGGGGTCAGCATATCATGCAGGGCGTAGTAGGCGCGGGTCAGCACGTAGTAGGCGGCGATGGCCGGCAGCCCGAGGGCGTAGGCGGCCATCGCGGTGGCCACGGCGTCGGTGGCGGCGGCGTTGAACATCCCGCGCTCGAACAGCACCTGGATCAGCGGCCCGCGCAGCACCACGGCGAAGGCGGCGATGGGGAGCATCACGGCGAGCAGGGTACGCAGCGCCTGCATCGCCGCGCCGCGCAGGGCGTCCCGGGCGCCGGTGGCGGCGTGGGTGGAGAGCAGCGGGAAGATCGCCGTGGCGATGGAGATGGCGAAGATGCCCGCCGGCGCCTGCACCACCTCGTACGCATAGTCGAGCACGGCGACCGCGTTCGTGGACGCGGCGGCGGGGATGAACGAGGCGAAGAACCGGTCGACGTAGGCATTGATCTCGATCACCGCCAGGCCGAGCATCGCCGGCACGGCGAGCCGGCCCAGCCCCGTCACGGCCGGGTGGCGCAGGTCGGGACGGCCGAAGCGCAGCCCGCGGGCCCGCGCCGCGGGCAGCTGCACGAGGAGCTGCGCTGCCGTACCGAGCACCCAGCTCACAGCCAGACCCATCACCCCGTAGCGCGTGCCGAGCAGCAGCGTGCCCCCGATGATCACCAGGTTGAAGACCAGCGGCGCGGCGGCCGGCACGGTGAACGACTGGTGGGCCTGCAGGAAGCCGGTGACGTACACCGACAGGGCGAGGAAGACCATCGCCAGGAAGATGACGCGGGTCAGATGCACGGCCAGGGTGATCAGCCCAGGCTCCGCGGCGAAGCCCGGCGCGGCGAGGGGCACCAGCCAGGGCGCGAGGAGTTGGCCGGCGACGACCATCGCGCCCCCGATCAACAGGACCAGCGTGAAGAGGTTGGCGGCCAGCCGCGCCGCCTCGTCATGCTCGCCCCGCGCCAGATAGCGGCTGATCGTGGGGATGAAGACGATGCTCAGCGTCCCGCCGAGGAGCAGACGCTGGATGAAGAAGGGCACGTAGTAGGCGACGACGTACGCCGCCTTGGCGCTGGTCGCCCCGAACAGCGCGGCGGCAACGATCTCCCGCACCAGCCCGAGCAGCCGGCTGAGGACCGTCGCGCCGGCCATCACCGTAGCCGCCCGGGCCAGCCGGCCGGGGATCGACGGTCGTTGCTTGTCCGGCCCGCGTCCCTGTGCTAGGATAGCCTCCGGCTTTCCGTCCATCATCCCAGGAGGGTCGCGGTGGCCAAGCGGTCCAAGTCGGCGTTGAAGCAGCAGCGTAAGTCGGCGAAGCGCGCCCGGCAGAACCGGGCGGTGATCTCGCGCCTGCGTACGCTGGCCAAGCAGGCCACCACGCCGGAGGCGCTCAGAGCGGCGATCGCCGCGCTGGACAAAGCCGCGTCCGCCGGCATCATCCACAAGAACACCGCCGCCCGGCGGAAGTCGCGGCTGGTGGCGCGCCTGCGCCGCGCCGCGGGCACGACCGGCGCCGCCTGACCGCTCAGGATCGCGCCCCCGCCGAGGCGGGCTGCCCCTGGCAGAGGGCAGCGATCAGGGTTTCGAGCGCCAGGCGGCTGTGGCCGGCGCTCTTGATCGCCCGATCCGCCTCGACCAGCCGGGCGAAGATCCCGGGGAAGACCTCCGGCGGGAAGTTGTCCGCCTGCGCCACGATCTTGCGGGCCACGTAGGGCGGCAGCCCCACCGCATCCTGGATCACGCTAAAGGGCTTGCGCCGGGCGCGCAGCGTCGCGACGCGCATCAGCAGGCGAAACTGCCGCGCGATCATGAACAACACGTAGGGCGGGGCTTCCTCACGGAGGATGTCGTCCAGCGCTCGCAGAGCCTCTCCCGCCTGGCGCCGGCCGATCGCGTCCACCAGCGTGAAGATCGTGCTCTGGGCGCGCTGGCCCACGACGGCCTCCACGTCCTGGCGGGTGATGCGCTGCAGACTCTCCACGTACGCGAACAGTTTCTCCAGCTCCAGCGCCAGCTGCCGCAGGCCCGGGCCGGCCAGGGCGATCAACGCCTCCACCGCGTCAGGATCGATGCGCCGCCCCTCCCGGCGCACCCGCTCGGTGATCCATGCCGGCAGCTGGCGGACGGTGAGGCGCGGGAACTCCTGGACCTCGCCCAGGCGACGGACCGTCGCGTACAACCGGCGGCGGCGATCGAGCTGCGTGGCGACGAGGATCAGCGCCGAGGGCGGCGCGCCCCGCTCCAGGTACTCGGCGAGCCGCTCCTGGTCGGACGGCTTCCACAGGTCGGCGTCCTTCACGACCACGGCGCGGCGCTGACCGAAGAACGGCAGCGTGTCGAGCAGGGTGATGAGATCGGTCATCGGCACCTCATCGGCGCGCACCACGTCGAGGTTGAGGTCCCGCTCCGCCGGCGGGACCAACCGGTCGAGGAGCGCGGCCAGCGCCTGATCGGCGAGCAGATCCTCCTCGCCCAGGAGCAGGTAGACGTGGGCCCGGCCGGCGGTCATCGCCACGACCGCGCCGGGCGCACGGCCAGGCGCTGCCCGTCCGTGCGCACAGTGATCGCGCCGTCGCGGTCGGTGCGGTAGATCGCCGCGCCCCACTCCTCCAGGACGTCGAGCGTGCGGCGATGAGGGTGGCCGAAGGGGTTGAGGGCGCCCACGGATACCACGGCGACGACCGGCCGCACCGTCGCGACGAAGGCGGCGGTCGTGCCCGTGTCGCTGCCGTGGTGCGCCACCTTGAGCACGGCGCTGCGCAGATCGTCGCCCCAGGTCAGCAGCTGTGCCTCGTTCAGCGCTTCCATGTCTCCCGTGAAGAGCGCGCTGACCCGGCGGTAGGTCACGCGCACGACGACCGAGTTGAGGTTGGGGTCCGAGCCCGCGCCGAGGAGCAACGGCTCGTCGGGCAGCAACACCTCGGCGGTCAGGCCGCCGCCCAGGTCCAGCCGCATGC
>DATLZI010000178.1:0-8036 GCA_035574075.1 bacterium | reverse complement strand
CGCCTGGCCCAGGCCGACCGCCAGCACGCCGAGCATCGCCACCTCGACGGCGACGTGGCCGATGGTGATCAGCGGGCCGGCGATCGCTCCGCGGCGCGCGCCTTCAGACACCGCCATGGCCGAGACCGGGCCGGGCATCAGCACGCCGGAGAGGCTGATCAGCCACCAGGTGAGAGCGATCCCGAACAGCTCAGACATGCGGCAGGACCCCTTCAGCCAGAGCCCGCAGGCCGTCGAGGTCGTCCAGATCGAGCCACTGCAGCATCACCTGCTGCGCCCCGGCGGCCTCCAGCGCGCGGAGCTGCTCGACGATCTCCTCGGCCACGCCGACCAGCACTCCCCTGGCCCGCAGTTCGTGGCGAGACCGCCCCCGTCGGGCCAGCCGGTCAGCGACCTCGGCCGGCGTCCGGCCAAACACCACCCCGACCATCACCGAGCGGCGCACCGCCCCTGGGGGACGCCCGGCGCGGGCCAGCAGCGCTTCCAGGCGCGCGGTGAGCCGGGCGAACCCTTCCGGGGACTGCGCGGTGCCGTTCCACTCCGCGGCGTAGCGCGCGGCCAGCGGCAGCGTGCGCCGGGGACCGTTCCCCCCCACCAACAGGGGTGGGCCGCCCGGTCGCGGGCGGGGCCGCAACACCGCCTCGCGCAGCCTCCAGTAGGTACCCGAAAACGTCAGCGGCTCGTCGGAAGCGAACAGCGCGCTGATGATTTGCAGCGACTCCTCGAAGCGGTCCAGGCGCGACCGCAGGTCGAGCAGCTCGAAGCCGTAGTTCGTGTGCTCGCGCTCCTGCCACCCCGCGCCGAGCCCCAGGACGAGACGGCCGCCGGACAGTTCGTCCACCGCGACGGCCATGCGCGCCGTCATCACCGGATGGCGGAACGAACAGGGGGTGACCAGCGGGCCGAATGCGATGCGTCGCGTGTGCGTGGCCAGCCAGGTGAGCGAGGTCCACAGCTCGAGCGACTCCCGGTCGGGCGGGGCGGCGTTGGTGAAGTGATCCGACCGGTACAGACCAGCGAACCCGAGCCCCTCGACGAGCGGGGCGATGCGCTGCCAGCGCGGCCAGGTTAGGCCGTTCTGGCCCTCGATCATGATCGCGACGTCCATCCCCTGCTAGTTCCGCCGGCGGGCAGACCTCCCCTGCGGCGCAGGAGCCGGACCAGGACGGCGTCGGCGAGCGCGACGTACGCCCGCGCGGCCCTACCGCGCGACGGTGCCCTCGCTGTCGGTGTCCGCCGGCGGGGGCGAGTCCGCCGCCGGCATCGTCTCGCCCCGCAGGACGTGCACCAGGCGGCGCGCCGCCGTGATCGCCTCCCGCGGCGCGGTGCGCAGGTTCTCCTTCACAGCATCCAGGGGCTGCACCGCGATGCTCTCCGGCCGCGCCATGAGCAGCGCGAGCACAAGGTAGATCAACACGCCGACGCCGCTGGCGAACGCGGCCAGGATGAACAGCGCGCGGATGATCGCCGGATCCACCCGGAAGTACTCGGCGAGCCCGCCGGCCACGCCGAACACCATGCGGTTCCGAGCACTCTTGCGGAGCTGCGCCATCGCCTCACACCTCCTGTCTGCGTACGTGCGATTTCCCCTCGCCCTCCCGCCCCGTCATCGGCGCGCCCGATCGCGCAACACCAGCGCAACGCCGACGACGATCAGGATCAGCGCCGGAAAGGCATCCCCGCCCAGCACGTCCTCCAGGAGGAACGCCGCGCCGAGGCCGATGAGGATGACGGCGGCCGTGGGGAAGCGCCCGCCGCCGGGTGAGCAGCCCGATGCCGAGCGCGATGGGGACGAGCGGCCACCAGCGCCCCACCATCCTGAGCAGCCCGGCCTGATCGGCAGCCAGCAACAGCCCGATCGCGGCCAGGATCCCGCCGGGGATCAGCGGCCACCAATCGGCCGCCCAGCGGCCCCGCAGGCGGCCGAGGAGGAAGACGGCGATGAAACCCAGGCCCAGCCCGAGGAACACCGGGGCGCCCTGCACCTGGAGCCGCTGCGCGTAGATGATGCCGATCCCGAGGCCCGTCATGATCCCGCCGGGGACCAGGAACCCGTAGTGGCGCGTGAGGAAGTAGGCGGTGAGGAAGGCGATGCCGATCAGCGCCACGACACCCTCGCCGCCCACGCCCATCCACTGCGCCACCAGGAACAGCGCGCCCAACACGATGAGCACCACGCCGGCCACGGACGGGCGTTGCATCATGTGACCGTCCTCCTCGATGGGATCCCTCTGCCAGCATAACAGAGACGCTCGATGCCGTGGAATCAGGCTGAGGATGGATGGCGGGGACGGATGGCGGTTGGGTGGAAGAGGACGCAGCGGCGGATCGCCGAGGGAGGACCGGAGATGACCGAGCCCGTCCGAGAGCGGATCAAGGTGACCGCGGACACGCTGTTCGAGACCGTCAAGCAGCTGATCCACGAAGGCAACGTCCGGCGGCTGGTCATCCGCCAGGGAGAGCGCACGATCATGGAGGTGCCGCTGACGATCGCCGCGGTCGGTGTGCTGGTCGCGCCGCTGCTCGCGGCGATCGGCGCCCTGGCCGCCGTGGCCAGCGACTACACGCTGGAGGTGGAGCGGGAGCCGAAGTAGGTCACCACAGCGCCGGCTTGGCCACCATGAGGAAGACGATTACGGTGACCAGGACCGCCACGGCGAGGCCGATGCGCCGCGCGCGGCGCGCCGCTTCCAGGTAGGCCGGGGCGTCGGGCCCGGCAGTCCGGAGCGCGCCGATCTGCCGGCGGAGCGTCGGCGTGTAGCCGACCAGGCCGAGGACGACGACGGCGGCGTACAGCACCAGCGCGGTGAGCAACCAAGGCGTGGTCCAGCGGGTCTCGCCCACGTACACCAGCGCCGCGCCCGTGACGAACAGCAGCGCGTAGGCGGGCGTGGCCAGGCGGTCATCGAGGACCTGCACCCCGCGCAGGACGTGCTCGAGGTGCGCGCGCTCGCGCGCCGCTCGGGCCAGCCAGACCCCGTAGGTGATGTTGGCGCCCACGGCCGTGATGGCGAGCAGGACATGGACGAACTTCAGGATCGCGTAGGCGCTCACGGCTGGCTGATCACCTTCCAGATCCGCGGCGGGGTGAACGGGAAGTCCAGATGGCGGACGCCGAGCGGGGCGAGCGCGTCCAGCACAGCGTTGGCGATCGCCGCCGGCGCGGCGATGGTGCCTGCCTCTCCGATACCCTTCGCCCCCAGCGGGTTGAGCGGCGAGGGCGTCTCCTGGAACTCGCTGTGCAGCGGGGGCGCGTCGGCGGCCCGGGGCAGCGCATACTCCGTGAAGGATGCCGTGAGCATCTGGCCGTCCTCGCCGTAGACGACAGCCTCGCTCAGGCTCTGCCCCAGTCCCTGCACCACCGCGCCGATCACCTGCCCCTCGGCCAGCAGGGGATTGACGATGCGCCCGGCGTCGTCCACCGCGACGAGGCGCACCACATCCACCCGGCCGGTTTCCGGATCGATCTCCACGACGGCGGCGTAGGCCCCGTAGGGGAAGACCGGCCCGGGGAGGGTGAAGACCGCTGCCGCCTGCAGCCCCATCTCCAGCCCCGCCGGCAGCCGCCCGGGCTGGTACGCCGCGGCGGCGACCTCGGCGAAGCTCACCCGCCGCTGGGGTGCCCCCCGCACGTGGAAGTGCCCGCCGCCCCACTCAAGGTCGCCGGGCGAGGCCTCCAGCAGGTGGGCGGCGATCGCCGCCGCCTTCGCCCGGATCTGTTCCAGGGCGACGACCACCGCCGACCCGCCGACGGTCGTGGAGCGGCTGCCGAAGGTGCCCACGCCGCGGGGAACGACGGCGGAGTCGCCGTGCTCCACCGTTACCGCATCGGGGTCGACGCCCAGCACATCGGCGGCGATCTGCGCGAAGGTCGTCTCGTGCCCCTGGCCGTGCGGGTTCGAGCCCGGGCGCACGGTGACGCGGCCGGAGGGCGCCACCGCCGCCGAGGCGCTCTCCCACAGCTGGCTACCGGCGCGCTCCACGTAGAGGGCCACGCCGATCCCGCGCAGCCGACCAGCCTCCCGCGCCCGGGCCTGCTCCGCCCGCTGCCCTGTGTAGTCGACGACCTGGCAGGCACGGTCGAGGGCGGCGGCGTAGTGGCCGGAATCGTAGGTGAACCCCAGCGGGGTGCGATAGGGCAGGCGCTCCGGCGGGATGACGTTGCGCCGGCGCAGCTCAACGGGATCGTACCCGAGCTCGCGGGCAGCCAGGTCGACCATGCGCTCGATGAGGTAGGCCGCCTCCGGCCGGCCGGCGCCCCGGTAGGGACCGGTGGGCACCTTGTTGGTCGCCACCCCCACCACCTCGACGGCCGCGTGCGGGATGGCGTACGCGCCGACGAGCAGCATCGCCGAAGTGAGCGGCGGCACCGGCGTCGGCGGCAAGAGGTAGGCGCCCAGGTCGGCGATCAGCGTCGCGCGCACGGCGAGGATGCGCCCATCGCGATCGAGCGCCAGCGCGACATCGGCGTCGAGGCCGCGCCCCTGGTACGAGCCGAGGAGGTTGTCGCGCCGTCCCTCCACCCAGCGCAGCGGCCGGCGGAGGCGCATCGCGACATCCGCCAGCACCGCAATTTCCACCGGCAGGCTGCCCTTGCTGCCGAAGGCCCCGCCAACATCCGGCACGATGACGCGGATGCGGTCTTCCGGACGGCCGAGCATGCGGCTGAGGTGCTGGAGGGGGCGGTGCGGATCCTGCATCGAGCACCAGACGGTGAGCCGGTCCGTGCCCGGATCGTAGGCCACGACCGCGCCGCGCCCTTCGATCGGCGCCGCCGCCAGCCGCGGGATGTGGAACGACTGGGCGACGCGATGGGCGGCCGCGGCGAAGGCCCCTGCAGGATCGCCGCCCGCGCGCGACCAGCGCAGCACCACGTTGTCGGGCGCGGCATCGTGCAGTCGGACGGAGCTGGCCAGCGCTGCCCGGGGATCCACCACGGCGGGGAGCGGATCGTACTCCACCGCCACCCGCTCCGCCGCATCGGCGGCTCCTTCCGGCGTCTCGGCTACGACGAGGGCCACCGGCTCGCCGACGTAGCGCACCCGGCCCTCAGCCAGCGGCGGATGGGGCACCTGGACCACGGTCGCGCCCTCGACCACGTTGGCCGGCAGCGGGCGCAGCCGGCCGCCCAGATCGGCGCTGGCGAAGACGCCCAGGACGCCGGGGATGGCGCGGGCGGCGGAGAGATCGAGGTGCCGCAGCGCGGCGTGGGCGTGCGGGCTGCGCACGAAGACGGCATGCGCCATCCGCGGCAGCACGATGTCGCCCACGTACTGCCCTTCGCCGCGGATGAAACGCCTGTCTTCACGGCGCCGAAGGGCTCGGCCGATCCAGGGACGCTGCTCGCTCACGGTCGGGAATGCGGTCGCAGACCTACGCGATCTCCGGCGGACCCGGTTCGACGCGCCAGCAGGCTCCCCTGCCGGCCGGCAGGGCTGCGGCCGATCGGAGGCCGAAGAGGAGACAGGTGAATCCGCCGATGAAGGCTCTCTCGCTCGTCCACCTGAACCGTCCTCCGCTCGCTCCGTCCGCCGGCCCTCCGCCCCTGCTGCTGCTCCTGCACGGGGTCGGCAGCCACGAGGGCGACCTCATGGGACTGGCCCCCTACCTCGACCCACGCTTCTTCATCGTCAGCGCGCGCGCCCCGCTGGTCCTGGGACCGGGGATGTACGGCTGGTTCGAGGTCCGTCTCGACCCCTACCACCCCGTCATCAACCCCGAGCAGGCCGAGCACAGCCGGCAGCTCCTGATCCGCTTCATCGAGGAACTCGCCCCCGCCTACGGGACCGATCCGCGACGGGTCTTCCTCCTGGGGTTCAGCCAGGGCGCCATCATGAGCCTGAGTGTCCTGCTGACGCGCCCCGACCTGCTGGCCGGGGTCGTGGCCATGAGCGGCCGCCTCCTTCCAGAGGTCCGGCCGCTGGTGGTCCCTCCGGAGCGGCTGCGGGATGTGCCGGTGCTCGTCATCCACGGCACCGCCGACCAGGTTCTTCCCGTCCACCATGGCCGGGCGATCCGCGACTTCCTGGCAGCCCTGCCGGTGCGCCTCACCTACCGGGAGTACCCGATGGGTCACGAGGTGACCGAGGAGAGCCTGGCGGACGTCGCGGCATGGCTGCGCGAGCAGCTGGATCGACCAGAACGGTGAGCGCGGGCCGGGGCTTTCCGCGGAGGCCGCCCGCGACCGCCCGCCGGGTCTGAACCGGGGGCTGGTACGGGAATTGCTTCTACCAGTTGTTGGAAGGTTGAGGGAAGAAGGGACCGCCATCGGGATGCTCGTGGCCGGCAGCGAGACCAAAGGGATGCACGCCTTTCAGGCGCTGCGAGAAGACCCGAACGCGCTGGAGCGTCTGGCCCGCAGCGGCGTCCGCAACTTCCTGCTGGCCAGCGGCGACGGCCTGGTCATCGACGCGGTGATCGCCTCGAAGACCCTCGACGTCGACGAGATCGCCGCCTCCGCCGCCTCCGCCATGAACGCGGCCCGCACCCGGGCCGCGCCGCTGCGCAAGGGCGACGTGAAGGGGATCGTCGTGGAGTTCCTGTCGGGAGAGGTCGTGGTCCTCGATCCGGTGGCGGACGACGCGATGGCCGTCTACCTCTCCGACTCCTCCGCCGGCGCGCAGCAGCTGGGCAAGGAGGTTCCGCACCTCAGGCCCATCCTGACGGGGATAGAGCCCGCGCCCGCGCCTCCCCCATCTTCACTCCCGGCGCAGGTCCAGGTCCAGCCCCAGCATGCGGAGGCCGCAGCGCCGCTGGATCCGCGGCCGGCGGTTCGATCCCCGGCGGCGCGCGTCGTCTTGAAAAAGGCAGAGATCGAGACGGCGGGATTCACCGCCACCGCCATCGTGGAGCTGGCCCTGGGAGACCGGCGGGCTGCGGGCAAAGCCGTGGGCCGGAACATCCCGGACCAGTACCTGGCCCTGGCCGCGGAAGCGACGGTCCGCGCGGTGACCGAGTTCCTGCCGACCGGGTACGGGATCGTGCTCGAGAACATCCAGCCGGTGTCCTCCGCGACCGAGGTGGCGGTGTGGGCCAACGTGCTCTTCATCACCCCCACCGACGAGCAGCGGCTCCCCGGGATCGCGCGTCTGGAGCACCACCCCCCGCTCACCGCGGCGAAGACGATCCTCAACGCCGTGAACCGGCGCCTGGAGCTCGTCCTCGCCGAGGCCGCCCGCTAACGCCCGCCGCGCAACCCCTGGCGACGACGCCGCCCACGCAACAGAGCGCGGTATCCACGATCTCCCGCTGGTCGATCGCCGACTGGTTGCGCGCCGCCACCCCGGCACGTAGCGCCCGTCCGCGCTGACCATGATCAGCGTGTCGCAGACGTTCTCCCTCATGGTGCGCGTCGCCGACGCGGCCGTGAGGTGCGGATCGAGACCGAGCGGATCGGTCTGCATCCCGATCGCTCCCCGTGAGTTTCCGTCGGACCAGACGGGGGGGCGCGCGCCTCCTGCCGAATTTCCCGCCCTATGACAACGATCACGGTCTTTGGACTTGGCCTGATGGGACGTCCGCTGGCGCGCACGCTCCTGGCCCGGGGGTTCGCCGCGCGGGGCTGGAATCGCAGCCGACTCGACCCACGCCTCGTGGAAGGCATCCCGCTGTGCGCCTCATGGGAGGAGGCGGCGACCAGCGACGTCGCGCTGCTGATGCTGGCCGACTCCGACGCCGTGGACGCCGTCCTGGCCCGGCTGGAGCCTCTCCTGCGGCCCGGCCAGCTGGTGCTCGACATGGGCAGCTCGGATCCCCGGCGCTCCAAGGAACACGCCGCACGCCTGGCTGCCCGGGGGATCGACTGGGTTGACGCGCCGGTCTCCGGCGGGCCGGAAGGCGCCGCGGCGGGGACGCTCGCGATCATGGCCGGCGGCGCGGCGGAGGCCGTAGCCCGCGCGCGGCCGGTGCTTCAAGCGCTCGGCAGCGTCGTGCATGTCGGCGGGCCGGGCGCGGGCCATCTCGTCAAGGTGCTGAACCAGGTGATCGTGGGCCTGACGATCGAGGCAGTGGCGGAGGCGCTGGTCCTCGGCGAACGC
>DATLZI010000177.1:0-2248 GCA_035574075.1 bacterium | reverse complement strand
CCGCCAGGCGCGCCCGCAGTCCCTCCGCCGTGGGATCCATCTCCGGCCGGCAGACGCGCAGCAAGGCGATCTCCAGCAGGAGGCGCATCTGGGGACTCCAGCGCACCTCCGACTCCGCCGCGGCGAGGATGCTCAGGGCGCGCAGGATCTCCTCGAGCTCCACGGAGGCGGCCTGGGCGTGGAGGGCGTGCAGCCGCTCCGCGGTGGTGTCGAGGAGATCGGCCGCCGCGCCCACCTTGAGCACGAGCAGGTCGCGGAAATGATCGAGGAGCGTGCGCAGCACCTGGCGGATATCCTTGCCCTCGTCGATCACCTGGCCGGCCAGCGCCAGGGCGGCCGCGGCGTCGCGCGCCAGCAGCGCCTCGCCGAGGCGCAGGGCCACGTCCGCGGACAGGATGCCGAGCACGGCCTGCACGTCGGCCACGCCGATCGGTCCCTCGGTGTAGGAGACGAGCTGGTCGAGGATGGACTCCGCGTCGCGCACCGACCCATCGGCCGCGGCGGCGATCAGCGTCAGCGCCGCGTCCTCGATCTGGAACCCCTCCGTCGCGGCGATCGTGCGCAGGCGCGCTACGATCTCGCGCTGCGAGACGCGCCGGAAGTCGAAGCGCTGGCAGCGGGAGAGGATCGTCGGCGGCAGGCGGTGCGGCTCCGTCGTGACCAGGATGAGGACGGCGTGGGCGGGCGGCTCCTCCAGCGTCTTGAGCAGGGCGTTCGCCGCCTCCGTGGTCAGCATGTGGGCCTCGTCGATGATGTACACCTTGTAGCGGCCTTCCGTTGGCGCGAGGCGGATGCGATCGCGCAGCTCGCGGACCTCTTCGATGCCCCGGTTGCTGGCGGCGTCGATCTCGATGACGTCCACGGCGTAGCCGCCGCTGATCGCCTGGCAGTTCGGGCAGGTGTTATCGGGCTCGGGGGTCGGACCGGCCTGGCAGTTCAGGGCCTTGGCCAGGATCCGCGCCGTCGTCGTCTTCCCCGTGCCCCGGTGGCCGGCGAAGAGGTAGGCGTGGACCACGCGATTGGCGCGAATCGCGTTCTGCAGGGTGCGCGTGACGCGCTCCTGCCCGATCAGCGCTTCGAACGTCTGCGGGCGCCACTTCCGGTAGAACGAGACGTGGGGCATGCCGACCTCCGGGGATCCGCGTGCTGTGCTGACTTCGCCGGAGCGCGGACCCATCCCTTGCCGGCCCTGGCGGGTCGCAAGGAGGGCTGTTCGCGTCCGACGAAGCATGCCAGGTGCCGTTCTCCCTCGAGATCATCGTCTTCTTCGTCGTCTCCGCGCTGGCCGCGACCTGGATCCTCGTCGACTATCGCTGGCGCGCCGACGCGCCGGCCTGGGAGCGCGTCGCCTGGTGGATCGGCACGACCGTCGCCCTGCCGATCTTCCTGCCGATGTACCTGATCGCGGCGCGTCCCGCGGGCCGGCTGGTGCGCTGTCCGGCCTGCGGCCGGCAGACGCTGGCCCACCGCGCCGCCTGCGGCCACTGCGGATCGGCCATCGCTTTCGAGCCCGCTCCGCCAGTCTGGGGCCTGGGCGAGGTCGTGGGCGTCGCCGTCGTCTTCACGCTGGGGCTCCCCACCGTGCTGGCGGTCCTCGACATCGGCGCGACGCCGTCGCTGCCGGTGGTGGCGGCGGTGGTCGTGGCGCAGGCCGCGATCTTCCTGGTCCTGCCGCTGTACATCGTCCGCCGGCGGTACGGCCTGCCGCGGTCGGCGGTGGGGCTGCGCTTCGAGCGCTGGCCCCTGTGGACGGGGCTCGGGCTCGCCGCAGGAGCGGTCTCGATCGCGCTCAGCGTGCTGCTGGAGCGGCTGGCGATCTACCTCATCGGCTTCGTCGCGGGTCGGGATCGCGCGGCGGCGATGGCCGAGCAGGAGCACCTCGCGGACGTGCTCACAGCGATCCTGAAAGGGCCGCTGGCCGTCGCCGACCTGGTGTTGGTCTTCCTCCTCGTCTGCGCGCTGGTGCCTGTGGCGGAGGAGCTGTTCTTCCGGGGCTTCGTCTACGGCGCGCTGCGCCGCTGGGGGGTGGCGGCGGCGGCGCTGCTCTCCGCGCTCTTCTTCGCCGCCGTGCACAACCAGATCGTGCACTTCCTGCCCATCTTCGCGCTCGGCCTGATCCTCGCCCTGCTCTACGAGCGCACGGGCTCGCTGCTGCCGGCGATGCTCGTGCACGCCGTGAACAACGTCGTCGCGCTGCTCTCGGCGCTGAACGACTGGCGGTTCTGAGCGGAACGGGGATAGAAGCGGC